>NZ_CP096433.1:0-2500 GCF_054161295.1 Ensifer sp. D2-11
CCTCATGCCCCATGCCGGCCATAGGCTCGTCGAGGAGCAGCACCTTCGGCTCGAGCGCCAGCGTCGTGGCGATTTCGAGCACGCGCTTGCGGCCGTAGGAAAGGTCCGCGGCGACGGCGTTCGCCTCCTTGTCGAGACCGACGGAACGGATCAGCTGCTCGGCCTTGCCGTTGAGAGTGTCGAGCGACGACAAGGATTTCCAGAACTGCGTCGCCAGACGGTTCGGCCGCTGCAGCGCGACGCGGACGTTGTCGAGCACGGTCAGGTGCGGGAACACCGCCGAGATCTGGAACGAGCGTACGAGGCCCATGCGGGCGACCTTGTCGGGCGCGGTCCTGGTGATGTCCTCGCCGAGCAGGGTGATCGTGCCATGGGTCGGCTGCAGGAACTTCGTGAGGAGATTGAAGACGGTGGTCTTGCCGGCCCCGTTCGGGCCGATCAGCGCATGCACGCGGGCATGGTGGACATCGAGGTCGACGTCCTTGACGGCGGTGAAGCCGCCGAAGTCGCGGCGGAGCCCGCGGGCGGACAGAACCACCCGCGGCGCTCCATTCTCCAAAGGCATGGCGACGGTCATCGTCTTGCCGGTCAGGACTTCACGAGCTCGCAGCCGCTCTGGGCCGGGTCGATGAAGGCTTCCTTACCGGGAATGGTCGCGAGAACCTTGAAGTAGTCCCAGGGCTCCTTGCTCTCGTCCGGCTTCTTGACCTCGAGCAGATACATGTCGTGGATCATCCGCCCGTTCGGCGCGACTGTCCCGTTCTTTGCAAAGACGTCGTCGACCGGAAGAGCGTGCAGCTCTTTGGCGACAGCTTCCGTCTCGTCGGTTCCGGCCTTCTCGATCGCTTTCAGATATTGCAGTACGGCCGAGTAGGTGCCGGCATGAACCATGTTCGGCATCTTGCCGGTGCGCTCCATGAAGCGCTTGCCGAACTTGGCGCTCTCCTCGTCGCGGTTCCAGTAGAAGCCTTCGGTGAGCGTCAGCCCCTGCGCCGCATCGAGACCGAGACCGTGGACTTCGGCCAGCGTGAAGAGCAGGGCCGCCAGGCGTTGCCCGCCCTGGACGATGCCGAACTCGGCGGCCTGCTTGATGGCGTTCGAGGTGTCGAGACCGGCATTGGCAAGACCGATCACCTTGGCTCCCGAGGACTGGGCCTGCAACAGGAAGGAGGAAAAGTCGGTGGTTGCAAGCGGATGACGGACGGCGCCGACGACGGTGCCGCCGTTCTCCTTGACATAGTTGCCGGTGTTCTCTTCCAGCGAATAGCCGAAGGCATAGTCGGCGGTCAGGAAGAACCAGCTGTCGCCGCCCTGCTTGACCAGCGCGCCGCCGGTGCCGACCGCGAGCGAATGCGTGTCATACGCCCAATGGAAGCCGTAGGGGCTGCACTGCTTGCCGGTGAGCTCCGTCGTTGCGGCCCCGGTGACGATGTCGATCTTCTTCTTTTCTTTCGAGATCGCCTGCACGGCAAGCGCAACGGAGGAGGTGGTCAGCTCCATGATGCTGTCGACCTGCTCGGTGTCGTACCATTGCCGCGCAATGTTGGAGGCGATATCGGGCTTGTTCTGATGGTCGGCCGTCACCACCTCGACCGGGACGCCGAGCACCTTGCCGCCGAAGTCTTCTACGGCCATCAGCGCCGCCTCGTAGGAGGATTTGCCGCCGAAATCGGCATAGACGCCGGATTGGTCGTTGAGAATGCCGATCTTGACCTTGCCGTCGGATGCGTCGGCAAGGGCGGCGGTGCTGCCGGCGAGCACCATCGCGAGCGTGGCGATCAGTTTCTTGTGCATTTGTCCTCCTCCCAAAGGTTCTATGTTCTAAAGGGCGATGCGAAGCCCTCGTGCGGAAACACATAGGGCTCGGCCGTGTCCTTTCGAGGCCTCGGCCGTCTCCCCACATCGCTCTGTTCAAATTTGACCAGACATGCTCCTCAAATGTCGGCCGGATGTTTACCATCCAGAAAATTCTGCTTGGAAGCAAGTCGGTCGACCCGTAAATTGCAAACAGCATCTGTTCATTTTTGAACAGAAGGGGAGGGACATGAATCCGAATTTTACCTGGGACGATCTGCAGTTCTTCCTCGCGGTCGCGCGAACGGGTCAGCTCTCGACGGCAGCGCGACGCCTGCGGACGAGCCACGCGACCGTCTCGCGCCGCATCGACCGGCTGGAATTCGCACTCAAGGTCAAGCTCTTCGAGCGCAATCCCCGCGGATACGTGCTGACGACCATGGGCCAACGCTTCGTCGAAACGGCCGAGCGCATGGAGCGGGAGACGGAGCAACTGCAGCTCGACATCAGCGACGGCATGACGGCGCAACGCGGTGTCGTACGGCTGAGTACGCTTGAGGGTTTCGGCAACTTCTTCCTCGCGGACCGGCTTGGGGAGTTCGCCGAGCGCTATCCGAACATCTCGCTTGAGCTCGTGGCGATCCAACAGATCATGTCGTTGTCGCGCAAGGAGGCGGATATCGCGGTAGCGCTCGCCGCACCGAAA
>NZ_CP096433.1:7500-417500 GCF_054161295.1 Ensifer sp. D2-11
GTCCTGGAGGTATCGGAAGTGCGAATGTTGACATGAGTAACGATAAAGAGGGTGAGAGACCCTCTCGCCGAAAGACCAAGGGTTCCTGCTTAAAGTTAATCTGAGCAGGGTTAGCCGGCCCCTAAGACGAGGCGGACACGCGTAGTCGATGGGAACCACGTTAATATTCGTGGGCCTGGTGGTAGTGACGGATTGCTCAACTTGTCCGGACTTATTGGATTGTCCGGGCGGGGACGCGGTTCCAGGAAATAGCTCCACCGTATAGACCGTACCCGAAACCGACACAGGTGGTCAGGTAGAGTATACCAAGGCGCTTGAGAGAACTATGTTGAAGGAACTCGGCAAATTGCACGCGTAACTTCGGAAGAAGCGTGACCCTTTTCTACGCAAGTAGGATGGGGTGGCACAGACCAGGGGGTAGCGACTGTTTATCAAAAACACAGGGCTCTGCGAAGTCGCAAGACGACGTATAGGGTCTGACGCCTGCCCGGTGCTGGAAGGTTAAGAGGAGGGGTGCAAGCTCTGAATCGAAGCCCCAGTAAACGGCGGCCGTAACTATAACGGTCCTAAGGTAGCGAAATTCCTTGTCGGGTAAGTTCCGACCTGCACGAATGGCGTAACGACTTCCCCGCTGTCTCCAACATAGACTCAGTGAAATTGAATTCCCCGTGAAGATGCGGGGTTCCTGCGGTCAGACGGAAAGACCCCGTGCACCTTTACTATAGCTTTACACTGGCATTCGTGTCGGCATGTGTAGGATAGGTGGTAGGCTTTGAAGCGGGGACGCCAGTTCTCGTGGAGCCATCCTTGAAATACCACCCTTATCGTCATGGATGTCTAACCGCGGTCCGTCATCCGGATCCGGGACAGTGTATGGTGGGTAGTTTGACTGGGGCGGTCGCCTCCGAAAGAGTAACGGAGGCGCGCGATGGTGGGCTCAGAGCGGTCGGAAATCGCTCGTCGAGTGCAATGGCATAAGCCCGCCTGACTGCGAGACTGACAAGTCGAGCAGAGACGAAAGTCGGTCATAGTGATCCGGTGGTCCCGCGTGGAAGGGCCATCGCTCAACGGATAAAAGGTACGCCGGGGATAACAGGCTGATGACCCCCAAGAGTCCATATCGACGGGGTTGTTTGGCACCTCGATGTCGGCTCATCGCATCCTGGGGCTGGAGCAGGTCCCAAGGGTTTGGCTGTTCGCCAATTAAAGCGGTACGTGAGCTGGGTTCAGAACGTCGTGAGACAGTTCGGTCCCTATCTGCCGTGGGTGTAGGAATATTGACAGGATCTGTCCCTAGTACGAGAGGACCGGGATGGACATATCTCTGGTGGACCTGTTGTCCTGCCAAGGGCATAGCAGGGTAGCTATATATGGAAGGGATAACCGCTGAAGGCATCTAAGCGGGAAACCCACCTGAAAACGAGTATTCCCTTGAGAACCGTGGAAGACGACCACGTTGATAGGCCGGGTGTGGAAGTGCGGCAACGCATGAAGCTTACCGGTACTAATCGTTCGATTGGCTTGATCGTTCCCATTGCTTATGCTCATCGAAGATGAGCATCGCAACTTTCTTTGTCCTCACGCGCGTAGCGCTGCGGACGGCGCGCGCCACAAGGCGCGACGCGCTCTGCGCTTGCGGCCTCACGGCCGCGGCGACAGACAGAAGACGTGTTCAAAACGAAGCAATCGCTTCACCAGCTTCTCAAATCGGTTCGAGCCTGCAGCGCAGGCTCAATCTTGCGCTTTGCCGACCTGGTGGTTCTGGCGGGGTGGCTGCACCCGTTCCCATTCCGAACACGGCCGTGAAACGCCCCAGCGCCGATGGTACTTCGTCTTAAGACGCGGGAGAGTAGGTCGCTGCCAGGTCTGCAAAACGCAGGATAAACAAAACCGATCATCTTCTCTCATGCATTCGGCCGATACACCGGCCGCCGACAAGCGGCCTTTCGATCGCCAGACCGAACGGAACAGACGAGATTTACTCGGATAACGCGGGGTGGAGCAGCCCGGTAGCTCGTCAGGCTCATAACCTGAAGGCCGCAGGTTCAAATCCTGCCCCCGCAACCAAACACATACACATACACGCCAAAAGGCCCGCAGCAGCGGGCCTTTTGGCGTTTGAGGGCTACCCAGCGCCGATAGGGCGGCCGTTTTGCAGCGTCGTTTCCAGTCGATATCACCTTTCCTCCGCGCGCTGCAGCATCGCCATGGCGGTCTGGGCGTCGGTGATCAAGATCGTGGGCAGCCTTGCCCGTGCCAGGGCCAGGAGAATGTCGTGCTTGTGCGAACCGCCCGAGGCAATGATGCGGCAGGGGATGCGGCGGTAGTCGTCGAACTCGGGCGAGAGCACCTGACGGTTGAGCGGGTGATCGACGGGGTTGCCTTCGGCGTCGATATACCGGCCGAGGAGATCGCCGACCGCACCGCGGGCTATGAGTTCGCTCACCTTCGTCCCTTCCGGAAGGCCATAGCGCACCTGCAGGGAGTGCTGCGACATGTCGCCGGCGCTGAGATAGGATATGTCGACGTCGCAGATCTGGCGGAAGGTCTTGCGGAACACCGACTGCGCAATCAGGGCCTCGCGCGATTGCGGAGTTTCGGCATAGATAGGCGCGACGAAGTAGTGGCATTGCGCCTTCAGCACCTCCGCGAAGCCGCGGACGATCTCGAAGGTGTTGATCTCCGAACCATGCGTCAGCCCGCCCATCATCGATCGGACATCGATCCGGGGTTCGTTGGCGGGCGTCATATGCTGCATCGTCTCGCGTAAGGTCGCTCCCCAGCCAACTCCAATGGAGTGTGGTTTCCGCGTCTGGATCAGGCGATCGAGATAGGCGGCGGCGCCGCGCCCGATGACCGCGTGGAGAAGGCGCGGATCGGCCGGGGTGGGCATGACCACGGCATCATCCAATCCGAAACGGTCGCGCAGCCGCGATTCCAGCTCGACACTCTCGACAAGGGGTGAACTAAAGTTGATCCGGACGATGCCCTGCTCCAGCGCCGCGGCAAGAAGCTCGTTCACCCTCCGGCGTGTGAGACTCATGCGCTCGCCGATCTCGGCCTGCGTCAGTCCTTCCACGTGGTAGAGCCAAGCGGCCTTGGCCATCAGTCTCTGCTGCCCCATGCACCCCCCCTGCAACGCTGCGCGTCTGGTCAGACGCATGTCATCCTTAATCGGGCAAGGCGACATGGAGAAGAGTTACATACGTCACATCAGTGTTACACATGTGAACTAATTGGCGTCTGACGACATTCGGTTGGACGCTTACCCCCAATGACTGCAGCTTCATTCATCATCGCTTTCCACTGCACGCCGACAGGGCGCGGAGTTGCGCAAGCGATGTCTCCTAGGGACCTCTGTCGGCAAGACCGTCCACAGTTTGGTCGTCGAGCCCCTGTCACGAAAGTTTCACCCAAACATCAGGAAGACGACGTCTGGCGGAACTACACCCGACGCTGAACAGCATCCGCGCGGGTGCTCGATTCCATCCAAAAGGAGAGTCTCATGCTTTCAATCAACCGCCGCGCCGCGCTGGGCCTCATGGGCGCGACTGCGGGCAGCTTGGTCCTGCCGCGCTTCGCGTTCAGCCAAGGCAAGCGCCCATCCGTCACCATCGCCGTGCAGAAGATCACCATCAACAATACACTCGACGTCTGGAACGAGCAGTCGAATGTCGGTGAGCGCGTGTTCTTCCCAAACCTCTGGGAGGGTCTGATCCTGCGCGACTGGATGGGCAATCAGGGTCCGGTTCCCGGCCTTGCGACGGAATGGAAGCGTATCGACGACAAGACCCTCGAGCTCAAGCTGCGCCAGGGTGTGAAGTTCCACAATGGCGACGAGCTCACGGCCGACGACGTCGTGTTCAGCTTCTCCGCGCAGCGCGTGTTCGGGGACACCCAGCCCGCAGGCGGCAAGACGGTCTTCGAGGATGAGCACAAGCCGGCCACCGCCAAGGAACTGCCGGCAGTCGTGCCGGGCACCGGGCGCCGCCTCTGGCCGGCGCTTGCCGGCGTCGAGGCCGTCGACAAACATACCGTTCGCTTCCACAACGCGACGCCGGACGTCACCATCGAGGGCCGCCTTTATGCCTTCGGCAGCCAGATTGCCAACCGTCGCGCCTGGGACGAGGCGGCGACCTATATGGACTGGGCACGCAAGCCGATCACCACCGGCCCCTATAGGTCGGCGAACATAAACCGGACGTTTCCTTGACGCTCGTCGCCTTCGACGACTACTGGGGCGGCCGCCCGCCGCTGGAGCAGATTCGCTTCGTCGAGGTTCCGGAGGTTTCGTCGCGCGTCAACGGCCTGCTCTCCGGCGAATACGACTTCGCCTGCGACCTCCCGCCGGACCAGATCGCTGCGGTTCAGGCCGCACCCGGATATGAGGTCCAGGGCTCGACGATCCACAACCACCGCATTTCCGTCTTCAATGTCCAGAATCCGACGCTTCAGGACCCGCTCGTCCGCCGGGCGATGACCCATTCGATCGACCGCCAGGCGATCGTCGATGCGCTCTGGTCCGGTCAGACGACCGTGCCGGCCGGCCTGCAGTTCCCCTTCTACGGTGACATGTTCGTCGAAGGCTGGGCGGTTCCGGAATATAATCCGCAGCTCGCCAAGGATCTCCTGAAGCAGGCCAATTACAAGGGCGATGCGATCCCGTTCCGACTTCTCAACAATTACTACACGAACCAGACTGCGAACGGCCAGATCATGGTCGAGATGTGGAAGCAGGTCGGCCTCAATGTCGAAATCCAGATGAAGGAAAACTGGGGTCAGATCCACGACCCGTCCGGCGCGAAGGGCGTGCGCGACTGGTCGGCCGGCGCCGCCTTCAGCGATCCGGTCTCCTCGATCGTCGCCCAGTTCGGGCCTAACGGCGAGGTTCAGCAGAAGAAGGACTGGGCAAATGCCGAGGCCAACCAGATGGCCCAGATCCTCGAAACGGAAACCGATCATGCGAAACGCAAGAAGGCATTCGCCCGCATGCTCGAGATCTGCGAGCGCGAGGACCCGGTCTACCAGGTGCTTCACCAGAACGCGGTCTTCACCGGCATGAAGTCTTCGTTGAACTGGAAGGCGGCGCCCGCCTTCGCCATGGACTTCCGCGCCGCCAACTGGGCCAGCTGAATTCGACTACGCCGTGTTCCGGCAGCCCGGCGGCTGCCGGAATCCTTTGAGGACCGGGCGGCGATGCCGCGGTCGAAACACCGGGAATGAGAAATGGGCGCTGCCAAGCCGGATCTCGTAGCATTGCGGGACCTGAAGGTCGCTTTCGATGGCGTTCAGGTTCTGCATGGCATCGATCTCAATGTTGCCAAGGGAGAGGCTGTCGGCCTCGTCGGCGAGTCGGGATGCGGCAAGTCCGTGACCTGGCTCGCGGCGCTCGGGCTGCTTCCGGGCAAGGCGGCTGTCACGGGTTCTGTCCGGATCGACGGCCGGGAACTGTGCGGGGCACGCCGCGCCGCTCTCGAGGAGGTCCGCGGCGGGCGGATCGCAATGATTTTCCAGGACCCTTCGAGCTCTCTCAATCCCGTATTGCGCATCGGCCGCCAGATCGTCGAGGCGCTTTACATTCACCGCGGTCTTCGCGGAGATGCGGCGCGCGTCGAGGCCCTGCGGTTGATGGACATGGTCGGCATTCCCGATGCGGCGCGGCGCTTCGATCTTTATCCGCACGAATTTTCCGGTGGGCAGTGCCAGCGCCTGATGATCGCGATGGCGCTCGCGGGCGAGCCGGACCTGCTGATCGCCGACGAGCCGACCACGGCGCTCGACGCGACCATCCAGGCGCAGATCCTCGATCTTCTGAACACGCTTCGGGCCGAGACCGGCATGGCGCTCGTCTTCATCAGCCATGATCTGGGCGCGGTCTCGCAGGTTTGCGATCGCGTATGCGTCATGTATGCCGGCCGGATCGTCGAAGAGGGAAGCGTGGCGCAACTCTTCTCGGAGCCGCGGCATCCCTATACGCGGGGACTGTTCGATGCCATTCCGCGGATCGACGGGCCGCGCGACCGGCTGATCCCTATCCCGGGGACCGTACCGAGCCCGAAACATCTGCCTGCGGGCTGTTCCTTCTCGCCCCGGTGCCCCCGCGCCGTCGATGCCTGCGGGAGCGACTACCCGCATCTCGAGCCCCAAGGCGACGGACGCCGCCTTGCCTGCATGCGCCCCGTGCCAGCGGTCACGCGCGGCGACGCTGAGAGAAGAGTTCCCGAAGGGCTGATGTCGTGACTGCGCTGATCGAAGCGGACGAACTCGTGCGCATCTACGAAGTCCGGCGCGGGCTCTTCGGCCGCCCAAGCCCGGTGCGCGCCGTCGACGGGATTTCGCTCGCGGTCATGCCCGGCGAGACGCTCGGAATCGTCGGCGAATCGGGGTCCGGCAAATCGACATTGGGGCGGATGCTTCTGGGGCTCGATCCGGCGCAGGCCGGCGAGGTGCGCTTCGAGGGAAGCCCTATGCCGAAATACGGTACGGCCGGATGGCGGGCGCTGCGCGCCAAGATGCAACTCGTCTACCAGGATCCGCTTGCGGCACTCGACCGGCGCCTGACGATTGCAGCGCAGATCGGCGAGCCGCTCGATATTCACCGGCTCGTCCCGAAAGAACACCAGGCCGCCCGCATTGCCGAACTGATGGCGGCTGTCGGGCTTCGCTCCGACCAGGCCGGGCGCTTCCCGCATGAGCTTTCCGGCGGCCAGCGGCAGCGGGCCGTCATCGCCCGCGCCCTTGCTTCGCGGCCGAAGCTCCTGGTCTGCGATGAGCCCGTCTCCGCCCTCGACGTTTCGATCCAGGCGCAGGTCGTCAACATGCTGCGCGATCTCCAGGAAAAGAACGGCATCGCCATGATCTTCATCAGCCACGATCTGAAGGTCGTGCGCAACATCGCCGACCGCGTCGCGGTGATATATCTCGGCCGGATCGTCGAGGAGGCTTCTTCCGACGTGATCTTCCGGGCGCCGCAGCATCCCTATACGAAGGCGCTCGTCTCGAGCGTCCCGGTCCCGGGCAAGCCGCTCGAAGGCCGGGTGATCCTGCAGGGCGAACCGCCGAACCCGGCCGATCGTCCCTCGGGCTGCGCTTTCCATCCCCGCTGTCCCGTTGCGCGCGACATCTGCCGCACGAGCGTGCCTGCGCTTCGCCGGACCGGCAACGGCCGGACGGCGGCCTGTCATGCGGTGGCGGGCGAAACCGCGTCGGTCGAGACCCTTAGGAGACGGGCATGATCCGCTTCGTTCTCGTGCGTCTGATGCGCGCCGTGATTACGATCCTCGCCGTCGTGACCTTCGCTTTCGTCGTGCTGCGCATGTCGGGCGATCCGGCCCAGGTGATGCTCGGTCCCGATGTGCCTCAGGACGCCGTCGACGCGTTCCGCAAAACCTGGGGTCTCGACCAGCCGATCTGGGTACAATACCTCGCCTATATCAAGTCCATCTTCACCGGAGATTTCGGCGTGTCGATGCGCGACAAGGCCTCGGCGCTGCGACTGGTTCTGGAGCGGGTGCCCGCGACGCTGCAATTGACGCTTCCGGCGCTGATCCTGAAGCTGATGATCGGTATCCCCGCCGGCGTCTATGCCGCGCTCCACCGCCAGAGCTTCGCCGACCGCGGCGTGATCACGCTGGCGATCATCGGCTTTACCGTTCCGTCCTTCGTCATGGGCCTCGTGCTCGTACTGATCTTTTCGGTTCTTCTGGGCGTGCTGCCGTCCGGCGGGCAGGATACCTGGATGCACGGGATTCTGCCGACGATCACGATGAGCATCGGCGGGATCGGCATTCTTGCCCGTTTCTCGCGCAGCGCCATGATCGAGGTGCTTGGGCAGCCCTACATCCGCACGGCCTCGGCGAAGGGGCTGAAATGGCGCGACGTCATCTGGAGCCATGCGCTTCCCAACGCCGCAGTCCCGATCGTCACCATCGTCGGTTTCATGGTCGGGTCGCTGATCGCCGGCGCGGTCGTGGTGGAATCGATCTTCTCCTGGCCCGGCATCGGGCGGCTGCTGATCGTTTCGGTCAGCAATCGCGACCTCGCCGTCGTGCAGTGCATTCTGCTGATCATCGCCGCGGCAATGGTGATGTCGAACCTCGTCGTCGACCTGCTCTACGGCTGGCTCGACCCGCGGCTGCGTTCGCATGCCGGGCATTAGTTCCAAGGAGATGCGCTATGGCTTCCGTTGATCTGGCAGAGAGATCGCCTCTTGCAGGATGGCTACGAGGCTCCCTTTCCTTCCTTCGCCGCAAATTGCCTCTATCGGTGGCGTTCGGCTTCCTCTGGCTCGCAACGATGATCGTCATCGCGCTTTTTGCCGGCTTCCTGCGGCCTTATGACATCACGGCGATGGACCTGACGAGCCGGCTGTCGGGGCCCGGAACGCTGAAGCACTGGCTCGGCACCGACGAGCTCGGCCGGGACGTGCTGTCGCGGCTGATCCAGTCGATCCGCGTCTCGCTGATCATCGCCTTCGGTGCGACGGTGCTTTCGGCGGTCTTCGGCACGGCGCTCGGTTTCGCGGCAGCGCGGTTTCGGGGCTTGACCGAGCATCTGGTACTCGCGCTTGCCGATTTCCAGGCGGCCCTGCCGTTTCTCATCATGTCGCTCGCGGTGCTGGCCTTCTTCGGCTCCTCCATGGTGCTGCTCGTCTGTCTCATGGGCTTCTACGGCTGGGAACGCTACGCGCGCATCGCCCGCGGCCTGGCGATCTCGGCCGGGGCGCAGGGCTATGCTGCCGCGGTGGTGCAACTCGGCGCCACTCCGGCGCGGGTCTATCTCCGCCATATCCTGCCCAATGTCGCATCGACGCTGATCGTGTCGATGACGCTGACGTTTCCGGAGATCATCCTGATGGAAAGCGGGCTGTCATTCCTCGGTCTCGGTGTGCAGCCGCCGGAAACGAGCCTCGGCAACATGGTCGGCTTCGGGCGCGAATATCTGACCCGCGCTCCCTGGATCATGCTCGCTCCGGCCGCCGTGATCATGCTCACGACCCTTTCCATCTCGCTTGTCGGCGACTGGCTTCGCGACAAGCTCGATCCCACCGTGCGTTGAGGACCAATCCCATGACGAAAATCATCGGCCACCGCGGCGCCCGCAATCTCTGGCCGGAAAACTCGCTGACGGGTTTCCGCAATGCGCTGCGGCTCGGCGTCGATGCCATCGAGTTCGACGTGCACCTGACCGATTCAGGAGAGTTGCTCGTCATTCACGACGCCGCGCTCGACAGGACCGTACACGCGACCGGACCGGTGCGCCGGCTTTCTCCCGCGGGGCGGCTCGCGACGCGGTTGCGCGATACGGACGAGAGTATCCCGACATTGAGCGACGTGCTGGGCATACTTGCAGCCAGGGACGGACTTCACTTGCACGTCGAGATCAAGTCCGACGAAATGGGAACACCTTACCCCGGCATCGCCGCCCGAGTAGCGGCGGAACTGCGGCGCTTCGGCGTCGACCACCGCTCCCATCTCACGTCTTTCGATATATCGGTCCTCGAGGAGTGCCGCCTCCATGCGCCGCATGTCGCGCGTCTCGTCTCCGTCAATGCCGACTGGGCGGCGCGGCAAGGCGGCCTCTCTGCCTTTCTCCCGGCCGCCGACGACCTCGTGGACATCGTAGCGATCCACCACGAACTGATGGCGGACCAGTGGGAACTCATCCGTAGCTCGGTGCCTATGGAGCGGCTTTGCGTATGGACCCTCAACGAGGAAGCGGGCATCCGCCGCTGGCTCGAAAGGGGGATCGGGCATCTGACCTCGGACAGTCCCGATCTGGCGCTCGGCTTCCGTGACGCCGAAGTCGCATCAGTGCGCTTAGAGGAAAAGTTATAGCGGTTTCCGACCGGAAACGCGTATTTTCTAGTCCGGTCGTAGCCGGTCATCTCAATGGGGACAATCAATGAGCAATATCATCGCAACCGGCTTCAGTTCGGGTTCCGTCGACGGCGAACTGGAGAGCCTCGAGGCCGACCTGCGCCGACTGAGGGAACTCGGCGTCGACACGGTCGAGCTTGGCCTGACCAGCATCGACCTCATCGCCGGCGGAAGACTGATCAAGGAGCGCGTGGAGCGGCTTGTGGCGCTGACCCGCCAGTTTCCCTTTCGCTACACGGTTCACGGCCTCGTTTCCTCGAACTTCATGGATCCGGCAACGGCGGCCTATCAGCTGGAGGCGGCAAAGGCGCTGGTCGAGATCTGCGATCGCATCGGCGCCGGCATCATCGTTCAGCACGGCGGTCACCTGCGCGCCGAGCAGCTTTTCGAGCGGGCGGAGGCAGACCGGCGCGAGCGTGACGCTTTGTTCGAGCTCGCGGAATTCGCACGCCCCTACGGCGTGCGCATCGCGCTTGAGAATATCTTTTCAACGGCGCCGGGACAGTATCGCCAGACGCCGGCCGAAATCGCCGAGACGGTGAGGGCCGTCGACCATTCCAATCTGGTGGCGCTGATCGACTTCAGTCATGCCTATATCGAGTCCACCTATCGCGGCTTGAATTTTCGCGAGCAGATCCGCGCCATGGCGCCCGTTGCCGGACACCTCCACGTCCACGATTCCTTCGGCCGCCCGCAGGCCTTTTATCAGGCGTTCTATCCGCAGGAGGCGACGGCACTCGGTATCGGCGACCTGCACATGCCGCTCGGCTGGGGCGACATCGACTGGGAGGATATTTTCGGTGAACTGGATTTCCTGCCCGAGACAGTGCTGATGATGGAGATCGGGCCGCGCTATCGCAATGAGCAGGCCGAATGCCTGAAGCGTGCTCAAGGGCTGATGCTGCTCAGCCGCACCGCAACGGCTGCCGAGTGATCGCCACCTGAAGTTGTCATTGCTGCGTAGGCGGGGCTCTGGCGGATGCCGGGCTCCGCCTTTCCGCGTCCAGCCCTTGGCGCGCTTTCAGGATAGTGTGTAGAGCCTGGCTCCACGCCGTCGCGTTCAACGCCGCCTTATTCCTTCGCACTCCGGCCGAGTCCATCACCGATTCGCATAGTCTCATCATTTCGTTTCATGGCCGCGTGCGCCATGCGGCCTTGACACCGCGTCAGTAGGATTTACTAATTCAGTTGTCAGACATCTTATAACTGGGAGCACGCTGCATGTTCCGTGGATCATGCAGCAAGTCGAAGTGCTACAGCGACCATTGCGCGCCTTGCGAGAGACGCGACGCTGTAGGGCTGGCTTATCGAAGAGGAGGATTGCGTGAAAGGACTATTTGCAAAGCTCGCTATCGGCGTTGCCGCACTGGCGTTCGTAACCGCCGCACAGGCGGGTGAGACGCTCGACCGGGTCATGGGCAAGAAGGCCATGGTGGTCGCCACCAACAGCGGCTGGCCGCCCCAGAGCTATCTCGACGACAGCAACGAGCTGGTCGGTTTCGACATCGACGTGTCCAAGGAGATCGCCAAGCGTCTCGGCGTCGAAGTGAGCTTCGAAACGCCCGACTGGGCGACGTTGACCGGCGGCCGTTGGCAAGGGCGCTACGATCTGGGTGTTGGCTCCGTCACCCCCACCAAGGCGCGTGCCCAGGTCATCGATTTCGCCGGCATCTATTACTTCAGCCCCTATGTTTACGTGCTTCACAAGGACAGCCAGGCGAAATCCGTCGCGGACCTGAACGGCAAGATCATCGGGGTCGAAACGGCGACCACGTCGGAAGATTTCATCCGCCGTCAGCTGGAGATCGATGCGCCGGGCCTGCCGCCGATCGAATATAAGATCGAGCCGGGCGAGATCCGCACCTTCGCCGATTCCATGCTGCCCTTCGACGATTTGCGCCTTGGCGACGGGGTGCGCCTCGATGCGGTCATCGCGCCGGAGCAGACCGCGCTCAACGCGGTGAAGAACGGCTATCCGCTGCGCGTCCTCGAGGGCGAGTATGCCTTCAGGGAGCCGCTTGTGGTCATCGCCGAAAAAGTCGATCCGGACTGGACGAAGAAGGTGGGTTCCATCATCGACGAGATGAAGAAGGACGGCACGCTCGCGACGCTGACCACCAAGTGGTACGGCAAGGACTACAGCGCCGACTGAACCGATACCTGCGGGGGGCGGCTCGCCGCCCCTCCGCTTGCCACCGCGGTCGACGGGCGAGAGAAAATGTCCTATCCCAATACCTATTACAAGCAGACAATAGCCGAAACGAATGTCAGACCGCCCCTCTCCGGTACGGTCGAATGCGATACCGTGATCATCGGCGGCGGGCTCGCCGGTCTGACGACGGCGTTGCAGCTGGCGCGCGCCGGGCAATCGGTGGTCGTTCTCGAAGCGGAAAGCGTAGGCTTCGGGGCGTCCGGCCGCAATGGCGGTTTCGTCAGCCCGGGTTTTGCCACCGGCAGCGACAACATCGCCCGCATGGCCGGGACCGAGGCGGCGCGGCAGATACACCGGCTTTCGATCGAAGGCGTCGAATTCGTCCGCGAGACGATCGAGGCGCTGAAAATCGACGGCGCACGGCCCCAGCCCGGCATCACGAGCGTGTTGCGCTACGACGACGGAGGCAGCCTGAAAGCGCATGCCGACGAGATGAGGCGCATCTACGGCTATGAGCTCGACTATCTCTCCACCGGCGAAGTCCGTTCGGTGCTGAAGTCGAATCGATATTTCCACGCCTTGCGCGACCCCAAAGCCTTCCACATGCATCCGCTCAACTATCTTCGCGGACTGGCGCGCGAGATCGAACGGCTGGGCGGACGGATCTATGAAGGTTCGGCGGCGACCGGGAGCGTGCTCGACGGTGCCGAGAAGACCGTGTCCACGTCTGGCGGCCGTGTCAGAGCGCGTCATGTCGTGTTCACCACCGGCGGCTATACGGGCTCCCTGAACGGGCGGCTGAAACGTTCGTTCCTGCCGATCGCGACCTATGTCATGCTGAGCGAGGAAGCGCCGGAACTCATTCGTACCGCCATCGCCACCACGGACGCGATCGGCGACAACCGCCGCGCCGGCGACTACTACCGCCTGGTCGAGGGCGGGAAGCGCCTGCTTTGGGGCGGGCGCATCACCACCCGTGCGGCCTCACCGGCAGCCTTGGCCGGGGAACTCCGGGGCGAAATGGTCGGGACCTATCCGCAGCTCAAGGATCTGAAGACCGAGCTTGCCTGGTCGGGACTGATGTCCTACGCGCGCCACCTCATGCCACAGATCGGCGAGATGCAACCCGGCGTATGGCATTGCACGGCCTTTGGCGGCCATGGGCTGAACACGACCGCCATCGGCGGGAAGCTGGTGGCCGAAGGCATCCTTGGTCAGTCCGACCGCTACAAGCTGTTCAAGCCATTCGGGCTCGTCTGGGCCGGCGGCTATGCCGGTCTGGCGGTAGCCCAGCTCACCTACTGGAAACTGCAAGCTCAAGACTGGTGGCGCGAGCGCGCGGCCTGAATGCCGGAGAGAACCAAATGATCGGTCGTATGATTCTGACTTATCCGGATGCAGCGCGGCGCACCGGGACGTTTCTCCTGCTCGCGCTGATAACCCTGACGGTCTACAGCCTGGGTGTCAGCCCGGCCTGGATCGGCCTTGTTCTGCCGACGAGCTCGGAGTGGCTGGCCGCCAATCCCGCGCTCGGACGGCTGGTCGGCGCGGTGATGATCGCGGTGATAGCGGCGCTGAACTGGAAGGCCCTGCGGCAGCTGCCTCGCCGCTGGCAGGTGGCCGGCGTCTGGCTGGAGCTCTTCGCGCTCCTGATGCTCTTCTTCTATTCCTTCAATCTTTCCTTTGCCTTTATCGCCAAGAAGCTCAGCTTCCTGATCTCGCAGGGCGTCGTCACCACGCTCTACATTTCGGTGATCTCGATCGCTGTCGCGACCGTCATCGCGCTTGTGGGCGCAATTGCGAAACTGTCGAAGAACGGTGTGATCTACGGTCTCGCCACCTTCTACACGTCGCTCTTTCGCGGCCTGCCGCTCCTGATGCAGATCTATATCATCTATCTCGGTCTGCCGCAGGTGGGTTACGTCATCAGCGCCGTGCCGGCCGGCATCCTTGCGCTCTCGCTCTGCTACGGCGCTTATATGACCGAAATCTTCCGGGCGGGGATCGAGAGCATTCCGCGGGGGCAGACGGAAGGTGCGACCGCGCTCGGCCTGAGCCCGAGCCAGACGATGGGGCTGGTGATCCTCCCGCAGGCGATGCGTGTGATCATTCCGCCGACCGGAAACCAGTTCATCGCGATGCTGAAGGATTCCTCGCTGATCTCCGTCGTCGGCGTCTGGGAACTGATGTATCTCGCCCGCACCCAGGGACAGACCGAGTTCCGTCACATCGAAATGCTGATCACGGCCTCCATGATCTACTGGATCCTTTCGATCGGCCTCGAATATATGCAGTCCCGTGTCGAGGCACGGTTCGGACGCTTCAATGTCCGTTGACGCGACTGTCGCGCCGGCCGCGGGCGGCATGCCGCGCAACCTGCGCGCTGCCGCCCTGGGCTTCCTGGCCTTCGCCATGTTTTCGGGCACGGATGTGCTGGTGAAGCTTCTCGCAGAGCGCTTCGAGGTGCCGCAGGTGACCTTCATGGTGACGCTTGCAGCGCTCGCGATGCTTGCCGTCTACGCCGGCGTCACCGGCACAACGGCGTCGCTCAGGCCGCGTCATCCGGGGCTCGCGCTCCTGAGGGCGTTCCTGCTCGCCGTCGATACGCTTCTGATCCACTACGCATTTTCGGTGCTGCCGCTGTCGGAAGCCTATCTGCTCGCCTTCCTCACTCCGGTTCTTGTGGCGGTGCTGGCCTTCGCCCTGCTTGCGGAACGCCTGTCCATGCTTGCCTGGTGTGGCGTGGTCGTCGGCTTCCTCGGTGTTGCGGTTGCGCTCAGGCCGGGGATCGCGCCGCTCAATCTCGGTCACGCCGCGGCGGCGGGGTCGGCTCTCGTCTTCGCGCTCTCGCTCGTGCTGCTGCGCCGCGCCAAGGCGACGGAGAGCGACCTTGCCCTCGTCTCGACGCTGCTCGTGGTGCTCGCCGCGGTCGCGCTGGCCGTTGCGTCGATCGGCGGCGGACTGGCGCCGGTCGGGCCGGGCGATCTGCTGATAGCCTTCTTCGCCGGCCTCTTCATGCTCGGCGGTCATCTGCTGCTGGTGCGCGCCTTCCGCATGGGCGACGCCTCGGTGGTTGCGCCTTTCCAATACAGCCAGATCGTCTGGGGCTGCCTCTACGGGGCGCTGTTCTTTGCCGCCCCCATCGAACTGCACACGGTCGCAGGCGCGCTCGTCATCGTGCTTTCCGGCTGGCTCGTCCTGAAATAATCCTGGAGACAACAATGCCAACATCGATCGACATCGCTTCGCCGGAGATCACGCTCAGCGGCGTACACAAGTGGTACGGCCAGTATCATGCCCTTGACGATATCAACCTGTCCATCGCGCCGCGGGAGAAGGTCGTCATCTGCGGACCCTCCGGTTCCGGCAAGTCGACGCTGATCCGCTGCGTCAACCGGCTCGAGGCGCATCAGCAGGGCCGCATCGTCGTCGGCGGCGTCGAAGTCGGCGAGGATGAGCGCAAGGTGGATGCCATCAGGCGCGAAGTGGGAATGGTGTTTCAGCAGTTCAATCTCTTCCCGCATCTGACGATTCTCGAAAACTGCATTCTGGCGCCGATGTGGGTCAAGCGCTTGCCGCGCGCCCAGGCGACGGAGATCGCGATGGACTATCTCAACCGCGTGCGCATTCCGGAGCAGGCCAACAAATATCCGGGCCAACTTTCGGGCGGGCAGCAGCAGCGCGTGGCGATCGCGCGGGCGCTCTGCATGAATCCGAAGGTCATGCTCTTCGACGAGCCGACCTCTGCACTCGACCCTGAAATGGTCAAGGAAGTGCTGGACACCATGGTGGCGCTCGCAAACGACGGCATGACGATGGTCTGCGTCACCCACGAAATGGGCTTCGCACGCCAGGTCGCCGATCGGGTGATCTTCATGGACCAGGGCCGCATTGTCGAAGAGGGCGAACCGGACGAATTCTTCGCGCATCCGAAGACGGATCGGGCGAGCCTGTTTCTCAGCCAGCTCCTGCACTGATGCATATGGCAGGATTTGTGCGCACCCATCGCTGCTCGGGCAAGCTTTGGCCGAGGCAGGCACTGGCTGGCGATACCGATCATATGAAGTTGCGGAGCGCGTCGCCTTCCATTATTGTAGGCAATATAACTACTGATGAGGTATTGCCGTGGAAGAAGCCGTTTCGGCAGCGGATGCCAACCGCAAGTTTTCTCTTATCCTGCGCAGCGTGCGGGAGGGGCACAGCTATGTCGTGACGAGCCACGGACGGCCTGTCGCGCGCATCGTTCCCGCCGCCAAAAGCGATAACGCGGTTTCCGGTGCGCGAACAGCGCTGCTGTCGCGCCTCGAACGTCAGCCCGCCGTGATTGCCGGGCGCTGGGCCCGCGATGAGCTTTACGAGGACGAGCGGTGAGGGTCGCGCTCGACACCAACGTCCTCGCCTATGCGGAGGGCGTCAACGGTATCGAGAAGCGGGATATCGTTCTGGAACTGGTGCGCAATCTGCCGCAGGAGGCTGCCGTCATTCCCGTTCAGGTGCTTGGAGAACTGTTCAATGTTCTCGTGCGCAAGGCAGGAAGGTCACGGGCCGACGCCCGCGAGGCCATTCTAGGCTGGCGAGACGCCTTTTCGATCGTCGGGACCTCGCCCGAAATCATGGTGGCGGCGGCTGACCTCGCAACCGATCATCATTTCGGCATCTGGGATGCGGTGATCCTTTCCGCCGCCTCGCAGGCCGGTTGCCGGCTGCTGCTGTCCGAAGACCTTCAGGATGGCTTCACATCGGGCGGCGTAACAGTCGTCAATCCCTTTGCGTCTCCGCGTCATACGTTGCTGGAGTCATTGTTGGGAGGGGGCGAGGCATAGGAGTAATCCGTCCCATTCGCCGCGCCGTCAGATCGACTGCGGTTCCTGCGGAAAGCCGCCGACATGCGTGCATGTATTCGCGGCCAGGTCCCTGCCGGCCTCGAGGCATGCGGCAAGGGCGCGCCCTTCCAGGCGGGCGGCGATGAAGCCGGCGATGAAGCTGTCGCCGGCGCCGGTCGTGTCGACGACTTCTACCGGACGAATGCCCGCGGACGCTACCTCGGCGCCGTCGCTCGCGAGCGAGCCGAGCGCACCACGCGTGACCACCGCGAGGCGGGCTCCGCGCGCGAGAAATTCGCCGGTCAGCCTCTCTGCACTCGTTTCGTCCTCGCCGGCCGATCCGAAGGCGATCGAAAGGCCGTCGACTTCGAGATCTGCGGCTGCCGCATTGACCGAGACGTCCTGGGAGACGCTGACGCCTGCGGCAGATAGTGCACGGCGCAACAGGCCGCCGTCGTCCAGCCAGCCGATATGCACATGGTCCATGGTCTTCAGCAGCTCGATCTCGCCGGCATCGGGGCGGTATCCGGCGCAGGCCCCGAAGTCTTCATGGACGAAGATGCGGTCGCCGGCAGGCGTAACGTCGATATCTGTGTAGGCCGTGTTGGTGTCGCGCGCGAGCAGGTGATCGACATTGACGCCGTTTGCAAGCAGCAGGCGGCGAACCTGGGCGCCGTCGGAATCGCGGCCGACGGCGCCGAAATAGAAGGAGCCGTGGCCGAGCCTTGCAAGTTGAACGGCGACATTGATCGCGTTGCCGCCGACATAGGATTGGCGAAGTGGCGCGCGATAGCGGTCGATGCAATTGTCGCCGACTGCGGCAAATCGGAAGGAAGTCATGGCGATCTCTTGTCCTGCGGCGTCACGGCCGCGAATGCGGAAGCAATTGCGGCCGTGCTAGTTTATCGGGCGTCCATGCTCAATAGGCCACGCGCTTGTAGTAACGCCGCGTCGTCAGCGGGTGGTTGCGCATCACTTCGAGGTGTGCGCTGATGCGCTCGAGCACGGTTGCGAGAACGATCGGCGAGACGAGGCCGCGTACCTCTTGCGAAATGCCGGGCAGCGCAAAGTCGGCCGTGTCGAGCACGGTCAGCCTGTCCGTGTAGTTGGGCGCGAAATTCTGCACCCGGTCGGCAAGCGGCCGCAGCGCGTCCTCGCCCTTGAAGAGGATGACGCTGACGCCCTTTTCCACGAGCTCGAGCGTCCCATGGAAGAAGTCCGAGGCATGGACCGGGCGTGTCCGGATCCACTGCATCTCTTCGAGGATGCACATGCCGTAGTAGAAGGCCTCGGGCCAGGCGTTTCCGGCGCCGGTGACGATGTGGTAGTCGGAGCCCGCCAGAACGCGGGCGAAGGTCTCGGCCTTGTCCTCGTAACCGCGCTTCACTTCGAGGAGAAGCCCAGGAAGTCTTTCCAGTTCACCGGCGATCTGGTCGTAGTTCTCGATCTCGCCGCGGTGACGCATGATCGACAGCGCGATGAACAGGGATTGCAGGTAGAAGGACTCGCAGGACGTGTCGTCTTCGGCAAAGTTGACGAAGGCATGGTCGCCGCCCTTGCCGAGCGGCGTTTCCTCGTGACCCACCAGCGACAGGACCGTCGCGCCGGCCTCCTTCGCCTTTGCGAGCAGAGCCACGCTCTCCTTGGTCGTGCCGGAGAGCGACGGAATGACGACGATCGACTTTTCCGTCAGGTTGACCGAACCGGTGATGAAGAGCTCAGCCGGCAGGTCGATGAAGGCCGGAAAGCGCGACCTGCGCTGGAGCAACTGGGCGGCCGGCTGCATGAGAATGGCGGCACCGCCGGTCCCGAGGAAAAAGACGTTCTCCGCACCCTTTTCAAGGCAGGAGACGACGACGTCGTCCAGGCGTTGACGCAGGGCGACGGCGCCCGACTGGATGCGTAGGAATCTCTGTTCGTCAAAATTCAGCATGGTTCTCTCTCGACAGGTGGTGGCGATCGCCGGCTGGTGCCAACAATGTTGTAAGACAACTGACAACATCGCATGAAAATGTCAAGGGAGATAATCGGCCGAATGCACCTTCTGCCAGCGAGTTCCAGCAAGGGTATAAGCTAGAAGAGCTGTCCCTTGACCTTCCTGGATTTGTCAGACAAGAAGGATCATATTTTGCCGTCATTGGGAGAGAGGAATTGCCCGAGCCCCTTCGCGACACGCGCACCCTGGTCATACAGCTTCGCGACCGCATCGCCGATCTGATCCGGGAGCAGGGGCTCGCTCCGGGCGACAAGCTTCCGACGGAGGCGCAGCTGACGGAGCGTTTCAGGATATCCCGCCCGGCGCTGCGGGAGGCATTGAAGCTACTGGAACAGGATGGCGTCATCTATGTCGAACACGGCCGCGGCCGGTTCGTTTCGGCGGCGTCTGCGGTCCATGTCGAAAGGCCGATCACCGTCTTCGAGAGCGTCACCGACATGACGCGCCATTACGGCTATGCGACCGTCAACAAGGTACTCTCGATCGCCGAGGAAATGCCCGACGCGGTCACGGCGGGGCAATTGCGGCTCGCAAGCGGCGAACGTGTCATCCGTCTCGAGCGTCTGCGTCTGCACAAGGACGAGCCGATCCTCTATTGTCTCGACTACATCCCGCGCAGCATCATTCCGAGCCGCCTTTATGACATCGAATGGGGCGGCTCGCTGCTCGATCTGCTCGACCAGTATAGACACCGGCCGCGCATGTCCGCTGCTACGGTCACGGCGGTGATGCTTCCGGAGGACGTGGTGGAGCGCAACGATCTGCGGGATTTCGGGCCGGCGCTGCTGATCCGCGAGACCTGTTTCAATGCGAGCGGCGTGCCGGTCGTTTATTCCGTCGACTACCACCGCGGCAGCCATTTTTCCTTCAGCCTCGCGCGGAAATAGCGATCCGGGGTCGCACAGCGGTTGCGAAGATCTTGAGGGAAGCGTCCTTCCCTCCGCCCTTGCCGGTCGGCCCAATCAGAGCGGGATGAGGAAAAGTGTGTGCGGTTTTCCGCCCGCATCCCGCGTCTCCACCTCTTGGAATCGGTCACGTTCATGCTTTTAGGTCGACCCGACCCTAAAAACATCGTGATCTAATGCGGCCTCGCGCGGCTCCGGCGTTTGTCCGTCGGCGGAGGGGTCTGGAAATTTCGCGCAGGCGCGGGTCGCCCCACATGGAAGCCCTGGACGTGGTCGATCCGGAATTGCCGCATGAGCGCGAGCTGTTCCTCCGTCTCGACACCCTCGACCAGGATCTTGTGCCCGCGGTTTCGCACCAGGCCGATAATGTCCCTGAGCATCGCCTTGCCCTTGGGCGTGTCGCAATCGTGAAGGAACGATCGGTCGATCTTCACCGTGTCGAAGTCGATCAGGCGCAGCCATGACAGGCCGGCGAAGCCGGTTCCAAAATCGTCGAGCCATATTCTGATGCCCAGCGTCTTCAAATCGGCGATGCAACGCAGGATATCGGAATGCATCTCCATCTCGAGCCCCTCGGTGATTTCGAAGGCGAGCCTGCTGCCGGCCACTCCGGTTTCGCCGAGAATGGCCGCGACGGAAGCTGCGAAGCCTGGCGATCTGAGCTGGATCGGCGAGACGTTCACGCTGACGACGGGCACATGCTCGCTTGCCAGGAGTTCCTGGCACACCATGCCTATGACCCAGCGGCCGAGATCGAGAATGGCCCCGGTCCTCTCGGCAATCGGCACGAAGAGGCTCGGAGGGACGGACGTGCCATCCAGCATCTTGAGCCGCATCAATGCCTCGACCGCGTCTACCCGGCCGGTGGCGACGTCACGTATGGGCTGATAGACGAGTGAGACGAGATTCTGGTCGATCGCAATTTTCAGGAGCGCGGCGATGTTCTCGCTTTCGTCGCTGCTTTGCGGGTCGTTCGGATCGAAGAGGCGCGCGCAGTTACGGCCGTTGGCCTTTGCCCCGTAGAGAGCGCGATCCGCTTCATGGATCAGCCTCTCGAGCTTCGAACCGATCTGGTTCCGGGTGAAACCCGCGCCGACGCTCACCGTCACGATCGACATGCCGTCGCGGCGCTGTTCGTGCGGCAGCGCGAGCGTCTCGACACTGTGCCGTACGGCTTCCGCCAGATCCGCAGCCTGCTCCCGCGTCTTCAGCCGTGCGAGCACGATGAATTCCTCGCCGCCATAACGGCCGATCGAGCCATCGTACGGCGCGATCGACTCCTTCAGTGCATTGGCAACGAGAACGAGGCAGCGATCGCCTTCCTGATGGCCGTAAAAGTCGTTGTACCGCTTGAAGAAATCGACGTCGATAAGGATTGCTGCGAAGCTCTTCCCGCCTCTTTGCCAGTCGCTCCAATAGTCCCGGAGCTTCTGGTCGACCGCGCGACGGTTGTCGAGGCCCGTGAGCGAATCGGTATGCGACAGCCGCAGCAGCGCTTTTCCGCGGTCCGAGGCTTCCTTCTGCTGGATCTTCGCCTCGAAGGCATTGAGAAAGACCTTGTAGCGCTCCCGGTTGAGCTTCCAGTTCACATAGGACGTGAAGACGAAGCACGAGACGTAGAAGGTTCCGAAGGCGACCTGATAGGACACGCTTTTCGGTATATAGAAAATCAAGGCGAGAAAGAACGTGGCGAGGACGATTCCCGAGGTTACGACCGACAGGCGAAAGTGAAAACTGAAGAATAGATTGGCGCCCATCATGAATATCGCGCCAAAAATCATGTAATAGGAAATACTCTCGGTCTGGCTGGTCATCAGCGACGGGAACAGCCAACCCCAATAGCCCGCCACGAGTGCCCCTGCGCAGGTGAGATCGAACCACTTCGTCTCGGCATCCAGCCGAAACAATGTCTCGATGGCGGCAATCGCCGTAGCGCCCACCGCAAGGCGTGCCAGGATTGCATAAAACGCGACATCCGGAACGAGCAGGATATCCGTGGCCGCGAACAGCAGATAGACGGCCACGGCCACCCAGAGGCCCTGGCGGCTTGCCATCCGGCGCGTGACTTCGCCTTCTCTCCGGTAGAGCGCTTGCAGCTCTACAGATTGCAGTCTGGGCGGCTGCGCCTGCAGATCGATCTCAATTACCTCGGCCAACGTGTGCCTCATGCACCGATCCCAATCGCTTTGCGCCGCCCGCCGCGAGGCTGAAACTCCTTGCGGCGATCGGCGCGTCCTGGATCACGATGATTTAGATCGGATCGACCTGAAACCATGAACGTGATCGATTCTAAAAAGTTGAGACGCGGGGCGCGGGTGGAAAACCGCACACACTTTTCCTTATCCCGCTCTTGTCGTTTCACGCCCCATCCAATCCCAACAAGCCCTACGAAGACAGCCAGAAACGTCCGGCACAATAGTCGAGGCAAATTAAGTTTTGCTGAATTGGCAAAGATCAGAAGAGTGTTCAATAGTGTATTGAAACAATCCAATGGCTGTTTTTATTAACCATATTATTCGAAAACTTGAAACCCGGCTGGCGCGGTGCCGCGTCCTGCGCATAATGTTAACAAACAGTTAACGGATGAGTAACGCGTGAGCCAATTTCAGATCGTACTAGACGGCGAGAGCCTCATTACGCCCGCCGCCATCGCAACCGAATTCAATTCCCAGAGAATCGAGTTTTACGAAGAACAGCTGGCGACAGGAAAGGCCGAGATTGCGCTGATTTTGAACATCGCGCAGCAACAGTTCGGACAAAGGCGAGACCCTGCGGAAATAATACATAGGATTGCCGGGTCTCTTCATGAGGCGCGCAACAAGTATCAGCCGAGCGTCTGGCAGGAGCTGATACCACTGGTGCAGAATCACGCGGTATCGGACTTCTTCCTGCAGGACCCGTTTACGCGCTGGTCGTTCGAAAAGCCCCGAGGTTATTCCGGCGACGCCCAGTTGCTCGACTTCATCTATGGACATCCGAGCATTGCCGGGGAGGTCGCAAAGGCCACGCCGCTCGGGCGAGCGCTCTACGATTACACCAAGGAGGCCTCGTCTTCGGTGGCCGTGCGGGAGCGGCGCGACCTGCTGACGCGCCATGTCGATGAGATTGCGGCGACACGGGGAGGGGAGGCCGAGATCCTGACGATCGCGGCCGGGCACCTGCGCGAGGCCAACCGCTCGGCAGCCTTGCGGGAGGGAAGCCTGAAACGGTGGGTCGCCCTCGATCAGGATCCGCTGAGCGTCGGTTCGATCGCGCGCGACTTCATGGGAACACGCATCGAGGCAGTCGACGGGTCGGTCAAAAGTCTTCTCACCAGGTCACAGGAGCTCGGCCAGTTCGATTTCATCTACGCCGCCGGGCTTTACGATTACCTTACCGAAAAGGTGGCGGTGAAGCTCACGCGCAGATGCCTGGAAATGCTGAAGCCGAACGGGGTCTTCCTCTTTGCCAATTTCGCGCGCGACATCCATGTCGACGGCTACATGGAAACTTTCATGAACTGGGCGCTGCTGCTTCGATCGGAGTTCGACATGTGGCAGATCATCCATGCCAGCGCTGACAGGGAAGCCATCGAAGCGCGCGTGCAGTTCGGTGCAAACCGTAACGTCGTCTACGGCATCATTCAAAAGCGTTCATAAGGCAGAGCGGGAGTGCGTGCGGTTTTCCGCCCGCATCCCCCTCCAACCTGTTGGACTCGTTCACAGCGACTGCGCGCGCCCCGGCAGGGCGCGCCGCTGTGGCGGGGTGCAAACAGGAACCGGCTTCAGTGCTTCAATTTCGAGGCCTTCCAGCCATATGTCGAGGGTGTCGCATGAAGATGGGCCGATGAGCCCGCGGGCAGCAGAGGTGTCAGGAGCGGCTGCGCAGCCGCCGTCAGCCGAATGGCATCCTCGTGCGCTTGCGTCTCCTGTTCCGGCTCCGTCTCTTGCTCCATGCCGGCGATACCCTTCAGGCGGATCAATATCTCCTGTGCCCTTGTCTTGCAGAGGAAGTGGTTCGCGTCATCGGATACGATGTCGTGGAAGCTCTGGAAGGTGGCGATAGCGGCATCCCTTTGGCCTGAAGCCAAGCGCGCGACCGCGAGTTTATAGCGCAGGATGCCTCGATGCGGATAGCGGGCAAGCAGCTCTTGAAACGTCTTGCCCGCCTTGCGGTAGGATGCCTGCGCCATTTGCGTGTCGCCGAGCCAGTGGAGAACGTCGTCCGCGTTCGGCACCGCCGGCAGCAAAGTGCGATAGAGATGCTCCGCCTCCACATAGTCGCCAACGTCGCTCAAGAGATGCGCAAGGCGACAGCGTGCCTCGATATGTCCCGGAACGGTGCGGATCAGCTGCCGATACCCCGCTTCGGCTCCGTCGAAGTCGCCGAAGGCGTGCAGCGCCACCGCCCGCTCCAATACGATGCCGAGGCTGCGGCGATTGAGACAGTCGCGCAGGTTCCTGCCCGTGAGGGTTCTGAGAAGCATACTGCGGAGGCGACGCCCGCAGGCGTCGATCCTCTCTCCCTCGTCGGCGGTGTCGACGCGCGCAAACTCCCCTTCGGGAAAGGCATCGAGCAACCGGTCGAGCCGCGCCGAGGCCGCGCCGCAACGGTCGAACCGGATGCTTGTCCAGTTTTCGGAAGCGAGGATGCCGGCGAATGCGTCTGCCGCCTCGCTTTCAAGGCCAGGTGTGCAGAGGAAACCGGTGCGTCCGGTTCCGTGATTGCCGATCATCAGGATTTCGTCGACGAAGAGTCCCGTGTCCTCGTCCTGAGAGGTCGCCAGCTCGAGCGGCAAGAACGCGTCGTACCGTTTTCCGGCGGCGCGGTGCTTCCAGGCCAGAATGAGCCACCTCTCGCGGTGCGGAAGGTATTCCTGCAGCCAGGGCCAGGAGAGAAAAGCGTGCGCTTCCGGATCTGAACGATATATCTTGTTCCAGTTTCTATGATTTTTTTTAAATTCTTCGATGCAGTCGATAACGTGGACTGTCATTGTCGCCTCTTTGAGGCAGTATACTCGATACTCGCCAAAATCGTTACGTTAGTGAATAATTGAATATAATAATGCTTCTATTCAGTATACACCGTCCAACTGCGCAGGACAACCACCGAGTGCCGGTATTCGGCTGCTCCCCTATATGGAGCGCTCGTCGAAGTTCGGTCTCGATCGAATGAACGTCCACAGACGTTTGCTGATATCGGTGATCTCGCGGACCGCATTGTCGAGACGCGCCATCTCGCGGGCATCGAGCTGCTCGACCTTGCCGTAGCGCACATCCTTCTCGCCTTCGACGAGCCGCATCAGCTGCGTGCTCGAAATCTCGCCCTGCTCGTCGACGGAGTAGATGCAGTGATTGTACTTGTTGCGCATCTTCGATTGCTGCTTCAGGCGCAGGGTTATGGCGAGCACCTCGTCGCGAGTCGCCACGGGGATCCGCGGCAGCTTCGCCAGACGCTCTGTCAGATCGATACGCGCGCGGGTCGTATTCAGCGTCAGGAAAACGACGATGGCCGCGTCCTTTTCCACCCCCAGAAGGTGGGCGATCACGTAGATCAGCAGGCTTTCGGTGTTGGTCCACACGTAGTTCAGGCGACCAACGAGCAAAAGCACATCCTGTGCAGCCGCCATGGCGATCTCCAAGCGGTCCCGAGAATGATGCGCCAGGACCGGATTTGCGCAATTGCATTTTCCGCCGATCGAAACCGGCTTCCATCGATGTCCTGCATTCAGGTCTCCTTGAACGCGCGCGACATGCTGTCTGTGATGGGCTTCGTCAGATATTCGAAGAAGGTGCGCTCCGAGGTGGTGATCAGCACCTCGGCCGGCATGCCGGGCACGGGGTGGAAGCCGTGGATGCGTCCGATCTCGCTCGCCGGCACTTCGACGCGCACGATATAGACGTCGCGCTGCTGGCCGCCGGCTACTTCCTCCTCGATCGAATCCGCCGAGACGTAGAAGACCTTGCCTTTCAGCACCGGCGTCGTGCGGCGATTGAGTGCCGAAAGCCGGATCGTCGCGTCCTCGCCGACCTTGAGCTGATCGATGGCGGTACGCAGCAGCTGCGCCTCGATGATCAGCGGCACATTGGCCGGCAGGATCTCCATGATCGGCTTTCCGCTTGCGATGACGCCGCCGGCCGTATGGAAGTAGCTGCGTACGACGGTGCCGTCGACAGGCGAACGGATGGTGGCGCGGCCGAGCACTTCGGACGCCTCCCGAACCTGCTCGCGTACGCTGTCGAGATCGGCCTCGGCCGCTTCGAGGCCGTCGAGCGCCGCCTGCTTGTTGGTATTGACGGCGATGACCGCCTCCTGGCGGTAGCGGTCGATCTGCGTGTAGCTCTCCTTGACCTCGGATTCGAGCCGGCCGATCTCGCCGATCGCGTCGGCGATCGCGCGGTCCAACGCCATGAGTTCCGGGCGCCGGATCAGGCCCTTGTCGGCGAGCTTGCTCTTGGCCTCCCGCTCCTCGTTGAGAATCTCCAGCTGCCGGTTGAACGATGCCTGCTGCAGAGCGTATCCCCTGGCCCGGAATTCGAGCGAACGGATGTTCTGGTCGATCAGGTTCAGCTGGTCGCGCAGCTTGATCTTCTTGCTCTGAAAATTGACGTTCTGGCTTTCCATGATGGCGCGAACGTCGGGATCGTCGGCCTGTCGGGCGACAATTTGGGGTACGCTGAAGGCGTCTTCGCCCACCGCCTCCGCCCTCAACCGCCCGACGACTGCCTCCAGGCGGAGGCGCTTGAGGTTGAGCATGCGTGCGTTGGCCCGGGCGACCGTCTGGTCGAGCTTCACGAGAATGTCGCCGGCCTTGACCTTGTCGCCCTCGGCGACCAGCAGTTCCTCGATGATGCCGCCTTCCAGATGCTGGACGATCTTGTTGTTGCCGTTGGCGACGAAGCTTCCCTGCGCGATGATTGCCGCGGCGAGCGGTGCCGCGAAAGCCCAGTAGCCGAAGCCGCCGAAGGAGATCGCGATCAGCGCCAGGCCAAGCAGAGTGTGGAGCCGGATCGAACGGGGGACCTCGGCATACCAATCCGCCGGATTTCGAGGTTCGCCGCTCCGCTTGTCGCTTTGCATCGTCACTCTCCGTGAATGCGGGACTGCCCGCGTTCGCCTTCGGCCTTTGCGCCAAGCGCGGCGAGCACCTCGTTTCGGGCGCCGAACATCGCCACGGTGCCTTCGTGCAGCACCATGATCTTGTCGACACATTGCAGGAGAGCAGGGCGCTGCGTGATGGTGACGGTGGTGATGCCCTCCTTCCTGGCATGCAACAGCGCGCGGGCAAGTGCGGCCTCGCCATTGCTGTCGAGGTTCGAATTCGGCTCGTCGAGGACGACGAATTTCGGATTGCCGAAGAAGGCGCGCGCCAGAGCTATGCGCTGTTTCTGACCGCCCGACAGCGGGGCGCCGTCGGCGGCGACCACGGTCTCGTAGCCTTGCGGAAAGGTTGCGATCAGTTCGTGCACGTCGGCGAGCACCGCCGCCTCATAAACCAAGCTGTCGTCGACATCGTCGCGCATGCGGCAGATATTGGCCTTGATCGTTCCCGGGAAGAGCTGGACGTCCTGGGGAAGGTAGCCGATGCTTTCGCCGAACTGGCGCTGATCCCAGTTGCGCAGGTCCATGAGATCGAGGCGGACACTGCCGGACGTGGGCAGAATCGAGCCGACCAGCATCTTGCCGAGGGTGGTTTTGCCGGAGCCGGAATTGCCGATGACCGCAAGCGATTCCCCCTTTGCCAGCGAAAAGGAGATGCCGTTCAGGATCACCCGCTTCTGCGGCGGCGGGACGAAGAGGATGCGCTCGACGTCGAGCCTGCCTTCCGGCTTCGGCAGGCGCAGCCGCGGGAAGTTCAAGGGCGAGGTGAGCAAGAGCTGCCTGATGCGCTGATAGGCGGCACGGGAGTGATTGAGCTGGTTCCAGCCCTCGATGGCTCCTTCGACGGGCGCGAGCGCACGCCCGGCAATGATCGAAGCGGCGATCACCATGCCGCCGGTCAGTTGCCCTTCCATCGCCAGATGCGCTCCCCAGCCGAGAAGCGCCACCTGGGTGAACATCCGCACGGCCCTGGAGGCGCCGGTGAACATTATGTTGCGGTCCTGAGCGTAGACCTGCGCCTTGAGCGAGGCCGCCGTCTCCTGGCCCCACATCCTCACCGCTTCCGGAATCATCGCCATGGCATTGATGATCTGGGCGTTGCGCGCCATCGAGTCGAGATGAAAATTGGCCCGGCCGAGCGAGGCATTGGCTTCGCTGAACGGTTTTGTGGTCGCCTTCTGATTGAGATAGGCGATGACGAAGAGAACCGTACAGCACAGGATGACGATCATGCCGAGTTGTGGCTGTATGAGGTAGACCACGATCACGAAGAGCGGTGTCAGCGGAGCGTCGAGGAAGGCGGTGAGCGTGCCGGAGGTGATGAAGGCGCGAAGTTGCTGCAGGTCGCCCAATATCTGGTAGTCCCGGCCGCTTCCGTGCAGCGAGGCTCGGGCTGCCGCACTGAGGATCGGTGTGCCGAGCTGGACCTCGATTTCGACGGCGGTGCGCATCAGGATGAAGCGGCGGATCGCGTCGAGAATAACCTGGAGCGCCACGGCGCCGAGCACGGCGATCGTCAGCATGACCAGCGTGTCCTGCGAGCGGCTGGTCAGGACCCGGTCGGATATCTGGAACAGATAGATCGGGATGGCCAGGACCAGGACATTGATGGCCAGGGTGAAAGCGATGACGATCAGCATGTTGCGGCGGACAGCGGCCATGCCGTTGTGCAGGCTGGCGGCGAAGTTCGCCGGTCCCATGCGCTTGTGAAGCGTGCTCCGGCCACCGCCGTTTTCACTCGCTTGCCCTTCACCCGTTGCGCTCGGTTCAACCGGGCGAAGGTCGCCTTGCTTCATCGGGCCCGGATCATTGTCGATCGTTCGCGGCAGCCCTGGGGGTTGCCGTCGTCCCACCTTGGGAACCTCGCCCTCGTTGCGGCACGCATCGGTCGATGCCGATGCTTGCTCTCGCTCCGAGAAGCTTGCCGCGGCTGCCTTTCCGTCCGACCCTGACCGCTTTCCGAAGCGTGTGACAGCCTCGGCTTCGGCCGTCCCGGGCAGCTCCAGCCGTGCGACATCGTGGCGCTGCGGCTTGCCTCGCCCGGCATACCACTTCGACATGTCGTTCATGCTCGCTCCCCTGCGCTTGCGCTTGAAGTCGTTTCGGTTCGAACCGTCCAACGGGTCTTCCGCTCGAACCTGTGGAGTCCCAAGGGCTCGAAGCGGATCGGCTTCAAGCCAGTATCGTATGCATGACGTCGCTCCACTGGCTCCCGGACTGGTCGGTGCCGACATCGCCGTCCATGTCTTTGCCTTGCTGCGCCGTATCCTCGCCGATAAAGGCGATGAGTTCGGTCGTCAGACCGCCACTTTCCCGCTGAAGGTCCGGCATCCCGTCGACTATTCCCGATTGAATGAGCACCGCGTCGGAATAGGATCCGCCTCCGACATAGGTCGTCCCGCTGGAACCGTCGAAGTCGATGATTTCGGCGACATTGACGACGGCATTGTTGCCCGTATGCACCGTGACCGAGGCCTCCGATCCATCTTCGAGCACCTTGCCGGCGGCATACGAGACGGCATCGGCGTCGCCGAGAATGCTGACCTGTTGGACGATCGTGATGTCGTAGAGATTGCCGGTGATGAACAGGATGTGCAGGTCGGCATAGCCCTCGAAATCATGGTCGCGCAGGAGTTCGTCCGGCAATGTGCCGTCGCCCTCGCGCATCCGGTCTGCGGCCTCGTGAAAGTAGTCCGGCATCGTCTCGAAGCCGCCGCCGGAGCTCACGTTTTCGATCGAGGCCATGTTCCAGACGAGATTGCCGCCCGTGTCCAGCGTGATGCCGTTGCCGGCGGATATGCCTGCGATCTCGTCATTGTCGTAGAGGATCGAGATCTGGCTGATGACGTTGAGATCGACGAGCCGGCCGCCGACGAGGACCAGATCGTAATGCTCGGCAATGCCGAGGAACGATGCGACGTTCACTGCCGTGTTGCCGCCGCTGAGTACGGTCGTCTCCGCACCCGTCCTGGTGACGGTCAGCCTGTCATTGTCGCTGACGAAGTTGTACTGCTCGATCCAATGGACGAGGGAAAGGTCGCCTTCGACGACATTCACCTGCCAGCTTTTTGGGAATGTCGGAGATTCGGCCGGAATCTCCGGTTCCCCAGGGAGGCTCGCCCCGGATTCTCCTCCCCCGAAGCTTGCTATGTTCAGTGCGACGGTCGTGGTCATCGTCGCGCATGTACCGGAGATGGCGCCGTCGAGCGTGTCCCTGTCGGCATAGACGTAGGATTGCGAGATGACATCGATTTGATGGTAGTCGCCCATCACGGCGGTCACGGGTGCGGCCGCGGCAGTGCCGACGACGCTGGCAACATTGGCGACGACATTGGTCCCCGCGTCGATGTCGAGGTCGCCGTTCTGAAGCGGTTTGTCGAGGGGCGTCTCGGCGGGGTGCGCGGTGTGCTCTCGCCCGGGAAGATTGTCGCGCAGTTCCGGCGCGGTCTCGGCGCGGGTGCCGTTGACATAGGTGCCTTCAATGCGCTCTGCGATGAGAACGGCATCGCCCGACTCGTTCTTCACCAGTTCGTCCGGAGAGGCGGCTTGCGGAAGGTTCTCCGGTCCGCCTGCCGCGGGCGCGGCCGGAACGGCCTGTTGGCTGGTGCCCGCCATGGAGGCAAGTGCTTCAAGGTTCGCCACCCCTGCGGCGATAGAGGAGGGCACATCGGCGGCGCCGATCTGCGCGAAGGGCGAGGCTTCAAGGGCTTCCGCGAGAAAATCTTCGAGCGTTTGGTCGACATGCGTCAGGTTGCGCGGTTCCACAAGCATGCCGGTCAGGTTCACGACATCGTCGTCATGAAGGGTGCTGGCCTGATAGATATGGCTGAACACCGGGTCGGGACCCGCAGGAGGCATCGTACCCGACGCTTCGGGGCCGTTGCCGGAGATGCCGTGGTCCTCCCGGGACCGGACATCCACCTGTCCGGCTTGCGCCGCGCCGGCCGGTTGGTCGAGGTGATGCCGTGACGGGGCGGCATGATCGGCGGAGTCGAGCCGGGCGATGTCGTAAGTCCGGAGTTCGTAGGAGATATCGGGATCGTAGCTTTTCAACGCGAAGTCAGACCGGAAATCAGGCGATTGTACGTAGTCGGAATCTTCCTTTTGCACAGTCTTCGGGGTTTCATATCCCTGCAGGTATTCAAATCTTATACGCGCGTCATCGATAGCCGTGTTGAACAGCCCTATGAAATGCGCAACGATCTCGTTGATCTTCTCCGAGTGCATTGTCCGATCCTTCCCCTTTCCGCAGCAAAGGGTGCCTTCGACCTCTTTTTTTCTTCAAACGGGTACGAGTGAAGGAAACGTGCGGGCGTTCGCCCGCGATCGGTCTTCCCCGTTGCACGGCCGGAGCATCCGGTCATTCGACGTCGCCATCCGACCCCGCCTGGATCACGCCCGGATCGCCAACGGTGGTGCTGACGTCGGCGTTGCTGAGAAGGTTCGCGCCCTGGACGATTTCGTGGTGGAAGTCCGGATTTACCGGGCCTGGCGGCGTCTCCGTCGAGGGTTGGGACGCATCCTCGCCCTTGAGATCCCAACCATCCGGGGCGAGGCCGTCGCCACCAGGCTCTCCGCTACCTGCGCCGGGATCGGCATTGCCGCTCTTGCTGACGTCATAAGCACGGTCCTGATCGGCGAGGCTATTGGCCTGGGCGAGGCTGAACCCGGCTTCGTAGATGCTGGCGCCATTGCCCAGAACATTGTCGACGTCAAGGGAAAAGGAAAAGCCGTCGCCGAGGGAGAAGGCAAAGTCGCCCCCGGCGGTCTCGGTGAGACTGGTGCTGCCACCGGCAACCGATCTGCTGGACGTGTTCGTCGCTACGCCATCGGCAAGCGCACCCGTCTTCAGCTCGTCATCGGCACTGAAGTTGTCGTGGAGCCCAAGATTCTTCTGTGAGGAATCGGGCATAAGCACTTCCTCATAAGAGGGGGAGCCAGCACCGAAACCCTTCATCTTTTATAGGATTCTTGAGGCGCTGGCTCTTTTGGCGGTTTAGCGGAAATGAAATCTTCCGTCTCTGCTTGCAATGTCATTTTAGCGCGATACTAAGCGCCTAAATTTATACGTATGATAAATTCATAGTCATAAGATTTGGCATATAAACGTAAGTATCTATACTTCCGATCTTCTACGCGAAACAACGACCGAAGACGCACAAAATGTTGGTGCGACCATTGGAGTGTGATCTGGAACGCTATTGAGTGAAAGCTACCTATTGTGGTTATGAGACTGGCACCGGCCGTCTCGGAATTTTCGCCTTATATTCGATGCGCCGCAACCGAAGCGCTCGTTTCGAGCGCAGCTCGCGCTTCCCTCGCCATGCCTGTGCATATACATTGATCCAGCCGCTGCGCTAAGCAGCTGAAAATACGCAAGAATGTTGATCGGAGTCGTGCAGGTCGTTTGCCGGGGCCCGCTTGGAACGCGGGAGTGAAGGCCGGCTGCAGGAATCCGTGGCGGAAAGTGCGCCGGCCACCTGCGTCAGCACCCGATCGAGTGTATTGGCCGCGGCCCGCATTACCTTCGCGATAATCCGATGTGAGTATCGACCTGGTCAAACGGAGTGGCGAATACTTGTCCGAGTTACTGCGAAGAACTTCGCGGGACTGACGTGGCGTAAGGTGCGGCACCCCTCAAAACCGAGGGCCCGGCGAAAGGCGCGAGTGGCGTTGCCGATCCCGTACGAATTTCGCGGATTCGCCCAAAATTGGTTCGTTCTTGAACGATTTAGACAGGATTGTGGCCGCCACCTAATCCTTTTGGGCGGTTTTACATCCCCCATATTTACGATACATTAGCCAACATAAATTCTTTTTTTCCAGAAATTTTTTTTATCCAAGCAATTTTCACAACGCGGGCCTTTCTCCACATGGGTAAAAAACCCGTAAAAACCAAGGGGAAGTCCGAGGAGGGGATAATGTATCGTGCGAGTTCGGGGTTGGGCGGGTTCGAAGACAGCAAAAGTGTATTACCGAAAAAAAGCAAAATAGTCATGCTAGCCAGGACGGACCTCTTCGCCGAGTGTCTGACCCAGGCGATCGGCGCGCGTTTTCAGGACCGGGAAGTGGTGCGGCTTTCGGACGCCGACAGCCTTCTGGACGGCAACCTCGTAGATGTGACGCTGGTCATGCTCTACCGCGTGCCGACGGCGAACTTTCCGTCGATCATCAGGATGATCCATGAGTTTCATCCGAAAGCGGCGATCGGCCTGCTGGTCGACAACGCGGAAGGGCTCGACGCGTCGGTTTCGCACCTGGTCGAGGAGGGGATGATCCACGGCGTGTTGCCCCTGAATCTCCACCTCGATGTCTGCCTCACCGCCATCGACCTCCTGATGAAGGGCGGCGAACATTTTCCCGCCGCACTGCTCAGGCGCCTCGCGCCAAAGAATCCTGGAGAGCGGGACCTCGCCACCCGGAACGAGACGGCTTCTGAAAATGTCGATCCGGATCGCAGGAAAGGATTTGGCCAGGTCGTCCTTACGACACGCGAAATCCAGATTCTCGATCTCATCTGCATGGGCACGCAGAACAAGATCATCGCAGATCGCCTCGGGCTGTCCGAAAACACCGTCAAGGTGCATGTGCGCAACATCTACAAGAAGATGAACGTGCGCAATCGCACCGAGGCGGCCTCCCGCTATTTCAGAAACGACGGAGGCATGGGCCCTTCCCTCACGCCCTCGCCGACGCGCTGGCGCAACTGACCGTTCGACCCTAAGACAAGGCTGCCGGGCGGCGTCTCTACGGCGCCGCCCGGCAGCTCTATGTTTCCGGCCATACTGGACATCAGCAGCCGCTATTCCGCGGCCTCGTGGCCAAGGACGCCGCGCCGGATCTGGTCGGCTTCGATCGATTCGAACAATGCGCGGAAGTTGCCTTCGCCGAAGCCCTCGTCGCCCTTGCGCTGGATGAATTCGAAGAAGATCGGTCCGATCACCGTTCGCGAGAAGATCTGCAGCAGGATCTTCGTCATGCCGCCATTCACCACGCCCTCGCCGTCGATCAGGATGCCGTGTGTCCTCATCCGGTCGATCGGCTCGTCGTGGCCGTGAACGCGCTGATGGGACATTTCATAATAGGTTTCCGGCGGCCCCGGCATGAACTTCAGGCCGTTTTCGGCGAGTTTGTCGGTCGCATCGTAGATCGCCTCGGTACCGACGGCGATGTGCTGGATGCCTTCGCCTTTGTACTTCTTCAGATATTCCTCGATCTGGCTCGTGTCGTCCTTCGATTCGTTCAGGGGAATGCGGATCTTGCCGCAGGGCGAGGTAATCGCCCGGCTGACGAGGCCGGTGATGCGGCCATCGATGTCGAAGAAATGGATCTGCTTGAAATTGAACAGTTCGCGATAGAAGGCCCACCACTTGTCCATGTTGCCGCGATAGACGTTGTGGGTCAGGTGGTCGAGATAGTAGAAGCCGACGCCGGCCGGCTTCGGATCACGCTCTCCCAGCCATTCGAACTCGGCGTCATAGGCCGATCCCTTTTCGCCGTAGGCTTCCACGAAATAGAGAAGCGAGCCGCCGATGCCGACGATCGCCGGCACGTCCAGGCACTTGTCGTTGCCGGTATAGGCTTCGGCGCCCTTGTCGACGGCGTGCTCGAAAGCATGCTTCGCGTCGACGACGCGCCAGGCCATCGACGGGGCGCAGGGCCCGTGCTCGCCGACGAAGCGCATTGCATGCGATCCGGCTTCCGCATTCAGGACATAGTTGATATCGCCCTGCCGCCAGACGGTGATGTCCTTGGACTTGTGCCTGGCGACCGGCGTATAGCCCATACGGCCGAAGAGCTCCGCAAGCTTCTCCGGCTCCGGGTGGGCGAACTCCACAAACTCGAAACCGTCCGTCCCGGCGGGGTTCTCCGCCGAAATCGCGGGGGGCGGTGCGTCATGTGGGAACGGGCCCATCGTCAGTCTCCTCTTATCCTCCAAACTCTGCTGGATTATGGCGCAGTTTCGATGCATGGTGCTTGTATTCTTGCGTGATTCAGCAGGATCGGCGCATGAATTGTGCAGAGAAGCGTTTGAGGGTGCATGAATGGAGCTGCTTGACGGATTCGATCTCAAGATCCTGAGCGAACTGCAGCGCGACGGTCATCTGACCAACAACGAATTGTCCGAGCGCGTCGCGCTGTCTCCTTCGCAATGTTCGCGCCGGCGTACGCGCCTGGAGGCGGAAGGCTTCATCACCGGCTACCAGGCGCAGATCGACCGTCAGAAGCTGGGGCTCGATCTGATGGTGGTGATTTCGGTCACGCTGGCCACGCACAATCGCGACAATGCCAAGCGTTTCGCCAATCTCGTTTCGGCTCTGCCGGAGGTGCTGGAGGCCTACGCGCTGACTGGTGAAATGGACTACCATCTGCGCGTCGTGACGCCGGATCTTGCCGGGCTCTCCCGCTTCGTCAACGAGGTGCTCCTGCCGCATGACAGCGTGCAGCACGTCAAGACATCGATCGTACTGGAGACGCTCAAGAGTTTCGAGGGGCTGCCGATACCGGCGCGGATGAAGGGGTAAGCGTTAACCGTCCGCACCTTTGCTAGCGGTCATTGATCGCCCGCTCCACGGCGCCCAGGCCCTGCGAGAGCGCCTTCATATTCTCTGCCCCAAGCACGGAATGCAGCTCCGCCTGATAGTCGCTCGCAAGCTCGGTCAGCTCCCTATAGGCCTGCCGGCCCGCCGGCGTCAGCGCCAGATGCTCGAAACGGCGGTCCCGCCCGTCCTCCTCGCGCTTCAGCCAGCGGCGCTGCTCGAGGCTGAAGACCGCGCGGCTTACTTTCGTCTTGTGCATGGTGGAGTGCGCGCCGATTTCGGTTGCCGTCATGCTGCGGCGGGAGCTGCCGAGTGCCGCAAGCGTTCTCCATTCCGGGCGCGTCAGCTGGTATCGCGCTTTGTATTGTGCGGCAAAACGGAGGGCGACGAATTCCGCCGCCCGGTTCAGCCGATAGGGCAGGAAGTTCTCCAGTTCGAACCGCTCCTCGGCCATGGCTTTCCTTCCTTGATAGTTACAAAACAGACAGTTACGCTTGTAACTAATATAGCGAAGGAATGAGGAGGCTCAAGCCATGTTGGAGAAGGCGGAAAAACAGCGGCGGGCAGGTTCGGGTCAGCAGCGCGCAGCCGGCTATATGCCTGGATTCGGCAACGACTTCGAGACGGAAAGCCTGCCCGGAGCGCTGCCGCAGGGGCAGAACAGCCCGCAGAAATGCAATTACGGCCTTTATGCCGAACAGCTTTCCGGCTCACCCTTTACGGCACCCCGCGGCACGAACGAGCGCTCCTGGCTCTACCGGATCCGACCGAGCGTCCGCCACACCGGACGCTTCCGCAGGGTCGACTATCCGCATTGGAAGACAGCGCCGCATGTGGGCGAGCATTCCCTGGCGCTCGGGCAGTTGCGCTGGAGCCCTTTGCCGGCGCCCTCGGAAGCGCTGGACTTCCTTCAAGGCATCCGCACGATGACGACGGCGGGCGACGCGCTGACGCAAGCCGGCATGGCCGCGCATGCCTATGCCTTCAATGCCGACATGGTGGACGACTATTTCTTCAACGCCGACGGCGAGTTGCTGATCGTTCCCGAAACGGGCGCGATCCAGGTTTTCACCGAACTCGGCAGGATGGACGTGGAGCCGTCCGAAATCTGCCTCATACCGCGCGGCATGATGTTCAAGGTCACTCGCCTCGGAGAGGAGAAGGTCTGGCGCGGTTACATCTGCGAGAATTACGGCGCGAAGTTCACGCTCCCGGATCGCGGCCCGATCGGCGCCAATTGCCTTGCCAATCCGCGCGACTTCAAGACGCCGGTCGCCGCCTACGAGGACAAGGAAACCCCCTGCCGGGTACAGGTGAAGTGGTGCGGCTCGTTCCATATGGTCGAGATCGGCCATTCGCCGCTCGACGTCGTTGCCTGGCACGGCAATTACGCGCCCTACAAATACGACCTCAAGACCTTCTCGCCCGTCGGCGCGATCCTGTTCGACCATCCCGATCCGTCGATCTTCACGGTGCTGACGGCGCCTTCGGGAGAGGAGGGGACGGCCAATGTCGACTTCGTCATATTCCCGCCCCGCTGGCTGGTCGCCGAACATACGTTCCGCCCGCCCTGGTATCACCGCAACATCATGAGCGAGTTCATGGGTTTGATCTACGGGCGCTACGATGCGAAGGAGGAAGGATTCGTTCCGGGCGGCATGAGCCTGCACAACATGATGCTGGCGCACGGGCCGGACTTCTCCGGGTTCGAGAAGGCTTCCAACGGCGAGCTGAAGCCGGTGAAGCTCGACAACACCATGGCTTTCATGTTCGAGACCCGCTTCCCTCAGCAGCTGACGACGTTTGCCGCAGAGCTCGACACGCTGCAGGACGACTACATGGATTGCTGGTCCGGCCTCGAACGGAAATTCGACGGCACGCCTGGAATCAAGTGACTTCCGCCGCCGAACCGTGACATGCTGCAAATATCCGCGCCACCCGGCGAGGATCAACAACGCATCGGGAACACCACTCCATGAAACTCGCGACGCTGAAAGATTCCACCCGCGACGGCAAGCTCGTCGTGGTCTCGAAAGACCTGACCCGCTGCTCCGAGGTGGGTCATATCGCCCGCACGCTGCAGGCTGCGCTCGACGACTGGGCGCATGCGGGTCCGCGGCTGGAGCGCGTCGCCGAGGGGATCGAGACCGGGGCGCAGCCGACCATGCGATTTCATGAGCACGACGCAGCCTCGCCGCTGCCGCGTGCCTTCCAGTGGGCGGACGGTTCGGCCTATGTCAATCATGTCGAGCTTGTCCGAAAGGCGCGCAATGCCGAGATGCCGGCAAGTTTCTGGACCGATCCGCTGATCTATCAGGGCGGTTCCGACAGTTTTCTCGGCCCACGCGATCCGATCCTGATGGCCGACGATGCCTGGGGCATCGATATGGAAGGCGAAGCCGCTGTCATCGTCGACGACGTGCCCATGGGTGCGACGCTCGATGAAGCAAAGGCCGCGATCCGCCTAGTCATGCTCGTCAACGACGTCTCCCTGCGGGGCCTCATTCCCGGAGAACTCGCCAAGGGCTTCGGCTTCTATCAATCGAAGCCGTCCTCCGCCTTCTCGCCGGTCGCGGTGACGCCGGAGGAACTCGGCGAAGCCTGGGATGGCGGGAAGCTGCATCTGCCGCTTCACGTCGATCTCAATGGCGAGCCCTTCGGGCGGGCCAATGCCGGTATCGACATGACCTTCGATTTTCCGCAGCTGATCGTGCACGCCGCGCGAACGAGGCCGCTTTCGGCCGGCACGATCATCGGCTCGGGCACCGTTTCCAACAAGCTCGAGGGCGGGCCGGGCAGGCCGGTTTCGGAAGGCGGGGCCGGCTATTCGTGCATCGCGGAATTGCGCATGATCGAGACGATTGAAGGCGGGGCGCCGAAAACGCAATTCCTGAAATTCGGCGATGTCGTCCGCATCGAGATGAAGGATCGCACCGGCCATTCGATTTTCGGCGCCATCGAACAGAAGGTCGGAAAATACGAGCGCGGCTGAGGCCGGGCAGGGTGGAGACGGGTGTGGCGAACGAAACCGTGCTTTACGACTATTGGCGCTCGTCGGCGAGCTACCGGGTGCGGATCGCCCTCAACCTGTGCGGCGAAGCCTATCGCTCCGTCCCGGTCGACCTGCTCGCAAAGGCTCATCGCGCGCCGGAGCATCTCGCCCGGAATCCGCAGGGATTGGTGCCGGTGCTCGACATCGACGGCGAGCGCCTCACCCAGTCGCTCGCCATCATCGAATATCTTGCGGAGACGCGGGATGGGACGGGTCTCCTCCCGGCCCATCCCATCGACCGGCAACGCGTCCGCGCGCTTTCCTATGCCGTGGCGATGGATATCCATCCCGTCTGCAATCTCGGCGTGGTCGCCCGTGTGATGGCGGGCGCGGGCGACGGCGAGGCCGCGCGGCGCGAGTGGATGCAGAAATTCATCGGCGAGGGTCTCGCTGCCTTCGAGCGTATGCTGGACCACCCCGCGACCGGTGCATTCTGCCATGGCGATCGTCCGACGATGGCGGATCTCTGCCTTGTGCCCCAGGTCTACAATGCGCGGCGCTGGGATGTCGATCTTGCGGCCTGCCCGCTTCTGGTCGCCATAGATCGCCGCTGCGCCGGCATCGACGCCTTCCAGAGGGCGCATCCCGACCGCGCAAAACCTTAGATCCCCGTCGGGATGCGATTTCGTCATTCCGGACCTCGTGTGGCCTGTTCCGCCAAGCCGATGTCGCGAATGGATCGGCGGGCCGCAGATCGCCAAGCTAGTTTTTGCGCGACTGCCCGTGTAAGGGGGCGCGTGGGAACACCTCAAAACGAGAGATTCATCGATGAAGAGCTATGTGCTGACCGTCAGCTGCAAATCCACCCGCGGCATCGTCGCCGCCATCACCGGCTATCTCGCCGAAAAGGGCTGCTATATCAGCGACAGCTCGCAGTTCGACGATTTCCAGACGGGCCTGTTCTTCATGCGCCTCACCTTCATCAGCCAGGATGGCGCCAAGCTCGAAGAGCTGCGCGAAGGCTTCGAGCCGGTGATCAAGCGCTTCGAGATGATGATGGAGATCCGCGATTCCGAGGAGCGCATGAAGGTGCTGCTCATGGTGTCGCGCTTCGGCCATTGCCTGAACGATCTTCTCTATCGCTGGAAGATCGGGGCGCTGCCGATCGACATCGTCGGCGTCGTTTCCAACCACTTCGACTACCAGAAGGTGGTCGTCAACCACGACATCCCCTTCCACCACATCAAGGTGACGAAGGAGAACAAGCCCAAGGCCGAAGCCCAGCTGATGGATGTCGTCGAGCAGACCGGCGCCGAACTGATCGTGCTGGCCCGCTACATGCAGGTGCTTTCGGACGCGCTCTGCAAGAAGATGTCGGGGAAGATCATCAACATCCACCACTCCTTCCTGCCGTCGTTCAAGGGGGCGAACCCCTACAAGCAGGCCTATGAGCGCGGCGTGAAGCTGATCGGCGCGACGGCGCATTACGTCACCGCCGATCTCGACGAGGGTCCGATCATCGAGCAGGATATCGCCCGCATCACCCATGCGCAGTCGGCCGAGGATTATGTCTCGATCGGCCGCGACGTCGAAAGCCAGGTGCTGGCCCGGGCCGTGCACGCCCATATCCACCACCGCTGCTTCATCAACGGCAACCGCGTCGTCGTCTTCCCGCCGAGCCCGGGTTCCTACGCCTCGGAACGGATGGGGTGATCGTCAATCCTTGCCAACATTGGCATTACAGCGCCGCGCGTCTTATCAGACGCGCAAAGGTGGCTGTAAACATGCAGTAGCGGTCACCCACCCCCTCAACCGCCTGCCGGCACCTTCTCCCCGCAGGCGGGGAGAAGGGATATGCCGCGCCCGCTCGCTCCCTCGAACGGGCGGGGAATGCGGGATTCAGTTGGCGCCGCTTGTCCCTTCTCCCCGCTTGCGGGGAGAAGGTGGCGGCAGCCGGTTGAGGGGCAATCCCGACCGAGGGAGGTTGAGGCGGTTGGGTTCCCGAGGGATGAGCAGTATCCGCCGCGCCAGCCCGCAAGACGTGCGTGCATGCCGTAGGCGGCGCGCGGGAGGGGTTCGGGCGTCGCTTCAAATATGCAGAGCGTGCCCCAACGTCTTGAGGGCTGCCTCCTGGAAGGCTTCCGATTGGGTCGGATGCGCATGTATGGTGCCGGCGATGTCCTCCAGCCGCGCGCCCATCTCGATCGCCAGCGCAAAAGTCGCCGAAAGTTCCGAAACGCCGTGGCCGACAGCCTGGATGCCGAGGACCAGGTGATTGTCGGCGCGGGCGATGACCCGCACGAAGCCGTCCTCGGAGAGCGTCGTCATGGCGCGGCCGTTTGCCTGGAAGGGAAATTGGCCGATCTTGACGTCGATGCCGGCGGCGCGCGCCTCTTCCGGCGAGAGGCCGGCGCCGACGATTTCCGGGTCGGTGAAGCAGACCGCCGGAATGCAGCGCTTGTCCCAGCTCCGCTTATGCCCGGCGACGATTTCCGCGACCATTTCGCCTTGTGCCATCGCCCGGTGCGCAAGCATCGGCTCGCCGGTCACGTCGCCGATCGCATAGACGCCGCGCATCGAGGTGCGGCATTGGTCGCCGATGCGGATGAAGCGGCCTGAGCGGTCGAGGTCGATTTCCTCCAACCCCCAGCCATCCGTCACGGGCCGGCGGCCGACGGTGACGAGGACCTTCTCCGCCGGGACCTCGAAGGCGCGGCCGTTCTCCTCGGCAAGCAAGCCCCGCCGATCGGCGGAGAGCCGTTTGGCCGCGGTGCGGGTGAAGACCTCCACACCGAGATCGCCGAGCCGCTTCATCACCGGCTTCGAGAGATCGGCATCGTATTGCGGCAGGATCCGGTCCAGCGCTTCGAGCACGGTGACCTTGGAGCCCAGCTTGGCAAAGGCGGTTCCGAGTTCGAGACCGATATAGCCGCCGCCGATGACCGCGAGCGTCTGCGGCACGTCCGTCAGCGCCAGCGCTTGGGTTGAGGAAATGACGCTTCCGCCGAAGGGGAGGTCGGGAAGCTCGACCGGCGCCGAACCGGTCGCGATTACGATTGCTTCCGCCCGAATGCGCTGGAGCCCGGTTTCCGTCTCCACATCAACGGTCTTGCCGTCGACGAAGCGCCCTTCGCCGATGACCGCCTTGACGCCCGCCTTCTTCAGGAGCCCCGTGACCCCGCCGTTCAGCCGTCCGACGATGCCGTCCTTCCAGGCGATCGTTCGCCTGAGGTCGATCGCCGGAGCACTCAAGGAAAGGCCGAGCGGGCTCTTGCCCGAGGCAGCCGCGCGCAGCCTGTGATATTCGTCCGCCGCATGGATCAGCGCCTTCGACGGAATGCAGCCGACATTCAGGCAGGTGCCGCCGGCCTTCGCTTTCTCGACGATCACCGTGTTGACGCCGAGCTGGCCGGCGCGGATCGCCGCGACATAGCCGCCGGGTCCGGCGCCGAGAACCAGGAGCTTGCAGGAGATTTCCTTCATGGACGCCTATCCTTCAACGAAAATCAGCGCCGGCGTTTCGAGCAGCGTCTTCAGGCGCTGGACGAAGACCGCGGCATCCCAGCCGTCGATGACCCGGTGATCGAAGCTCGACGAGAGATTCATGATCTTGCGCGGGACGAATTGTGCGCCGTCCCAGACGGGACGCACGGCGATCTTGTTGACGCCGACGATCGCCACCTCCGGATGGTTGATGACCGGCGTCGAAGCGATTCCGCCGATAGCGCCGAGCGAGGAGATGGTGATGGTCGAGCCGGTGAGTTCGTCGCGCGTCGCGGTTCCGGTACGGGCGGCGTCCGCCAGCCGGTTGAGCTCGGCCGCGCAGTCCCATATTCCGCGAGCCTCGGCATGGCGCACCACCGGAACGGTCAGGCCGGCGGGCGTCTGGGTGGCGATGCCGATATGGACGGCGGCGTGGCGGTGGATGATGCCGGCATGGTCGTCGAAAGTGGCGTTGACGCCGGGCTGCTCGGCGACGGTCTTTGCCAGCGCGCGCATCAGGAAAGGCAGGATCGTGAGCTTGGCCTGCTCGGGCTTGCGGTCGCGGTTCATCGTCGCGCGCAGATCCTCGAGCGCCGTCATGTCCACCTCTTCCACATAGGTGATGTGGGGGATGCGTGAGGTGGAGAGCGACATCTTCTCGGCGATCCGGCGCCTGAGGCCGGTCATCCTGACCTCCTCGACGGCGGTCTTGCGGACGAGGCCGGTCTGAGCCAGCAGCGGCTCGGCGCCACGGCTGATGAAGAGATCGAGATCCTCATGGGTGATCCGGCCGGCCGGCCCGGTGCCGGCTACCTGCCTGAGATCGATGCCGCTCTCTCTGGCGCGCAGCCGCACCGCCGGGGAGGCGAGCGGCTTTGCCGAAAGATCCGGCGCTTCGCGCGGCGCCGGTGCGGGTTTCGGCGCAGGCTTTTCAGGCTGCGGCGGCGCCTTGGCCTCGGGCCGGGAGGAGACGGCGACGGGCTCGTCCAACACCTTTTCGGCCAGCGCCTCCGGGACGCTGTCCGGGGCAGCTTCGCCCGCCTCGCCGGCGGTCTCGATCCTGACCAGCGGCGCCTTCACCGCGACCGTGTCGCCGACCTCCGCCCCGAGCCACAGGACCTTGCCGGTGACGGGCGAAGGGATTTCGACCGTCGCCTTGTCGGTCATGACGGCGGCAAGCACCATGTCTTCGCGCACCGGGTCGCCGGGCTTCACATGCCATTCGACGAGCTCGGCCTCCGCGACACCTTCACCGACATCCGGCATCTTTATGATGAATTCACCCACGGGTCAGCCCTCCATCGCTTCGGCGAGCGCACGCCCGACGCGTGCCGGACCGGGGAAATAATCCCACTCCTGTGCGTGCGGATAGGGCGTGTCCCAACCCGTTACCCGGACGACCGGGGATTCGAGGTGATAGAAGCAGTGTTCCTGAATGAGGGCGGCGAGTTCGGCACCGAATCCCGAGGTCAGTGTCGCCTCGTGCACGACCACGCACCGCCCGGTCTTCTTCGCCGATTGCACGATCGTCTCGAGGTCGAGCGGCAACAGACTGCGCAGATCGATCACTTCCGCGTCGATACCGGTCTCCTCGGCCGCCGCGAGCGCTACATGCACCATCGTACCATAGGCGATGACGGTCACGCCTGAGCCCTTGCGGCGGATCTCGGCCTTGCCGATCGGGATCGTATAGTGACCGTCCGGAACGTCGCCGAGCTCGTGCTTGGACCAGGCCGTGACCGGGCGTTCGTGATGCCCGTCGAAGGGGCCGTTATAAAGCCGCTTCGGCTCCAGGAACATCACCGGGTCCGGGTCCTCGATCGCCGAGATGAGGAGGCCCTTGGCGTCATAGGGATTCGACGGCACGACGACCTTCAGCCCGCAAACATGGGTGAAGAGCGCCTCCGGGCTCTGGCTATGGGTCTGCCCGCCGAAGATGCCGCCGCCCGTCGGCATGCGCACGACGATCGGGCAGGTGAAGTCGCCGTTCGAGCGGTAGCGGATGCGCGCAGCTTCCTGCGTGAGCTGGTCGTAAGCGGGATACATATAGTCGGCAAACTGAATCTCGACGCAGGGTTTCAGCCCGTAGGCGGCCATGCCGATGGCGGTGCCGACGATGCCGGACTCGCTGATGGGGGTGTCGAAGCAGCGCGTCTTGCCGTATTTCGCCTGAAGCCCCTGTGTGCAGCGGAAAACGCCGCCGAAATAACCGACGTCCTCGCCGAAGACGACGACATTATCGTCGCGCGCCATCGACACGTCCATGGCGCTGCGCACCGCTTCGATCATCGTCATTCTGGCCATGTCAGTACCCCGCCTTCTGCCGTTGACGGCGGATATGCGGCGGCATCTCGGCATAGACGCCTTCGAAGATATCCCGTACCGACGGCCTGCCGCCGGCATGAAGCGTTCCGTGGCGTTCCGCTTCCTTCTGCGCCTGTATCACTTCGTCCATGATTTCCGCCTCCGCCTGCGCATGCCGCTCCTCCGACCAGGCGCCGCGCAGGATCAGGTGTTTCTTCAGGCGCAGGACCGGGTCGCCTAGCGGCCAGGCTTCCGATTCGGTTTTCGGGCGATAGGCGCTCGGATCGTCGGAGGTCGAATGGGCGCCTACGCGGTAGGTCACGTATTCGATCAGCGTCGGACCGAGATTGAGCCGCGCCCGCTCGGCCGCCCAGCGCGCCACCGCATAGACGGCCAGATAGTCGTTGCCGTCGACCCTGAGCGCCGGAATGCCGAAGCCCAGACCCCTTGCGGCGAAGGTGCCGGAACCGCCTCGGGCGATGCCCTGGAAAGTGGAGATCGCCCACTGGTTGTTGACGATGTTGAGAATGACGGGCGCCTTGTAGGTGGAGGCGAAGACCAGCGCGGAGTGGAAATCCGACTCGGCGGTCGAGCCGTCGCCGATCCAGCCGGCGGCGATCCGCGTATCGTTCTTGATGGCGGATGCCATGGCCCAACCGACGGCCTGGACATATTGAGTGGCGAGGTTGCCTGATATCGTGAAGAAGCCATGCTCCTTGGAGGTGTACATGACGGGCAGCTGCCGGCCGTGGCAGGGATCGAGCTCGTTCGAGAAGATCTGGTTCATCATCTCGACCATGGGGTAGTCGTCGGCAATCAGGAGCCCCGCCTGGCGGTAGGTCGGAAAATTCATGTCGCCCTTGCGAAGCGCCTTGCGGAAGGCGCAGCTCACCGCCTCCTCGCCGAGATGCTGCATGTAGAAGGACGTCTTGCCCTGACGCTGCGCCATCAGCATGCGCGCGTCGAAGGCGCGCAGCAGCATCATGTGCCTGAGACCCGTCAGCAGTTCCTCATCGGAAAGAAAGCCGGCCCAGGGGCCGACTGCCTCGCCCTCGCGGTTGAGCACCCGAATGATCGAATAGGCGAGGTCGCGGATCTCCTCGGGGTCCACATCGACGTCCGGCCGGGGTACAGAACCCGCCTTTGGTATCTTCACGTTGGAAAAATCGGGCAGATCGCCCGGCCGGACGGCCGGTTCGGGGACATGCAGGCTCAAGCGGCTGAATTCATCCATGCGGGTTCCGGCCTCCCTTCCGGATTGCGCGTCGCGCAACTCGATACCCCGGAAGAACGGCGCCGCCGTCTGGCGGTTCCGGCTGGCGTCTGGGGTTCCTCCGCCCCGCCTGCCATGCCGCTACGGCCTCCCGTTCTCCCGACAGGATATGGGCACAGACTGCCACGAGTCAGGGGCCAGATGAAGGGCTTTCGCCGCCGCGCCCGGCTGCTGCGCGAAGAAAGACAGATTCGTGCCGGCACGCATGCGGCACGCGTTGGCACGCCCATGCCGGTGCTGGTGGCGGGTAATTTTCTTTCGTGAGACCGGCGGGCGACCGGCCCCTCAGACCGGTGGCGCGATCTCTATCGGGCTGCCATCGGCAAAGCGAGAAAGGCGGAACGCGGAGGGATCGACGATCGGCGGGTTTCCGGTGACGAGATCGGCGACGAGATGTCCGGCACCGGGGCCGATGCCGAAGCCGTGACCGGAGAAGCCGGTGGCGATGACGAGGCCCGGCAGCTCTTGCGCGAGCGAAATGACCGGCACGACGTCCGGCGTGACATCGATCAGGCCGGCCCAGATCTGCACCGGCTCGACGGTACGGAGCTTTGGAAGGGCCATTTTTGCTTCCTCGAATGCCTTGAGCACGGATTTCGGATCAGGCCGCGGATCGAGGATGCGGTGGCGCTCGAAGGCGCCAGGCCGATCGAGGGGCACGGATGCGATTTCGAAAAGCTCGCGCCAGCTCTGGGCGCTCAAGCCTGCCTGCACGGCTTCGCCCTCGGCCCGTCTCGCCGCGCGAAAATCGCGGAAGAATGCGAGTGTGTCCGGCACAAGCGGATGCAGATTGGCACCCGCGGTGGCGATCGTGTAGCCGCCGTCGATGCGTTTGCGATAGGCGTAAGTCGCCGTTGCGCCTGCGCCGTCCGGGCCGCCCTCGACCGGAGCGGTCCTGAGCACGGTGTTGCGCACCTTCAGCTGCGGCAGCCGAATGCCGAGGCCCTTGCAGAAGAGCCGCGACCAGGCGCCGCCAGCAAGCACCACCGTTGACGTTTCGATGCGGCCCTTTTCGGTGACGACGGCGCTTACCCGACCCGCACTCTTCTCGATCCCCCGCACCGCACAGCCGGTCACGATGCGTGCGCCGGCGCGGCGTGCTCCGGCCGCGATTGCGGGCACCGCTTTCTGCGGCTCGGCTCGGCCATCGCTCGGCGTATAGAGCGCGCCTTTGTAGCGGATCGCCGCTCCGGCCATGCGCTCCCGGGTCTCGTCGGCGGTGAGCTGGCGGCTGTCGACGCCATGCGGCTTCGCGATCGCGAGCCAGGCATCGCGGTTGGCGACGTCCTGCTCCGTTTCGGAAATATAGAGAATGCCGCTCCGGCGAAATCCGGTCTCGCCGCCGACGCGCGCATCGAGCGTGTCCCAGATTTTCAGCGCCTCCATCGCCAGCGGAATCTCGCGCCGATCGCGGCCCATGACGCGCACCCAGCCCCAGTTGCGGCTCGATTGCTCGCCGCCGAGAACGCCCTTCTCGCAGAGGACCACCTTCACGCCGCGCTCGGCGAGAAAGAGCGCCGTGCTCGCTCCGATGATACCGCCGCCGATGATGACGACGTCGGCACTGCCGGGCAGCGAAGGATCGGTTTCAACGGGGTCGAGAGCGGGGCCGGGCATGATCATCTCTTGGGTTTGTTCAGCTGTTTCTATCGCTGCATCCAATGTCGGCTTCGATCAAGCCTGCCCGGCCGGTTTCGGGCGGCGATGCACAGTTCCCGCATGCCCGAAGTTCCCGCATGGTCTTTGAGCGGTCGCGCCTTCCCGTCTCCTGCGCGAGGCTTTATGTTCGCTCCATGCGCGACACCGAAGCCGACCTCCGCCCGATCCTCCGCATCGACTTCCCGCCGGACGACCGTCTCGGGCGCGGCAAGATCATGCTTTTGGAACGCATCCGCGAGACCGGCTCCATTTCCGCTGCCGGGCGGGCCATGGATATGTCTTACCGGCGTGCCTGGCTACTGGTCGACGCCTTGAACCGTATGTTCAAGGAGCCGGCGGTCGACTCCCAGCGTGGCGGCAAGCAGGGCGGCGGCGCCGTCCTCACCGCTTTCGGCGAGATGCTGATCGAGCGCTTCCGGGCGATGGAGGCCAAGGCACAGGCGGCGATTGCGGACGATCTCGATTGGCTGGACGCCATGCGCGACTGCAATGGTGCTCCGCAAGAGGAGCCAGCTGGAAAGCCGTTCTAACCATTCGCTTCTCTAATAATCGAGCGCGACGGTCTTGACGACGGCGTGCACCTGCTTCCCCGGCCGCAGGTCGAGCGCATCGCGGGAAAGGGTCGTGACTCGCGCGGCAATGACGTTGCCGCCGCAGTCTACGCGCACGTCGATGCTTCCTTGCCGCGGCGAAGAGAGGCCGACGATCGTTCCCGAAAGCACGTTGAGGGCGCTGATGCCTTCCGGGCGGCGGGTCGCCAGCATGACGTCGCGCGCCGCGATGTAGAGGCGAAGTCTCTGCCCGGGCTCGGCGACGAGATGCGGCACGCGGATCAGGCAGTCTCCGGCGCGCACCACAGTCAGTTCGTGGCCTTCGTCATGACTGTCGACGATGCCCTCGATCAACGCGCCGGCTTCTCGCCGGCCGGCGGCGGATGTCGGGAACGGCTCGTTCAGAACGGCCGCCGTTTTGCCGGAGGCCTTGACCCGGCCGTTTTCCATGACGACGACGCGCTCCGCCAGCCGCGCCACTTCAGCCACCGAATGACTGACATAGACGATCGGAATCCGCGTCTCGTCGCGCAGCCGCTCCAGATAGGGCAGGATTTCGGCCTTTCTGGCGTCGTCGAGCGCGGCGAGCGGCTCGTCCATCAAGAGCAGGCGGGGGAAAGCGAGCAGCGCCCGGCCGATGGCGACGCGCTGCCGCTCGCCGCCCGAGAGCTTCGAGGGCATGCGATCGAGCAAATGGCCGATGCCGAGCATTTCGACGATCCTGCCGAATTCGGGCCCTGACCGCGCCGCGCCTGCGAACCAGCGGCCATAGGCAAGATTTCCGCGGACGCTCAGATGCGGAAAGAGGCGGGCTTCCTGGAACACATAGGCAAAGCGGCGGCGGTGGACGGGAGTGAAAAGCCGGCGCTCACTGTCGGCGATCACATCGCCGTCGAGCACGACGCGGCCCTGATCGGGCCGGAGGAGGCCGGCGATGATGTTGACAAGCGAGGTCTTGCCGGAGCCGGAGCGGCCGAAAAGAGCGGTCACCCCGCCCTCCGAGCCGAAGGCGGCGTCGATCGCGAAGGAGCCGAGACGAAGGCGCGCTTCGACCTCGAGCCTCATGCCGCCACCGTCCGCCGCGCCGCTGCTGAAGCCATGGCTTCCGAAAGCATCAGCGCCGCCATCGAAATGACGACCGAGATCACGGCAAGGCGCATCGCGCCGGCGTCGCCGCCCGGCACCTGTGTGAAGGTATAGATCGCGGCGGAAAGCGTCTGCGTCTCGCCGGGAATATTGGAGACGAAGGTGATGGTCGCGCCGAATTCGCCCATGGCCTTGGCGAAGGAAAGGACCATGCCGGCGAGAATGCCGGGGAGGATCAGGGGCAAGGTGACCGTCAGGAAGATCCAGGCGGGGCTCGCGCCGAGGGTACCCGCCGCCTCTTCGAGCTTGCGGTCGACTGCTTCGATCGACAGCCGGATGCTGCGGACCATCAAGGGGAAGCCCATTACCGCGCAGGCGAGCGCCGCTCCCGTCCAGCGGAAGGAAAAGACCAGGCCGAAGTTCTCCGCGAGAAATGCACCGACCGGTCCGCGCCGGCTGAAAAGGAGCAGCAGAGCGAAGCCCGTGACTACCGGCGGGAGGATCAGCGGCATATGGACGAGGCCGTTCAGGAGCGACTTGCCCCAGAAGCGGCCGCGCGCAAGTATCATCGAGACGAGGAGCGCAGGCGGGAGGCTCGCAAGCATCGCCACGGTAGCGACCCGCAGGCTCAGGCGGACGGCCGTCCACTCCGCGTCGCTCAATGCCATCCAGTCCAAGCTCGTACTCCCGTTCCTGACGCGCCGTGTCATGCAATCATTCGCTAGATCACGTTCATTTTTTCAGGTCGAGTCGGCCTGAAAACATGAACGTGATCGAGTCCAAGAAGTTGAGACGCGGAATGCAGGCGGAAAACCGCACACACTTTTCCTCGTCCCGCTCCAGTTTCTATTCCAGAACCGTGAAGCCCTCGGCCTGGAAAAGCGCCGCCGCCTCCGGCGAGCGGACGAATTCGAGGTAGGCGGCGGCATCGGCATTCCTGCTGTCCGCGGTGATCGCGACCGGGTAGATGATTGGCGGGTGGCTGTCCTCGGGGAAGGTGCCGACCACTTTCACATTGGCATCGGCTGCGGCGTCGGTTCGGTAGACGATGCCGTAGGGCGCCTCGCCACGCGACACGAGGAGGAGGGCGGCGCGGACGCTTTCGGCGCCGGCGACCTTTCCGGCAACGTTCGGCCACAGCCCAAGCTTTTCCAGCGCGGCCTTGCCATACTTGCCGGCGGGGACGGAATCCACGGCTCCCATGGCCAATCGCCCGTCGCCGAGAAGACCGGCGAGGTCGAGACCCGGCTCGATCTCGACAGCCGGGGCGTCCGACTTGCCGGAGACGAGGACGATGCGATTGCCGAGCAGGTTGGAGCGCGTGTCGGCCTTGATCAGCTTCTTGTCGGCGAGATAATCCATCCAGGCAAGATCGGCCGAGATGAACACATCGGCGGGCGCGCCCTGCTCGATCTGTTTCGCCAGCGCCGAACTCGCCGCATAGGACACGATCGCTTCCTTGCCGGTCTGCTTGAGCCATTCGCCGTTGATCGCATCGAGCGCATTCTTGAGGCTCGCCGCTGCGAACACGGTGACCTTCTCCGCCGCCTGGGCCGGTGCAAAGGCCGCTCCCGCCAGGACCACGCCGAGCGCCAGTGATATGGCCTTGAGCCAGTCTCTTCTCGTTGTCACACCCAAGTCTCCCCGTTCGTGATATTTCCCAAGATATAACGCTTCGGTATTTTGGTTACCGCTATATTCGTAGAAATACAATGCGGCCGTTGCGCCGTAATCAAAATCGGTGAACCGATGGGGCGGAGACTACGCGAGCGCTTGCGATAGGCGCCCAGGCGTCTAAATTCCGGAATGGGACCCAAGGAGGTGGACGATCCACATGGACGCGACGATCAGGCTGGAAGAAAGCTGGAAAGCCGTTCTGGGCGGGGAATTCCGCCACGGTTACATGGCCGAGCTCAAGCGGTTCCTGCTGGAGGAGAAGCAGCAGGGTCGGCAGATTTTTCCGAGGGGCGTCGAATATTTCCGTGCGCTCGATCTGACCCCGCTCGACAGGGTACGCGTCGTCATCCTCGGCCAGGATCCCTATCATGGCGACGGGCAGGCGCATGGGCTCTGCTTCAGCGTTCGTCCGGGCGTGCGCACGCCCCCTTCACTCGTCAACATCTACAAGGAATTGCAGGAAGACCTGGGTATTCCGCCGGCGCGCCACGGCTTCCTCGAAAGCTGGGCGCGCCAGGGCGTGCTGCTTCTGAACAGCGTGCTGACCGTCGAGCGTGGCCGCGCGGCCTCGCACCAGGGCAGGGGCTGGGAGCGCTTCACCGACGCCGTAATCCGGGCGGTCAACGAGCAGGCGCAGCCCGTCGTCTTCATGCTCTGGGGCTCTTACGCACAACGCAAGGCCGCTTTTGTCGATCGTTCGCGTCACCTCGTGCTCACCGCACCGCATCCGTCACCCTTATCGGCCCATGCGGGGTTCTTCGGATGCCGGCATTTCTCCAAGGCGAACGCGTTTTTAACGTCCAAGGGGTTGGATCCGATCGATTGGCGGTTGCCGGAAGATCCCCCCTTGGCCGTCGAGCGGCAGATGGCGCCGAACTGCTGACGCGGCCGTAGCGTTTGCCGTCGCGAATGGGCCTTGCACCCGCCGCGGCGATCCGTCAAAGACTGCGCGACTATGCGGGTGGCGCGATGGGAGACGGCATGCGACACATCCTGATCATCGGTATCGGTGCGGGCAACCCCGAGCACATGACGGTTCAGGCGATCAATGCGCTGAACCGGGCTGATGTGCTCTTCATCCCGACCAAAGGGGAGAAGAAGACCGAGCTCGCCGAGCTGCGCCGCGGGATATGCGCCCGTTACGTGACGCGGGCCGGCAGCCGCACCGTCGACTTCGCCGTGCCCGTCCGCCGCACCGAAGGCCGCAGCTACGTGGAAAGCGTGGACGACTGGCATGCGGGCATTGCCGCCGCCTACGAGGCGCTGCTGGAGAGCGAGCTTGCGGAAGGGCAGACCGGCGCCTTCCTCGTATGGGGCGATCCGATGCTTTATGACAGCACGATCCGCATCGTCGAACGCGTGAAGACGCGCGGCCAGGTCACCTTCGGCTACGACGTCATTCCGGGCATCACCAGCCTGCAGGCGCTCTGTGCCAGTCATCGCATACCGTTGAACCTCGTCGGCAAGCCGGTGGAAATCACCACCGGCCGGCGGCTCGCCGAAAGTTTTCCGCACAGGAACGAGACGGCCGTCGTCATGCTCGACGGCGAGCAGGCGTTCCGGAAGATCGAGGATCCGGACGCCGAGATCTATTGGGGCGCCTATCTCGGCACGCCCGACGAGATCGTCATTTCAGGGCGCCTCGCCGAGGTGAAAGAGCAGATTCTCGAAGCGCGGGCCGCCGCGCGCGAGCGGATGGGCTGGATCATGGATATCTATCTGCTGCGCAAGGGCGCCGATTTCGAAGAGTAAACGGCATTGCCGTGCTCTTGGCCGGGGATCTTTGATCTCTCTCGACGCGCCCGCCTGTGATATAGGCTCGATCGATCAGTCCTGCCGTGATGGCTCCGAGACACCGAAGGATCACCGAAGACGAATGACAAGCTGCGCCGCTCCACGAGCCGACCGATCTGCGACCGGCACATCGATGCGCCGCGGGAGCTGTCCCTCGCTGGCGGCGCCGATGCAGACCGGGGACGGCCTGCTCGTGCGGCTGCGACCGGCGGGCGACGGTCTGACGCCGGCGGAGATGAGGGCGATTGCCGGTGCGGCTGCGAGATGCGGCAGCGGGGTCATTGAGGTCACCGCACGCGGCAACCTGCAGATACGCGGCCTGACGCCGGAAAGCGTTCCGGCGCTCGCCGAAGCGATAGGGGCGGCGGAGATAGCCATCGCCGAAGGGGTCGCGATCGAGACGCCGCCGCTTGCCGGATTCGACCCGGACGAAATCGCCGATCCTCGCCCGCTCGCCCGCGCGCTGCGCGTGGCGATCTCCGGCGCGGGTGAGGCGCTCAGGCTTGCGCCGAAACTTTCGATCGTCGTGGATGGAGGCGGCCGCTTTCACCTGGGAAGCCTGACCGCCGACCTGCGTGTCTCTGCGCTCGAGCATGAGGGCGGCGTGCGATGGCTGTTTTCGCTCGGCGGGACGGCGCGTTCGGCAAAGCCCGTCTCGCTCCTGGAATCGAAAGATATCGTCCCGATGGTTCTCGAAATCCTGGGAGATCTCACTGCGCGCGGTCCCGCTTCCCGCGCCCGCGAGCTCGATGCCGATCTTCTTCGGCAGCGCGCGGCCGCCGGCGATGTCCTGCCGCGCGTGGACGGTCCCGTTTTTTCGCCGCCACCGGCGGGCATCCACCACTTCGGCGGCGCCGGCACCGTGCTTGGCATCGGGCTGGCCTTCGCGCAAACCGATGCGGGCAGTCTCGTCGCATTCCTCCGGCAGGCGGAGGAACTCGGCGCAAACGAGATACGCTTGGCACCCCCGCACGGTCTGTTCGTCCTCGGTCTTTCGGGCGAAACGGCGGCCGTTGCGCAACGGCTCGCCTCTGCGCACGGCTTTCTGGTCGCCTCCGACGATCCGCGCAATCACATAGCCACCTGCGCGGGCCTCGCCTGCGCCTCGGCGCGGATGGACACAAAGGCGATGGCGAGGCTGTTGGTGGAAGCTTCGCCGGACCTCCTCGACGGTTCGGCGACGGTGCATCTCTCCGGCTGTCCCAAGGGTTGCGCCAGCCCCACGGCGTCGCCGCTGACGCTCGTCGGTGCGCCATCAGGATATGCGCTTGTCGTAAATGGCACTGCTTCCGTCGCGCCGAGTGCCTACAGGGATGAAAACGGAATAGGATCTGCGTTCGGCGCGCTGAACGCGCTCGTGCGGGAAAACAAAGACGCTGGCGAATCGGCGCTGTCCTGTCTTACACGGCTCGGGACCGCGCGCATCGCCGCCGCGTTTGAACAGGGATAGAAATGCCTGATTACGATTACATCCGCGATGGCAACGCCATCTATGAGCGTTCCTTCGCGATCATCCGCGCGGAAGCCGACCTTTCCGGATTTTCGGAGGAGGAAGCCGATCTCGCCATACGCATGGTGCATGCCTGCGGCTCGGTCGAGGCGGTGCGCCAATTTGTGTTCTCGCCCGGCTTCGTCTCCGCCGCGCGCGCGGCGCTGAAAGACGGCGCGCCGATTCTCTGCGACGCCGAAATGGTCGCCCATGGTGTGACCCGCGCCCGGCTGCCCGCCGGAAACGAGGTGATCTGCACGCTCCGCGATCCGCGCACCGCGGAGATTGCGACCGAGATCGGCAATACGCGTTCCGCCGCGGCGTTGAAGCTCTGGGGTGAGCGGATGGCTGGCTCCGTCGTTGCGATCGGCAATGCGCCGACCGCACTGTTCTATCTGCTCGAGATGCTGCGCGACGGCGCCCCGAAGCCGGCGGCGATCCTCGGAATGCCGGTCGGTTTCGTCGGTGCGGCCGAATCGAAGGACGCGCTCGCCGAAAATTCCTATGGCGTTCCCTTTGCGATCGTACGTGGCCGCCTCGGCGGCAGCGCGATGACCGCCGCCGCACTGAATTCTCTCGCGAGGCCGGGCCTGTGAGCGGCGTGGAATCAGGCCGGCTTATCGGCGTCGGAACGGGTCCCGGCGATCCTGAACTCCTGACCGTAAAGGCGGTCCGGGCGCTCGGCGAAGCGGATGTCGTCGCCTATTTCGCCAAGGCCGGACGCAACGGCAACGGCCGCGCGGTGGTCGAAGGTCTTTTGAAGCCGGGCATGACCGAATTGCCGCTCTACTACCCGGTGACGACCGAGATCGACAAGGATCATGACGCCTATAAGCGCCAGATCACCGACTTCTACGACGCCTCGGCCGAGGCCGTCGCGGCGCATCTTCTCGCCGGACGAACAGTCGCGGTGCTGAGTGAGGGCGATCCGCTTTTCTACGGCTCCTACATGCACCTCCATGTGCGGCTTGCCGGCCGTTTCCCGGCCGAGGTCATTCCGGGCATCACCGCAATGTCCGGCTGCTGGTCGCTCGCGGGGCTGCCGCTGGTGCAGGGCGACGACGTGCTCTCGGTTCTCCCCGGCACGATGGGCGAGGGCGAGCTTCAGCGCCGCCTTGCCGACACGCAGGCCGCGGTCATCATGAAGGTCGGCCGAAACCTGCCGAAGATCCGCCGGGCGCTGGCGGCGGCAGGCAGGCTCGAGGCGGCCGTCTATGTCGAGCGCGGCACCATGAGGAATGCAGCGATGGTTCCGCTCGGCGAGAAGCCGGACGACGAGGCGCCCTATTTCTCGCTGGTGCTTGTTCCAGGCTGGAAGGACAGGCCCGGATCGGAGGGCAGGGCATGACCGGAAAGCTCTTCATCGTCGGCACCGGCCCCGGCAATCCGGCACAAATGACCCCCGAGGCCGAAGACGCGATTGCGGTCGCTACCGAGTTCTTCGGCTACGGCCCATATCTCGATCGACTGCATCTTCGGGCTGATCAACGGCGCATCGCTTCGGACAACCGCGAGGAGCTCGACCGCGCCCAGGCAGCGCTCGCGCGCGCCGCAGCCGGGGCGGATGTCTGCGTCGTCTCCGGCGGCGATCCCGGCATCTTCGCGATGGCGGCCGCCGTCTGCGAGGCGATCGACAAGGGGCCGCAGGAATGGCGTGAGGTCGATCTCACGATCACGCCCGGCGTCACCGCAATGCTCGCGGTCGCAGCCCGGATCGGGGCACCGCTCGGACACGATTTCTGCGCCATGTCGCTTTCCGATAATCTGAAGCCCTGGGATGTCATCACCCGGCGGTTGAGGCTTGCCGCCGAAGCGGGGCTCGTCATCGCGCTCTACAATCCGATCAGCAAGGCGCGTCCCTGGCAGCTCGGCGAGGCCTTCGAGGTACTGCGGCAGGTGCTGCCGGCCCAAGTTCCGGTGATCTTCGGCCGCGCCGCCGGGCGGCCCGACGAGCGCATCGCGGTCATGCCGCTCGGCGAGGCCGACGCCGGCCGCGCCGACATGGCGACCTGCGTGATCATCGGTTCGCCGGAGACGCGCATCATCGCCCGCGAGGGAAAGCACGACCTCGTCTACACGCCGCGGTCCTTCACCGGAGAAAGCCATTGACGGATGCGTTCGAGCGCCTCGTCACAGTCGCCGACCGATTGAACGTCGGCAGGCTTGTGGCGCTCGACCATCACCACCTCGATCCCGAGCTGACGCGCCGCCGCTATCTTGCCGTAGGTGGCCGCGCCGCCGCTGTTCTTGGCGACGATGACGTCGATCCCGTGACGTTCGAGCAGTTCTGTTTCGTCGGCCTGCGCAAAGGGGCCGGAGGCGAGGATGGCGGTGACATCCGGCAGATCGAGCGGCGGCATCACCGGATCGACGCTGCGCACGACGTAGCTGTGCTGCGGCGCCCTCTCGAAATGGAAAGCCTCCTGCCGGCCGATTGCCAGAAAGACGCGGCGCGGCGCCTCGCCCAATGCGGGAACCGCTTCCGCGACGCTTCCGACGCATGTCCATCGATCGCCGGGTTCTGCAGCCCAGGCGGCGCGGCGGAGCGCGAGGAGCGGCGTTCCGGTCATCTTAGCCGCCGCGGCTGCGTTGAGCGAGATGCGGGCGGCGAAGGGGTGCGTCGCATCGATCAGCAGGGCGATGTTTCGCTCGCGCAGGAAGACGGCGAGCCCTTCGGCGCCGCCGAAGCCGCCGGTGCGCGTAGGAAGCGGCTGCGGGCGGGGATCGGCGGTACGGCCGGCAAGCGAGATCGCCGTATCGTAATAGGGTTCGGAGACCAGGCGCTCTGCGAGCTGCCGCGCCTCGGTCGTTCCGCCCAGGATCAGAATGCGAGGTCTGCCCGTGGCTGACATGTCGAACAGCGGCTCGGCCATCGTCGCTCCCTGGCTCATCGTGATCGGTATCGGAGAAGACGGTGTAGCCGGTCTCGGCGACGAGGCCAAGCGCCTCATTGAGGCCGCTCCCGTCGTCTTCGGCGGAGCCCGCCATTTGGAACTCGCTGCGCCGCTGATCGGTGGCGAACGCCATATCTGGCAGAGCCCGTTTGAAAGATCGGTGGAGGCGATCGTCGCCCGTCGCGGCAGCCCCGTCGTTGTGCTCGCCTCCGGCGATCCGTTTCTTTACGGCGTCGGCGCCACGCTGGCGCGCCGCGTAGATGCCGCGGAAATGCACACCATCCCCGCGCCGTCCGCCTTCAGCCTCGCCGCTTCCCGGCTCGGCTGGCCGCTGCAGGAGGTCGCGACCGTTTCGCTGCACGGCCGTCCGCTCGATCTCATAAGGCCGCATCTTCAGCCGGGCGCGCGCGTCCTGGCGCTGACCTCGGACGAGAGCGGGCCGAAGGCGCTTGCCGGGCTGCTTGCAGAAAGCGGCTTCGGTCAGTCACGGCTTACGGTTCTCGAGGCGCTCGGCGGCGCCAGCGAGCGTGTCTCCCGCCACCTCGCTTCCGGCTTCGCGATGGAGGAAATCAACGCGCTGAACGTCTGCGCGCTTGAGGTGGTGGCCGATGCCGATGCACGCGTTCTGACGCTTGCGAACGGCCTGGACGAGCGGCTTTTCGAGCACGACGGCCAGATCACCAAGCGGGAGGTGCGGGCGCTGACCCTCTCGGCACTCGCGCCGCGCAAGGGCGAACTCCTCTGGGACATCGGAGCCGGCTCAGGCTCGATCGCGATCGAATGGATGCTTGCCGATCCGGCGATGTGCGCCGTCGCCGTAGAGGCGTCGTCCGAACGGGCTGCGCGGATCGGCCGCAATGCGGTCCGCTTCGGCGTTCCGGGGCTTGTGGTCGTCGAAGGGCAGGCGCCGGAGGCGCTGCGAGGGCTTCCGCGGCCGGAGGTGATCTTCATCGGCGGCGGCGGCAGCGAGCCCGGCGTGATGGAGGCGGCGATTGCGGCGCTCGCGCCCGGCGGACGTCTCGTCGCCAATGCCGTGACGACGGAGATGGAAGCGGTGCTGCTCGCCCGACATGCGCAGTTCGGCGGCTCGCTGATCCGCATCGACATCGCCCGGGCCTCGCCAGTCGGCGCCATGACGGGCTGGCGGCCGGCCATGCCGGTCACGCAATGGTCGTGGATAAAGGCGTGAGCCGATCTTCGAACCATGCTTTTTCGAGAGGACAGATCATGACGGTTCATTTCATCGGCGCAGGCCCGGGCGCGGCAGACCTCATCACGGTCAGGGGCAGGGACCTGATTGGCCGCTGCCCCGTCTGCCTCTACGCCGGTTCGATCGTATCGCCCGAGCTCTTGCAATATTGCCCGCCGGGCGCCCGCATTATCGATACGGCGCCGATGTCGCTCGACGAGATCGAGGCGGAATATGTCCGCGCCGCCGAAGCCGGCGAGGATGTCGCCCGGCTGCATTCCGGCGATCTCTCCGTCTGGAGCGCGGTGGCAGAACAGATCCGCCGGCTGGAGAAGAATGGGATCGCCTACACGATGACGCCGGGCGTCCCCGCCTTCGCTGCCGCTGCCGCGACGCTCGGCCGCGAGCTGACGATCCCGGCGGTCGCGCAGAGCCTGGTGCTGACCCGAGTCTCCGGTCGTGCCTCGCCGATGCCGAACAGCGAGACGCTCGCCGCCTTCGGAGCCACCGGTTCGACGCTTGCGATCCATCTTGCGATTCACGCGCTTGGTCAGGTGGTCGAGGAGCTGACGCCGCTTTACGGCGCCGACTGCCCGGTCGCGATCGTGGTCAAGGCTTCCTGGCCGGACGAGCGCGTCGTCCGCGGCACGCTCGGCGACATCGCAGCCAGGGTTGCGGCGGAACCGATCGAACGCACTGCGCTGATCTTCGTCGGACCGGGCCTGGAAGCATCGGATTTCCGCGAGAGCTCGCTCTACGACCCGACCTATCAGCGCCGGTTCCGCGGGCGCGATTGAACGGGCGGGCATCGTTCAAAGTGCCACAGCGGAAAGTCGGCTGATCATTGCCCGTTCGGCGAACGGTCCATTCCCGGGAGCTTGCCGATCTCATTTGCGAGGAAGTCGATGAGAAGGCGGACCCGGGAGATGCCGGCGCGTTCCGGTACGATCAGCATGTTGAGCGGCACGGAAGGAAGCGAATAGCCGGGCAGCACCGCCTCGATCCTTCCGGCCTCCAGAAGATCGCCGACAAGCCATCGATGCGCTGGCACGATTCCGCGTCCGGCGATGAGCGCTTCGCGCACGGCCAGGCCATGGTCCACTCTCAAGCGCCCGCCGAAGGGGACGGCGTGGTACTTGCCATCCCGCCCCTGCAGGGCGAGTGTTTCGCTGCCTGACACATTCGACATCCGGATGCCTTCGTGCCCGATGAGCTCCTGCGGAGTGGCCGGTCTTCCGCGCTCCGCGAGGTAGGCCGGCGCTGCCACCAGCAGCCGCCGGCTTTGGCCAAGCGCTTTCATCCGCATCGAACTGTCGCTGACAGGCCCCAGGCGGATCGCCACATCAATCCCCTCCCGCACGAGGTCGACGCGCTCATCGCTGAGGCTCAGGTCGATGCCGATCTCCGGAAAAAGGTCCTGAAAGGCGAAGATCAGCCGGCTGACATGCAGCACGCCGAAAGCCGCCGTGCAGGAGACCCGGATCGTACCGGCTTGAGCGCCGCGCGTGCGGCGCACCTCATCGCTGGCCTGCTCGACCAGGCGCAGGATCTCGACGCTTCGGGCGTAATAGCGGTTGCCTTCGTCGGTCATCATGACGCGCCGGGTCGTCCTGCTCAGCAAAGGCACGCCCACGGCCTCCTCAAGCTCGCGCAGGTGGCGTGTTACGGTCGATTGACCTACTCCGAGTTCGCGCGCGACTGCACTGAGACTCCCACGCTCCGCCACGCGGGCGAAGGTGCGCATGCGCTCCAAGGTGATGTCGGATTTATCCATTATTTGGCATAATCTTATGCATTCTCCAGAGGTAGCGGATTAGACGAGCGTTGGCTACCTAGAGGTTCGAAATCTCACCAGGAGAATGATCCATGAAAATCCTGCTCGTCTTTGCCCACCCGGAATCGCGCTCGCTCAACGGAGCGCTCCGCGACGTCGCGATCGAGGAGCTCACGGCCCAAGGTCACGAAGTGCTGGTCTCCGATCTCTATGCCGACGGTTGGAAATCCGAAGTCGGTCACGCCGACTTCCCTCTACTGCCGCCGGATGCGCGGCTCGTGCCGGTCGCGGCGTCCAAGAAGGCCTTCGAAGCCGGCGCTTTGACGGAAGATGTAAGGGCGGAGATCGAAAAGCTGCTGTGGGCGGACTTTCTGATCCTTCAATTCCCGCTCTGGTGGTTTTCCATGCCTGCCATTCTCAAGGGCTGGGTCGACCGGGTATTTGCCTACGGCTTCGCCTATGGCGTCGGCGAACATAGCGACAAGCGCTGGGGCGACCGCTATGGCGAAGGCAGCCTGGCAGGCAAGCGCGCCATGCTGATCGTCACCGCCGGCGGTTGGGAAGAGCACTATTCGGCGCGCGGGGTGAACGGACCGATCGACGACCTTCTGTTCCCGATCAATCACGGCATCCTCTATTATCCCGGCTACGACGTGCTTCCTCCCTTTGTGGCTTATCGCGCCGATCGCCTCGACGAAGCCGGATTCACTGAGGTCGCTGAGGGTCTTCGCGAAAGGATGCGGACGATCGGGACCGTCTCATCCATTCCCTATCGGCAGCAGAATGGCGGAGATTATCTCATTCCGAGCATGCAGCTCCGCCCCGGGCTGGGAGATTCGGCTGCGTCCGGTTTTGCGCTTCACCTGGATGAGACGCGGGAGGCGTTCCGTCAGGCGGGCGAGTAGCTATTCTTCACCCGGTGCGGGTTTCTGCTTACGCGGCACGCCCTGCCGTTCCTCGAAGCGGTCGCGGTAGAGGGTCGCCTGGCCAAGCAGCATCAGGGTCACGGGCGTCGTCACCGTCACGAAGAAGATGATCAGAACTTCGTGGAATACCCAGCGGCTCTGCAAGACCGCGAAGCAGAGGATCGAGGCGAGGCAGAGGAGGATGGTGCCGCCGCTGGTCGCGATCGTCGGGGCGTGCAGGCGCGCGTAGAAATCCGGCAGGCGCAGGAGCCCGAGCGATCCGATCAGGGTGGTGGCGGCGCCGACGAGCATCAGCCCGCAGACGAGGAGCGCCGCCCATGGCGGAAGGTCGGTCAGATGGCTCATTCGATCACCTCGCCGCGCATGAGGAACTTTGCCAGCGCGATCGACGAGGCGAAGCCGATCACAGCGATGATCAGCGCCGTTTCGAAATAGACCGTATTCGCCGTGCGGATACCGAAGGTGATGAGCATCAGCATCGCATTGATGTAGAGCGTGTCGAGACCGAGAATGCGGTCCTGGGCCCTCGGTCCTCTGGCCATGCGGTAGAGCGCGAAGGCCATGGCCAGCGCAAGCATGGTCTGTGCGACGAGCACGGACCAGACGACGGCAAGCTCCATCATTCGAATATCTCCTTCAAGTCGGCCGCATAGCGCGTGATCGTTTTCCGCCACAGGTCCTCGTTTTCGATGTCGAGTACGTGGAAGAGCAGAATCTTCTGGCGACGATCATATTCGAGCCATGCGGTGCCCGGCGTCGCCGTGACGACGCAGGCGAGCAGCGCCAGGGCGTTCTCGTCGTCGAGATCGAGGCTGACCGTCATGAAGCCCGCATTAACCGGACGCCTGCCTGCGCGCAGGATGATCAGCGTGACGGCGATATTGGAGCGGATGACGTCGCCGACGACGCGCAGGATGAATCCGGCGATCCGGCTCCAGCGATGGAGACGCGAGCGGGCGGGCTGCAGGTTGAGCGTCACCCATGCGAGAACCGTGCTGACCACCAGGCCGAGGACGATAGAGCCCGGCGTCACGGACTGGCTCAGAAGCAGCCACATGAGGAGGAGCGCGATCGAGAGCAGCGGGTAGGGGAACCAGGTACGCATCGCTACTGGCTCCCGGCCCGCGGCGCCGAAAGCACGCGCTCGCTGTGGGTGAGCGGCGCGAGCAGATCGTCAGCCGTCGCCTGCATGTAGCGCATCGCGGGTCCTGCCTGCAGGCTCAGGAAGATGCAGGCGCCGAGCAGGACGACGACCGGCGTGATCTCGATCACGACGACCCGCGGGATCGTACCCTCGATCGACGCCCAGAAGGTTCGGATGCCGATGCGGTTCATCGCGATCATGGCGGCGAGACCGGACAGGATGAGGAGAGTGACATAGGTCCAGTCGGCGGCGGACATTGCGGTCGCGAGCTCGGCGGCCGGCATGTCGAAGAGGCCGCTGATGAGCGCGAATTTGGCGATGAAGCCGGAGAGAGGCGGCAGGCCGGCGAGCAGCAGGGCACAGAGGCAGAAGCAGAGGCCGAGAACGGCCATTGTGCCGGGAATGGCGGCGCCGACCTCTTCCTCCTCCTCGTCCTCGTCGAAATCGCCATAGGCTTCCATCGTCACCGCCAGAACGTCGGCGCCGGCGTCCCGGCCGCGTTCGACGAGTTCGATCAGCAGGAAGAAGGCCCCGATCGTCAGTGTCGAGCTGACCAGATAGAAGAGTGCGCCGGCGAGCATTCCGTCGTGGCCGAGGCCGACCGCGGCGAGCAGCGTCCCCGAGGATACGAGAACGGAGTAGCCCGCAAGGCGGCCCATTGCCTGCGAGGCGAGTACGCCGATGCCGCCGAAGGCGATCGTCAGCATTCCCCCGGTGACGAGCCATTCCTGGCCGAAACCGGACGATGCGCCCGCCGCGGTGCCGAAGACGAGCAGATGCAGGCGGATGATGACGTAGATGCCGACTTTGGTCAGGACCGCGAAGACGCCTGCGACCGGCGGCGTCGCCGCGGCATAGGCCGTCGGCAGCCAGAAGCTGAGCGGCCACATGCCCGCCTTGACGAGGAAGGCGACGCCGAGGATGGCCGAGCCCATTTCGACGAGCGTTCTGCTTCTGGGTTCGAGGGCTGCGAGCTTCGTTGCGAGGTCGGCCATGTTGAGCGTGCCGGCGGCGCCGTAGATCAGGCTGACGCCGATCAGGAACAGCGCCGAGGCGGCGAGGTTGACGGCGATATAATGCAGCCCCGCCTTCACGCGCAGAGGACCGGAGCCGTGCAGGAGCAGGCCGTAGGAGGCGGCCAGCATCATCTCGAAGAAGACGAAGAGATTGAAGAGGTCGCCCGTGAGAAATGCGCCGTTGAGACCGGCTACGAGAAGCTGGAACAGCGAATGGAAGTGATGCCCCGCCGTGTGCCACCGCGCCATGGAATAGGCCTGCGCGGCGAGTGCAAGGCCGCTCGTCAGGCACAGCATCAGGGCCGACAGGCGGTCGAGCACGAGGACGATACCGAAGGGGGCGGGCCAGTTGCCGAGCTGATAGACCCCTGATCCGGGGAGGCTGCCGGTGCCGGCCGCGGCAAGTCGCATGAGGATCATCGAGAGGATGAAGACGACGAGCGTGGACGCGAAGCCGATGGCCCCCTTCAATGTCCGGTCGCGCTCGTTGATCGGGATCAGCACCGCGGCCACGGCAAGCGGCAGGAGGATCGGCAGGATGAGAAGATGATCGAGCCAATCAGTCACCGCGCTGCTCCCTTCCGTCCACATGGTCGGTTCCGGTGAAGCCGCGGGAGGCGAGGAGCACCACGAGGAAAAGTGCGGTCATGGCGAAGCCGATGACGATCGCCGTCAGCACCAGTGCCTGCGGCACCGGATCGGTATAACGGGCGAGATCGCCGACGCCGCCTGGATCGAGGATCGGCGGGGCGTTCACCCGCAACCGGCCCATGCCGAAGATGAAGAGATTGACGGCGAAGGAGAGCAGCGAAAGCCCGATGATCACCTGGTATGTTCGCGGCCTCAGGAGAAGATAGACGCCCGATGCGGTCAGCGTGCCGATCCCGGCCGAAAGAATGAGTTCCATTAGCGTACCGCCTCCTTGTCGGAGCGCGCGGCCTTCGCATGCGCACGCGGTGCACGGACCGACTGGTGCGCCAGCGCGATCAGGATGAGAACGGTGGCACCGAGCACCAGCGAGAAGACGCCGAGGTCGAAGAGGATCGCGCTTGCGAGCGGAAACTTGCCGACGACCGGCAGGCTTGCATATTGCGCGTGGGAGGTGAGGAACGGATAGCCGAAGAACCAGGATCCGACGCCCGTGGCCGTCGCCACCAGGAGACCGATGCTCATCCAGCGAAGCGGATGGATGCGGAGCCGTTCCTCGACCCAGCGGGTGCCGCCGGACATATATTGCAGGATGAAGCCGATCGACATGGCGATGCCGGCGGCAAAACCGCCCCCCGGCAGATCATGTCCGCGCAGGAAGAGAAAGGCCGCGAGCATTCCGGTGACCGGAAACATCCAGCGCATGATCACCGCCGGGATGAAGAGGTATTCGGCGACGCTGTCGCCGGCGGCGCGGTCGGGGTGATCGTCGTCGAAGGCGTTCTGCACTTTTTGCTGCTCAGGGGCCTCCAGGCTGTCGGACTGAGGTCGGAAGCGCAGGAGAAGCGCGAAGACCGTGAGCGCCACGATGCAGAGCACGGCGATCTCGCCGAGCGTATCGAAGCCGCGGAAATCGACGAGGATGACGTTGACGACGTTGGTGCCGCCGCCCTCGCGATAGGCGCGCTCGAGAAAATAGCTGGCGATGGTTTCGGGAAGGGGCCGCGTCATCACCGTGTAGGCGATGAGCATCATTCCTCCGCCGGCGCCGATCGCCAGCAGCAAGTCGCGCAAGCGCCTCAGGCGGACCCGGATCGAGATGTCTTCCGCCGCCACCGGCTCCTCGATGCGCTTCGGCAGCCAGCGCAATCCGAGGAGAATGAGCACGGTGGTGACGATCTCCACCAGGAGCTGCGTGACCGCAAGATCGGGTGCGGAAAGCCAGACGAAGGTAATGCAGGTGACGAGCCCTGCTCCGCCGAGGAGCACCAGCGAGGCGAGACGGTGGAATTTCGCCTGATAGGCGGAGCCGATGGCGCAGGCGATGCCGATTGCCCAAAGCAGGGCGAAGGCGGGATCGATGCCGCGGATCACAAGCGGCGGCAGTTCGAAATTGCCGAGAAGAAGCGGCGATGCCCCCGCCGCAAGTGCCAGGAAGACGAGGAGACGCATCTGCGGCTGCAGGCGGCGCGTGCCGAGCCGCTGTTCGAGCCATCGGGCCCACTTCCAGGAAAGCGTCACCAGAACGCGCTCGAAAATGCGCTGACCCTGGAGCAGCCGGAAGACCGGCGGACCCTCGACGGCCGTCGCCAGATAGGAGCGCATCAGGAAATAGAGACCGATGCCGCCTGAAAGCGCGACGAAGCTCATGATCAGCGGAATGTTCCAGCCGTGCCAGACCGAAAGGCTGTAATCGGGCGTTCCCTCGCGCAGGACCGAGAGAACGGCCGTGTGAAGAAAGGGACCGATCGTCTGGGCGGGAATTATACCGACGACCAGACAGGCGAGAACGAGGAAGTCGACCGGCGCCCGCATCCAGCGGGGTGGCTCATGCGGCTTTCTCGGGAGGTCTGCCGGGGGCCGGCCGAAGAAGACGCCGTGGATGAAGCGGAGCGAATAAGTGACTGCAAACATGCCCGCGATCGTCGCCACGTACGGCGTGACCGTGTCGAGCGGGTTGACGAGATGCGTCTCGATCGCCTCGGCAAAGAACATCTCCTTGGAGAGAAAGCCGTTGAGCAGCGGCACGCCGGCCATGGCGGCACTCGCCACCATGGCGAGCGTCGCGGTGATCGGCATGAAGTGGAACAGCCCGCCCAGCCTGCGAATGTCGCGGGTGCCGCTTTCATGATCGATGATGCCGGCCGCCATGAAGAGCGAGGCCTTGAAGGTCGCGTGGTTGACGATATGGAAGACCGCGGCGACGGCCGCCAGCGGACTGCCGAGGCTCAGGAGAACGGTGATGAGCCCGAGATGACTGATCGTCGAATAGGCGAGGAGTCCTTTCAGATCCTGCTGAAAAATCGCGAAATAGGCGCCGAGCAGGAGCGTTGTCAGTCCCGCAAGGCCGACGATCCAGAACCAGGCTTCCGTGCCGGCCATCACCGGCCAGAACCGCACGAGCAGGAACACGCCGGCCTTCACCATCGTTGCCGAATGCAGATAGGCCGAAACCGGCGTCGGGGCCGCCATCGCGTGCGGCAGCCAGAAATGGAAGGGGAACTGGGCGCTCTTCGTCAACGCCCCGAGCAGGACGAGGACAAGCACCGTGCCATAGAGCGGATGGTTGCGGATCGCGTCGCCCGAGGCGAGGACCGCGTCGAGTTCATAGCTGCCGACGATTTTGCCGATGATTATCAGGCCGACGAACATGGCGAGGCCGCCCGTGCCGGTAATCGTCAGCGCCATGCGGGCGCCGTCGCGGGCGTGTGCGTTATGGTGCCAATAGCCGATCAGCAGGAAGGAGACGATGCTGGTCAGCTCCCAGAAGACGGCGAGCAGAATGAGGTTGCCGGAAAGGACGACGCCCAGCATCGAGCCCATGAAGGCAAGGAACAGCGCGAAAAACCGCGGGACCGGGTCCTCCTCGGCCATATAGTAGCGGGCATAAAGGACGACGAGAACGCCGATCGCCGTGATCAGCGCCGAAAAAAGCCAGGCGAAGCCGTCCATCCTGAGGGTGAAGTTCAGCCCGAGTTCCGGAACCCAGTCGATCCGGTAATGGAGGACGCCGCCCGAGGCGACGTAGGAATAGAGGCCGACGGTCACCAGGAAGCAGACAAGCGCGATCGCACCTGCGAACCAGGATATCGCACCGCGCTGATCGGACGGGAAGAAGATTGCAATGAGGCTTCCCGCGAAGGGGACAAGAATGAAAACAGAAAGCAATTTCTCCGCGTATTCGATCGTTTTGTCTCCTTGCGAGTGTATTGGAGGTCGGGACTTCGGTCCCGCGAGGACTGACGCCGGACGGGTCACGCGGACGAGGTCCGCGCGTTCGCATAAGCGGCAGAAGGCATATGTTTTTATGACTATTTTCCGGACGGCTGCCAAGCCTTAGCAGCAAGAAAAAGCCGCGTATGTGCAGTCCGCCTCTGAAGGCGAGGGCCGGATACCGGTCAAGCGGCGCGCCACCGCCGCTCGAAGACGAAAGTGGCAAGATCGTTGGCGTTCATCGGCCGGGCGAAGGCGTAGCCCTGCAGACCATGGCATTCCATTTCCTTGAGGATGCGGGCGTGCTCGAGGGTTTCGACACCTTCGGCGATCACTTCGATCCCGAGCGATGTGCCGATGTCGATGATCGATGCCACGAGCCGGCGCTCCGCCGGAGAGGAGAGAATAGGCAGCACCAGTTGCCGATCTATCTTCAGGCGGCGTGGCGTCAGCTTCAGCAGGCTCAGGATCGAGGCATAGCCGGTACCGAAGTCGTCGATCTCGATGTCGATGCCGAGTTCCTTGATGCGCCGGATGTTGGACATGACCGTCACATCGTTCTCGTCAAAGGAAATCGATTCGAGCAGTTCGAAGGAAAGCCGCCCCTCGGGTATGGAGAGCGCCTCCAGCCGGGCGATCAGTCCCTCGTCTCTCAGGCGCGGATAGGAGAGGTTGACCGACACCTTCGGCACATAGATGCCGTTTGCCTCCCAGCGATAGATCTGAAAGAGCGCCTGTTCGAGGATCTTCTGATCGATCGCCGCGACGACGTTGATGTCCTCCGCCGTCTTGAGAAAGGCGTGCGGACCGAGGAGCCCCTTGGTGGGATGATCCCATCGCGCGAGTGCCTCGACGCCGATGATGTCAAGCGAGCTCGGACAGAACTGCGGCTGGAAATATGCGACGAATTCGTTCTGCTCGAGACCGCGCAGGATCTCGTCGGCCGTCTGTTTCGTCTGGAGCACGGCAGTCTTCAGTGCACCCGTAAAGGTCTCGTGCCGGTTGCGGCCGCGGCGCTTGGCCTCGTAGAGGGCGATATCGGCGTTGACGAGGACCTGGGAAAGGTCATCCGCCGCATCGGTTTGAGCGGCAATGCCGATGCTCACGCCGATGCGGCATTCCTGATCTTCGTAGCGGACCGGAACGCTCATCGCCTCGATCAAGCGGGAAGCCAGCGCCGCGTCTTCGTCGCAGCCGCCGCTTGCGCGAATGATGACGAACTCGTCGCCGCCGATGCGGGCGACGAAGTCGTCCTGGCGTGCATTGTCCCGCAAAAGGCTTGCCGCATGCTTCAGGATCTCGTCGCCGGCTGCATGGCCCATCGTGTCGTTGATCTGCTTGAAACGGTCGAGGTCGATATGGAAGATGCTGATCTTCGCCTTTGCGTCGGCCCGTCGGCTGCGGTCGAAGAGAATCTGGTCCAGGAAGCGGCGATTGGGCAGGCCGGTCAATGGATCGTGCAGGGCGTTGAATTCCATGCGATGGCGCGCCGCCTCCAACTCGGCACTGTGGGCCTCGGCGAGGCGTTTGGCCTCCGAAAGCGTCGCGCGTGTCTTCACGTCGGCCGTCACGTCCCAGTTGACGCCGACGATCTTCCTGTTGCCGTTCGTGCCGGCATAGGTCGAGCCGATCGCACGGATGTGGCGGACTTCCCCATCCGGAAGGCGGATGCGGAATTCCGTGTTGTATGCGCCGCCCGTGGCGAGCGTTCCGGCGAATTCCGCCTCGGCACGGGCGAGATCGTCCGGATGAAGCGTGTTCCGCCAGTCCTCGTAGACCTCGCGCATAGACGATCCGATACCATAGAGCTCCTTCATGCGGCTGTCCCACAGGAGCGTGCCGCTGTCGACGTCGAGCTCCCATATGCCGATCTTCGAAGTGTCGAGCGCGATCCTCAACCGGTGCGAAAGCTCCTGAAGCTGATCCTTGCTCTGCCTCAATGCGCGAAAGTTCGCCTGCCGCTCCGCCATGAGGCGGCCGGCGACGATCATCGGAGCGACGATCATCAGGCCGCCGAATGCGATGAGGAAGCGGACCTGCCAGGCATTCTGCGGTGTCGTCGGCCACCCGCCTTTGGGGATCGCGGCCATGCGCCAGGAACCGCCGGGCAAGGATACGCTCATCTCGACAGGGGCGTTTTCGAAGATTGCCGGGTCGCCGAAGAAATGCGGGCCGCCGCGCCCCGTGCCGTCGCGGCCGGCAATGGCGATGTCGATGTCGAGCGCCGGCGATGAAAGGCCACTGTCGCGATAAAGGCGATCGACATCGATCACCGCTGAAACGACGCCCCAGAAGCGGCGGCCGCCTTCCGGACCGGTGGTTACGGGAAAGCGGCCGATCAGCCCGCGACCGCCTTGCACGAGGTCGACCGGGCCCGCGAGCACCATCTCTCCGGATGCCACCGCGCGCATGACGGAACTGCGTTGTTTGTCGTTCGTGCGGTAATCGAGGCCGATCGCCTTCTCATTGCCCGTCAGCGGGTAGACCATCGCGACCACCAGTCCCGGCGCGGCGGCGATGTTGCGGAGCTGCGATCCCGCGCCGAAGACGCTACGCGCGAGTTCCCCGAAGCGCTGCTGCTGCATGTCGGGTTCGGTCCCGATCGTGGCGATCAGGCCTTGGACCAACTGGATATTGCCATTGACGCTGCTCTCGAGGCTCGAGCGTATCGGGTTGAGCGCGTCGGCGACTTCGGAGCGCAGCCGCGCTTCCGAAACGATCCGGTTCTGATTGTCGGCGAGAACCCCGGCAACGACCACGACAAGGGCCGCGATGACGGCCGGAAGGTAGCTGGGGGTGAGAAAGCGCGACAGAGGGGACATGGCATGGTGCGGCTTCAAAAGAGCAATTCCAGGACGAGGCGCGCCCAAAAGGAGGCGGGGACGGCATGCAGCAAGCCGGATAATTCCAGACTCTCCTTAACAAACCTTCATTCGGGGTTCCTGAAATAGCTCTCGGTAAGGCGTGGTCGCAAACGCTTCAGCGTTGCGTTCCCATCATCGCCTGCAGTGTCTCGAGCCTGTCGGCGTCGCGAGGCAGCTTGTCGGGTCTGAGGCGGGCAATCCGCGGGAAGCGCATGGCTACCCCGGATTTGTGACGCGTGGAGCGGTTGAGGCCTTCAAAGGCTACCTCGACGACGAAGCCGCTGTCGGGTTCGGCGCGCACCGCGCGCACAGGGCCGAAGCGTTCGACCGTATTGTCGCGCACGAAGCGATCGAGAACCTCGAGCTCGGCATCGGTGAAGCCGAAATAGGCCTTGCCGACGGGAACGAGGCTCGTCCCGTCTTCACCCTCCGCCCAGACGCCGAAGGTGAAATCGGAGTAATAGCTGGACCGCTTGCCATGGCCACGCTGGGCATACATCAGCACGGCGTCGATATTGAAGGGCGCCCGCTTCCACTTGAACCATGGCCCCTTGGCCCGTCCGGCCATATAGGGCGAATCCAGCCGTTTCAGCATGACGCCTTCGATCACCGGATCGGGCGGGTTGGAGCGCAGCTCGTCGAGCTCCTTCCAGCTTGAAAAGCCGACGAGCGGCGAGAGATCGAAATGCTGCGGCGAGGCCGCTTCGATCAGCGACGACAGGGCTTCGCGGCGCACACGAAAGGGCTCGGGCCTGATATCGCGCTCGCCGGAAAAGAGAATATCGTAGGCACGAATGAAGGCCGGATACTCGTCCATCAGCTTGCGGCTGACGGTCTTGCGGTTCAGCCTTTGCTGCAGGTCTGCGAATGTGCCCGTGGGGCGGTTGCTGCGCATCGTTCCGCCGACCAGAAGCTCGCCGTCGATGACGCCCGCGATATCGGCAGCTTCGATGATCTCGGGAAAGGCCGAGGATATCTCGTCGCCGCTGCGCGAATAGAGGCGTCGAGCCCCGTCGACATTGGCGAGCTGGACGCGGATGCCGTCCCATTTCCACTCGGCCGCGAAGTCGGCCGGATCGAGCCCGTCGAGATCGCCATCGCCGACCGCTGTTGCAAGCATCACCGAATGAAAGACCGCAGGTGTCTTTAGCACCGGCATCTCCGCCTCACCGGTGAGCCAGAGGAAAAGGGGCAGGTATGGCGGCTCCAATCCGTGCCAGAGCGTTTCGATCTCGCTCACCTCCTTGCCGCCCATCTCCGCCAGTGCCTGCTTCGCGAGCCGTGCCGAGACCCCGATGCGCAAGCCTCCTGTCGCGAGCTTCAGGAGGGCGAAGCGGCCGGAGGTGTCGAGCCGGTCCAGAAAGTCGCGGACGAGCGAACGGACCTCGGAGCGGCCGGCCCGCTGCAGCCGCTCGACAACCTCGCCGAGCGGAATGTCCTGAAGGGCGACGTCCGGCGGCGGCTCCCAGGCGAGAGAGACCGTTTCCGCGAGGTCGCCGACATAGTCGTAGGAATAGTGGAACAGCACGTCGTCCATGCGCTCGAGCAACAGGTCGCGAATGAGGGCAGGCTTCACCGTGTTGAGCGAGAGCGTCCCCGCGATCGCTGCCAGCGCATAGCCGCGGCTCGGATCGGGTGCGCCGCGGAAATAGTCGACGAGCAACCGGATCTTGGCGTTTCGCTGCGGCGTCAGCACGAGCCGGTCGAGCAGTTCGGCAAATGCTTTCATCGCTCACTCTCCCTCATCGTCGTAGCCGACAAGGTGCAATGGCCGTGCGGGTATGCCCTGCAACTGGCACCAGCGGACCAGCGCCTCCTCGCGCCCATGCGTGACCCAGACTTCGGCAGGCGCGATTTCGCGGATCGTGGCCGTGAGCTCGGCCCAGTCGCAATGATCGGAGATGACGAGCGGCAGCTCGACGCCGCGCTGCTTGGCGCGCTGGCGGATGAGCATCCAGCCGGAGGCGAAAATGGCGAGCGGATCGGCGAAACGGCGAGCCCATCGCTCGGCAAAAGCCGCCGGAGGCCCGAGAACGATGGCACCGGCGAGGTCCTGCCGGTTTTCCGGACCGAGCGTTGCCGGACGGATGTCGCCGAGATCGATCCCCTGGCTCTGGTAATATTCGCAGAGCCTGGCGAGTGCGCCATGGATGTGAATCGGTTCGTCGTAGCCCTGCTGGCGTATGAGCGCGATGAGGCGTTGTGCCTTGCCGAGGGCGTAGGCGCCGACCACATGCGCGCGCTCGGGAAATTGCCGGAGAGACTGGAGGAGCCGGGCGATCTCTCCCTTGTCGTCCGGGTGGTGGAATACCGGCAGGCCGAAGGTCGCTTCCGTGATGAAGACGTCGCAGGCGACCGGCTCGAAGGATGGGCAGGTCGGATCGGGCCGTCGCTTGTAGTCGCCGGAAACCACGATCCGCGTTCCGTCTGCCTCGACGGAGATCTGCGCCGAGCCGAGCACATGGCCGGCCGGGTGGAAACGGACACGCACGCCGCCGATCGAAATCGTTTCGCCGAAGCGCGCGACGTCGCTCGCGCCGCAGAAGTCGTCACCATATCGCAGGCGCATGATGTCGAGCGTCTCGCGCGTCGCGAGCACATGGCCATGTCCGGCGCGCGCATGGTCGGAATGTCCGTGGGTGATGAGTGCCCGTTCGACCGGTTGCACCGGGTCGATATAGAAATCCCCGTGTTGGCAGTAGAGACCCTTGGGGGCGGGAAAGAGCAACGCGTCCGGCTTCATACGGATAAAGATAGCCGGCGGCGGCGCATCTGCCAGCTATCGGAGCCAAGTTTTTCGTTGCAACCGCGAGGGACCCCTCACCACAAGGGTGAGGGCTCTCCTCGGGTTTTGCCCCTCACCCTAACCCTCTCCCCGCAAGCGGGGCGAGGGGACGAGTTCGCCTTGGTTCGTCGAGGCTGACGCAGATGCACAACCGTGTCCCCTCGCCCCGCGCGCGGGGAGAGGGTTAGGGTGAGGGGCAGGGTTGAACACCTCAAGCTTCAATTGCCGTCCGCGAGCGTATCGCCGATGAGTTTCAGCACCGCTTCGGAGTCGATTCCGATGCACGCCTGCTGGCTTGGGAAGCCGTCCCAGGCGTTCGGTGGAAACAGGCGTGCATCCGGCTTTTGAACGGTCTGGCCATCGGCGATGCCGCCGCAAAGCACTCGGATGGCGCCGCTGCGGGTCTGGAAGAGTTCGGGCGCGACGACATAGGCGCAGGCGCAGCTGTCGTGCACGATCATGCCGTCATCCACATGGTGCTCGTAGAAGTCGATGTAGAATTGCGAGATGTCGGAAAGAAGCCTCGCCGGTGCGCCACCGCGTTCGGCGATATCGGAGAGCATGGCACGGCTCATCACCGTCTTCGTCGTCACGTCGAGACCGATGACGGTCACCGGCCATGGCGCCGTCATCACCACATCGGCCGCTTCCGGGTCGCCGTGGATATTCGCTTCCGCCGCCGGCGTGATGTTGCCGGGAACATCGAAGGCGCCCCCCATGATCACTACCGCCTTGACGAGGGTGGCGATTTCCGGATCGTCGCGCAATGCGCGCGCCAGGTTGGTCATCCGGCCGACGGCGACGAGCGTCACTTGCCCGGGATTGGCGCGCACCGTGTCGATGATGAAGCGGTGGGCAGGACGAGGGTCGAGCGGCAGGTCTATCTGCGCCGGCACATCGATATTGCCGAGCCCGTCATCGCCGTGAATGCCTGTCGGCCATCCGACATGCGGCCGGCCGGCATCGAGCGTCTCGCCGATGCCCTTGGCAACCGGTGCGGCAATATTCCATGCTCCTTTGAGGAACAACGCATTGCGCGTCGTCGTCTCGATCGAGGCATTGCCGAAGACCGTGGTGATGCCGACCAGCTCTATCGCCGGGTGACGGTGCAGAAAGAGGAGGGCCATCGCATCGTCGACGCCCGGATCCGTATCGAAAATAACCTTGTGCATACCGCCTCTTCCCTGGTTCCGGGGAATTCCCGCCTACAGCGACGTTGTCCATGGCGCAATGGACAAGCTGCGGGCGAAAGTCAATCGCTGAGCGCCTGCCGGAGGCCTCCGCTTAAACTTTCCGAAAGGTGGTTCGACTATCTTCGAAGACGCCTGCGGGCCTTTCTTGCGACCCTTTACGACGACAGCGGAGCCACCCCTTGAAGGCCATTCTCAGCAAATTGCGCCCTTCGAAGCGGCTGGTGATCATCCTGTCCGCCGCCTTCGGGGTCTCCGCCGCATCCGGCGGTGCCGCGGTCTATGTCGGTCGGGACAAGATACTGACCCGCTTCGCGGGACCTTCCGTTTCCGGTCTCGACTGCACGGCGCTCCGGACCTTGAAGCTCGACCATAAGGGGCAGCGTTGGATCCGCATGCATGTGAAGACGGACCGGGCAAGCGGGCCGGATCGGATCAGGACCGCCCTTCGCGTCGCAGGCGCCCTCGCCAAAAAGGAGGAGGCCGATCTTTATCAGGTGGTCGTGCTCGATGCGGCAGGTCCGGAGGATCGCGCAAGCGTGCGCGGCGCGGCGATCGGCGCGGAGGTGCTCTTCGCTCCCGGTCCGCGGAGCGTGCCCGGTATGGATGAGCCCTTCCGCGCCTCCTATAACGAGGCCGCGGCCAACGCTGCCGGCAGGTTCCACGGCAAGGTCGTGACGCTCGAACTGGACGACGTCCGCGCCATCATGGCCAAGATGGACGATCGCTCGATGTGCATCGATCCGTCGGCAACGGGCGATGTCGCGGCCGTTGCGCCGGCCGAGGAGCAAGCGAGTCATTAAGGGAAGAGCCCTCCCCAACCCCTTCCCACAGGTGGGAGGGGCTTAACGTGCCGCGCCTGATCCACCGACTCTCAACGCACCGCACGCTCGGACGCTGCGAATGGCACCGGTCGGGAACCGCGGGCGCCTAGCCCCCGCCCCGTGTGGGGAGGGGCCAGCTCCAAAGTGTCAATCGGCCTTCTGGCGGCGGGCCGGGAAGAGGATGATGTCGCGGATCGACGGCGAGTTGGTGAGCAGCATGATCAGCCGGTCGACGCCTATCCCCAATCCCCCGGCGGGCGGCATGCCCTGGTCCATGGCATCGAGGAAGTCCTCGTCCAGCGTCTTTTCCTTCTCGCCGCGGGCATGCGCCTGTTCCATCTGCTCGACCATGCGGGCGCGCTGCTCGACCGGGTCGTTGAGCTCGGAAAAGGCGTTGCCGATCTCCCAGCCGTTGCAATAGGTCTCGAAGCGCTCGACGAGCCGCGGCTCGCCCGGCACCTCCTTGGCGAAGGGCGAGATGTCCTTCGGGAAGTGGATGACATGAGCAGGCTGGATCAAGGTCGCTTCGACCTTCTCCTCGAAGAGGAAGGCGAGCACTTCGCCCCAGGTCGCGTCCTTCTCGATCTCGACACCGGCGTCGCGAGCCGCCTGCCGGGCCTCCTCGTCGCTCTTGAGGGCAAGGAAATCGATTCCGGTCGCGTCCTTGACGGCCGCCGGCATAGAGACGCGCGGGAACGGCCCCTTGAAGGAGAGCTGCTTATCGCCGAACTCGAATTCCGTCTTGCCGTGAACCGCAAGCGCCAGGGTCTCGAACATGCGCTCCACGAGACCCATCACGTCCTCGTAGTCGGCATAGGCCCAGTAGCACTCCATCATGGTGAATTCAGGATTGTGCCGGGTCGAGACGCCTTCGTTGCGGAAGTTGCGGTTGATCTCGAAGACCTTGTCCGTCAGGCCGGAAACGAGAATGCGCTTCAGGTAAAGCTCGGGCGCGATGCGCAGATACATGTCGAGCTTCAGCGTGTTGTGATGCGTCTTGAAGGGCTCGGCCGTCGCGCCGCCGTAGATCGGCTGCAGCATCGGCGTTTCCACTTCCATGAAGCCTTCGTCCTCGAGGAATCGGCGCAGGCTCGACACGATGCGGCTTCGCTGCTGGAAGCGCAGCTTCGATTCCTCGTTGACCATGATGTCGAGGTAGCGCTTGCGGTAGCGCGTCTCGATGTCGGCAAGCCCGTGATACTTCTCCGGCATCGGCAGGAGCGACTTGCAGAGCATGGTGATCTCTTTGGCGTTGACAGTCAGTTCGCCGCGCTTGGTGCGGCGCACCTCCCCGGTGACCCCGATGATGTCGCCGAGATCGATCATCGGCAGAAGCGCGCGCGCCTCTTCCGGTGCCGTATCCTTGTGCGAAAATATCTGGATCTTGCCGGAGGCGTCATGAAGATCCATGAACATGCCGGAATTGCGCGAGGAGAAGACGCGGCCGGCCACGGTTACCGTTTCGCCGCTTTCGGTATCGGGCTCCAGCCCGGCGTATTTCTCCGCGAGTTCCGCATTGGTGAGCGTACGGTGGAAATGCGCGGGATAAACGTCGCCGATCTGCTGGCGCAGCAGGTCGAGCTTCTGGGAGCGCACTTCCGTCGCGTCGGAGGAGAGGCCGGCTGCCTGTGTCTTGTCGGTCATGGTCTTGTCCTTACTTTCCACTGCCCGCCATGGAGGCGACGACCTGCGCGGCGACCTTCAGCCGCTGGCGCACGACCGAACGGCCGAGCAGTTCCATCGAATCGAACAGCGGCAGCGAGCGCTGCGAGCCCGAGCAGGCGACGAAGAGCGGCGCCACCACGGCTTTCAGCTTCTTGCCCATGCGCTCGGCGCTGGCGCGCAGCTCCGTCTCGATCGATTCCTTGTTCCATTCCAGGATCTTTTCGAGATCCGGCTGGACGGTGTTCAGGATTTCGAGCATCTCCTCGGGCGAGGCCTTCACGCCGGCAAAGGCGGCGGGCTGCAGGCCGAGATCCGACTTGAAGAGGAAGGCGGCGAGATCGGGAAGTTCGCCGAGCTTCGAAATGCGGGTCTGAGAGAGCTTCAGACCTTCCTTGAGCCGCTCGTTGTCCATCGCCCAGGCGAGGACGCGGGCTGCGAATTCCTCTTCGGAGAGCTTCTCGCGGATCCAGCGCGCGTTCAGCCAGTCGAGCTTCTGGATGTCGAAGATCGCACCGGCCTTGGACAGGTTTTCCGGATCGAATTTCTCCGCCAGCTCCTCCATCGTCAGCAGTTCTTCGCCTTCGGCGATCTGGATGAAGAACAGCCCGAGGAAGTTCATCAGCGCTTCCGGCAGGTAGCCGAGCGCCGTGTAGTAGGAGATGGAGGTCGGGTTCTTGCGCTTCGACAGTTTCGACTTGTCGGCATTGCGCATCAGCGACAGATGCATGAAGACAGGCGGCTCGAGACCCAGATACTGATAGATCAGAATGTGCTTCGGCACCGAGGCGAGCCACTCCTCGCCGCGCGCGACATGGGTGATCTTCATCAGATGGTCGTCGACGACGTTCGCCATGTGATAGGTCGGCATGCCGTCGGCCTTGAGCAGCACCTGCATGTCGACGGCTTCCCACGGGATCTCGACATCGCCATAGACGCCGTCGCGGAACTTGCAGGAGCCCTCGGTCGGGATCTTCATGCGCACGACGTGCGGCTCGCCGGCGTCGACGCGCGACGTCACTTCCTCGGCCGAGAGGCTGAGGCAGAGGCCGTCATATTTCGGCGGCTTGCCGGCGGCGCGCTGCGCCTCGCGCATCTGCTCCAGCCGCTCGGGCGTGCAGAAACAGCGGAAACCGTGGCCGTGCGCGACGATCTTCTCGACGTAGGGCTTGTAGATGTCCTTGCGGTCGCTCTGGCGATAGGGGCCGTAGGGCCCGCCGATATCAGGGCCTTCCGACCATTCCAGTCCGCACCACTTCAGCGCGTCGAGCACCTTCTTCTCGAATTCCGGTGTCGAGCGCGTCGCATCCGTGTCCTCGATGCGCAGGATGAATTTGCCGCCGTGCTTCTTGGCGAAGAGATAGTTGAAGAGCGCGATATAGGCGGTGCCGACATGCGGCTCGCCGGTGGGGGAAGGTGCGATACGCACCCGGACTGCAGAATCTGCCATTGTCTTTGCCCGTCTTGACGTGCTTTCGGGGCCCTTTGCCGGAGTGCTTTCCAGCGTGCGGGCGCGCATTTTATGGGAAGGAAAGGCCCGCAAGGGTTCCGCACCAGCGGTTTAGCCAGGCAATTCCAGTCGGCAGGCGTGAGACCATAGAAAGCCCTGCATGTCAACGGAAAGCCGCGAGCGGCAATGTCGTCGTCTCGCCGCCCCCAACGAGCAAAGATCACCGCGAAGGCCCGCATTGCGATGCGGGCCTCGATGTGTCGTGCTTCTATTTCGTTCTTGCGGTCTGCCGCTTCATGCGCGCGTTGCGGGCGACCATGTTGAGAACCTCGACCAGTGCGGAGAAGGCCATGGCCGCATAGACGTAGCCCTTCGGCACGTGGAAGCCCATGCCTTCGGCGATCAGGGTCGTGCCGATCATCAGGAGGAAGGCCAGCGCCAGCATGACGATCGTCGGATTTCTCTCGATGAAGTTCGCAAGCGGGTTCGCTGCAACCAGCATGACGGTCACGGCGACGACGACGGCGACGACCATGATCGGCAGATGCGGGGTCATGCCGACGGCGGTGATGATGCTGTCGACCGAGAAGACGAGGTCGAGAAGCAGGATCTGGCCGATGGCGGCCGCGAAGCTGTTGATCGCGGAGCTGGCGATGAAATCCTCTTCATGATCGCTCGGATCGACACTGTGGTGGATTTCCTTGGTCGCCTTCCAGACGAGGAAGAGCCCGCCGGCGATCAGGATCATGTCCTTCCAGGAAAAACCGTGGCCGAAGGCTTCGAAGACCGGCTGCGTCAGTTGAACGATCCAGGCGATGGTGCCGAGCAGTGCCAGCCGCATGATGAGTGCAAGGCCGATGCCGATGCGCCGGGCGCTGACGCGGTTTTCCGGCGGCAGCTTGTTGGTGAGGATCGAGATGAAAATGAGGTTGTCGATGCCGAGGACCACCTCCATTACGATGAGTGTGATGAGGGCGATCCAAGCCTCGGGGCTTTGAGCAAGCGTGAGGATTTCCTGCATCGGCAACTTTTCCTTTTCGGGACACGACAGATCGCGCAGTATTTAGGGATACTTGCGAAAGTCGCAAGCGCCGCCGCGCTTTTCGCGGCGACGTTGTCGGCTCCAGGTGATCGAAAAGGTGGAATTCTCGAAGGAAAGCCGGCTGCACCCGTCCGTGCACCGGAAATCAGCCCTTCAGTGGCACCCAGATCTCGACCGCACCCATGCCGGAATGCGGATCGAAGCGCTCGTCGTAGCGTTCCATCAGGTCGGGCAATTCGCCGTGCCGATAGCCGGACTGCGGAAACCAGGTCGTGAAGATGTGGTGGGCCGTGTTGGCGATGCCGGAAATGTGCCCGCGATGGACAAAGATCGCGTAACGCTGCCGGGGCAGCTTGAGTGTCGAAAAGCCGCTGGGCAGCGCCTCGGCGTCCCGTATCTCGGCCGCAGCCATGTAGCGGAAGCGGCCCGCTTCGCCGTCCGACTGGGTGCAGACGCCATAGGCGATATTGCCGTGCTGGCCGGGAATGCTGCCGAAATAGGCGTTGAAACGCTGCCAGAGGGAAGGGATGCCTTCGGTGCGGTTGTAGTCATAGGTCTCTGCGAGACCGGCGAGAAGAAGCCCCGGGCTTTCCTCGAAGCGCGGCGGTTCGATCTTCAAAGTGCGTGCGTCGTCCATTCTGATCGGCTCCAAAAGCTCGACATTGCGGACGTGCCTCTGCTTGCGTATCGACTCGGGCGTCACCCCGAACTGCTCGCGAAAGGCACGGGTGAAAGCCTCGTGCGAGCCGTAGCCCGCCTCGAGGGCCACTTCGAGAATGCTGGATGTGCCGTTGGCGAGGGCAAGCGCGGCGCCGCTTAAACGCCGGCCGCGGATATAGGCACTGATCGAGCGGCCGGCCGAAAGCCCGAATACGCGCGAAAGATGATAGCGCGAAAGGCCGGCGGCCGCGGCGACATCATCCAGTGATATATCCTCGGCGAAATGGCTTTCAATGAACCAGATCGCCCTTCCGATGGCACTCATCGTCACTCCCTTTGTGGACACGCAAGGTCTTACGGCCTTTCAGGCGAGCGCGTTTGATCGCAATTGCTGGATTGCAGGAAGATGGTACGGCATGTCGCGGCGGCAAGGCACCGTCGCTTTTACTCCTTGCCCGTCGTCTTTCCGTAGGCGGCCAGGAAAACGCGGATGGCGGATCTGACGTTCTTTTCGATGCTTTCGGCCGAGACGGCATCGCACATGCCGAAAAGGCGGCCCTTGAACATTCCGGCCATGGCGAGATCGATGAACTGCTTTGCGGCTATTTCCGTGTCTTCGATCGAGAGCATGCCTGCCGACACCTGCTGGTCGAGATAGGCCTTGAGCACGGTGTATCCGTTCTCCGGCGTCGCAGTGAAGAAGCGCTGCGCCAGCCGGGGCATCCGGTCGATCACGCCCAGTACCGTGCGCATCGCGCGGATCGTGTAGTCCGACGTTATGCTCGTCACCAGTTTCACGCCGAAAGCGTGAAGCGCCTCCTCGATCGGTTCATTGCCGTTCAACGACTGCTTGACGCTGTTGACGATAATGTTCCGCTCGCGCGCGATGAGCGCCGTGAACAGGTCTTCCTTGTTCTCGAAATAGACGTAGAGCGTGCCCTTGGAAACGCCGGCCTCGCGCGTGATGTCGTTCATGCTGGCCGCGTCGAAACTGCTCCGCATGAAAACGCGTTTGGCACCGTCGAGAATCCGCTCCCGTTTGACCGGGTCCTCGCCGGCCGCGTGCCGCCCTCCGCCTGAAGGGTTTTCCTGCTGGGGATGCTCCAGCCGATCCTTCAGGGTCTTTTCCTGCTCTGCGCTCTTCGCTGATACCATGGCTGCCGGACGTATCCACTCCTTTGATCGCGCGCGTCGCGGTGACCGCGGACGCATTCTGTCCAAAATCACTATCGCAGACAATTCCGGGAAAAACTGCGGGTGCGGACAAAACTTTTCGTCAACTTCATCGAAATCGAACCGACCGGTTCGATTTCCTCTTGATATGCGGCGCGAAAGGCTCTATGTCAAGCTCCATCGAACCGAACGGTTCAGTTCAATCTCAATCCAATTGGTGGTCCATGTCCGCTTCCAGCTCTTCCAGCGCTGCCCGTGTCCGTCCCGTCGGCGATGATTTCGAAGTAATGGATACTCATTCGGCCGAGGCCAAGAGCCCCGGGACCGGCGAGGCCGCAGCCGCAGGACAAGCGGACGCGGAGATCTCTGCGTCCCCGAAGAAGCGCCGCAAAATCCTTCCGGTGCTGGGTCTCGTGCTCCTCGGTGCCGCCGGCTGGTACGGCTATGATTGGTGGACCAACGGCCGTTTCCTGGTCTCGACGGACGACGCTTACATAGAAGGGGACATCGCGACGATTTCGCCCAAGGTGTCCGGCTATGTCGCCAAGGTCGATGTGGTCGCCAACCAGCATGTAAAGGCTGGCGATCCGCTGGTGACGCTCGACGACGGAGATTACCGCATCGCGGCCGAGCAGGCCGAGGCGCAGATCGCCACGCAGAAGCTCGCCCTCAGCCGTTTCGACGCGCAGATCTCCGGCGCAAAGGCGAGCCTCGCTCAGTCCGAAGCGCAGACGAAGGCGCTTGAGGCGACCGTCCGCGGCGCCGAGCTGGCACAGAAGCGCGCCAGCGAGCTGCAATCGAAGTCGTTCGGGACGGATGCATCGCGCGACAGCGCCCAGGTCGCGCTCGATCAGGCGCGCGCAAATCTAGCCGGTGCCGAGGCCAATATCGCTGCGGCCAAGGCCAATATCACCGTGCTCGAGGCCCAGCGGATGGAAGCGGAAAGCACGATCCGCTCGCTGGAGCTTGCCCGGGACAAGGCAGACCGCGACCTGGGCTTCACCATACTCAAGGCGCCCTATGACGGTGTCATCGGCAATGTCGCGGTCCAGGTCGGCGATCTCGTCTCGGCCGGCCAGCGGCTCGCCGCGCTCGTGCCGACCGATCAGCTCTATATCGACGCCAATTTCAAGGAGACGCAGATCGCGCATCTGGTGCCGGGCTCCAAGGTTGAGATCCATGTCGACGCCTATGAGGATCACCCGATCGAAGGCACCGTCGCATCGATCTCGCCGGCCTCCGGTTCGGTCTTCTCGCTGCTGCCGGCGGAAAACGCGACGGGCAACTTCACCAAGGTCATCCAGCGCGTTCCGGTGCGCATCACGCTGCCGGCCGATGTGCTGGCGGAAGGGCACCTGCGCGCCGGGCTGAGCGTCGTCGTCGACGTCGATACCCGCACCGCACCGGAACAGTCGAAGGTCGCTGCGGCGAAGTAAAGGGCTGCAGGCCTGAGGAGTGGCGGAAATGGCCGCAACAGCAACAGCGGGCGCGGCTGCGCCGAGCCTACCCAAGGCCGAGGAGCATATGGACCCGCGGCGGCTCATTGCCTTTTTCGCGATGGTCATCGGCATGTTCATGGCGATCCTCGACATCCAGATCGTCTCCGCCTCGCTCGCCGAGATCCAGGCGGGCCTGTCGGCCGGGTCTGACGAGATCGGCTGGGTGCAGACCGCCTATCTGATCGCGGAAGTCATCATGATCCCGCTCTCGGGCACGCTTGCCCGCATCGTCTCGACGCGGGTGCTCTTCTCCGTGGCCGCGGCCGGATTCACGGCTGCCAGCGCTCTTGCCGCCACGGCCACCAATATCGAACAGATGATCGTCTACCGGGCGATCCAGGGCTTTATCGGCGGCGGCATGATCCCGTCGGTCTTTGCCGCAGCCTTCACCATATTCCCGCCGTCCAAGCGCAACGTCGTCTCGCCGATCATCGGGCTCATCGCGACGCTTGCGCCGACCATCGGCCCGACGGTCGGCGGCTATCTGAGCCATGCCTTTTCCTGGCACTGGCTGTTCCTCATCAACGTCATTCCCGGCATCGTCGTCGCGACGGTCACCTGGATCTTCATCGATTTCGACAAGCCGGAACTCGGATTGATCAAAAAGTTCGACTGGTGGGGACTTCTCTCCATGGCGATCTTTCTCGGCTCGCTCGAATACGTGCTGGAGGAAGGCAATGCCAATGACTGGTTCAACGACGAGCACATCGTCATGGGTGCCGTCGCCACCACGGTCGCCGCCGTCGTCTTCTTCTATCGGGCGTTCAAGGTCGATTTCCCGGTCGTCGATCTCAAGGCCTTCGCCAACCGCAACTTCACCTTCGGCTCGCTCTTCTCCTTCGTCATGGGGATCGGCCTTTACGGGCTCACCTATCTCTATCCGCTCTATCTCGGGCGTATCCGCGGCTACGACTCGCTGATGATCGGCGAAACCATGTTCGTCTCGGGTCTCGCCATGTTCCTGACGGCGCCGGTTGCGGGCTTCCTCGCCGGGCGAATGGACGCGCGGGCGATGATGACCATCGGCTTTGCCGGCTTTGCCGCGGGCACCTGGCTGATGAGCCAGATGACCGCCGACTGGGATTTCTGGGAGCTGCTCGTTCCGCAAATCCTGCGCGGCTGCTCGCTGATGCTCTGCATGGTGCCGATCAACAATATCGCGCTCGGCACCCTGCCGCCGGCTCGCATCCGCAATGCGTCGGGACTCTACAACCTTACGCGTAACCTCGGTGGCGCGGTCGGGTTGGCGGTCATCAACACGATCCTCACGCAGCGCCAGGATTTCCACTACGCCCGGCTCGCCGAGCACGTGGAATGGGGCAACCCGGTCGCCGTCGAGCGGATGCGCAACATCGCCTCGACCTTCGCTGCACACGGCCTCGACGGAACCACGGCTGCGGTCAAGCAGCTGGCGGCGATGGTCCAGCAGCAGGCGGTGATCATGTCCTTCATCGACGTGTTCGTATTGCTGACCGTCCTGTTCCTGTCGATGATCGCCGGCGTCCTGATGATCGCCAAGCCACAAGGCGCCGGCCCCGGAGGCGGCGGGCACTAGAGCGGAATAAGGAAAAGTGTGCGCGGTTTTCCGCCCGCATCCCGCTCCAGCGCTTTACTCGCTTTCGAGATCGCTGCAATATCCCGTCTCGTCGAAGCTGTCGGAGGCGCGCGGAGCAACGCGCGGGCGGCGCATGAACGATCGTCCTTGCCTACGGCCTTCGCGGCGGATGTTCCTCGCCGGTGCGGTCGGATTCGGCCTCTCGATGACGGTGGGCGGCAGATTTCCAAGGGCAGCCGGCCCTCCGGTCGACGTGACCTTCCTCTTTGCCGCGGATATCCATGCCTGCCTCGTTTCGACGGACGGCTTGGCGCCGAACTGCGACGCGGAGGGCAAGACCGACGCCAGCCTCTTGCGCCATGTCGCCGCACTGAACGCACTTGCGGCACAGCACTGGCCGCATGCCATTGGAGGAAAGCCGAGCGGCCTTGCCAGCACGGGCACGAGGATTTCGCGTCCGCTCGGTCTGGTGCTCGGCGGCGACATCACCGACGATGGCGGCGGCCAGGTTCGCCAGCCCCGCGAGGGGCGGCAATTACAGCAGTTCCAGAGCCGATACGAGCAGGCGCCGGGCCCGCACCATATCCACATTCCCGTTTATGTCGGCCTTGGAAACCATGACCTCGACCAGGACGGGCCGCCGCCGAATGCCGACTGGTATCGCCGGGAACTGCGAGACTATGTCGAGCTTACCCATCGCCGGACCGTTTTCTACAAGCCGCCGGTGCCGGTCGCGAATTACGATCCGCTATCGGACAGCTATTCCTGGGACTGGGGCGGTCTTCATCTCGTACACTTGCAGCGTTTCGGAGGCGACGAGAACAAGGGCGCGGTGAGCGGATTGCCGTGGCTCAAGAGCGATCTCTCCTCCCATGCCGCCGATGGCCGGCCGGTCGTCCTCTTCCAGCATTATGGCTGGGACGCGTTTTCGACCGAGGCCTGGGATCCGCCGGCAAAGACCTTCGACGACAAGGGGGAGGGCGAGCCGCATTGGTGGAGCGCCGACGAGCGCCGGGCGCTGCTCGATCACCTGCAGGGCTACAATGTCGTCGGCCTCTTCCATGGGCACGAGCATGACCGCGTTATGGCTTACAGGGTCGGCGAGATCGACGTCTTCAAGCCCAAGGCGGCCTTCCTCGGCGGTTTCGCGGTCGTGCGCGTGACCGGCAGCTTCATGGATGTAGCCTTCGGCGAGGCCGAGGGCGAGCATGGCCACGTCGTCTTCACGCAGGCCTTCAGCAAGCGTTTCGATTGAAGCGACATTCCGGAACGTCCATTCGATCGCCCGCCCGGAGTTTTCTGATTTACGTACATCAAAAATTCCTCTAATGGGTTTTCCGGGAGGAAGAGATGCGACCGACAGTTCACGATATCGCCGCCGAGGCGGGCGTCAGTCTCGCCACCGTCGACCGGGTGTTGAACAATCGTCCGGGCGTGAGAAGCGTCACGCGGGGCAAGGTGGAGCGCGCGATCGCCACGCTCGGTTATGTTCGCGATGTCGCCGCTGCCAATCTTGCCAAGAGCCGCAGCTATCCCCTGATCTTCATCCTGCCCGCCGGCGAAAACTCCTTCATGCGCGGTCTCGAGGCGGAGGTGCGGTCGGCGATGTCGCGTTCCGCGACCGAGCGGCTGGATATCACCATCCTTTCCGTTCCGGTCTTCGATGCACCGGCGCTCGCCGCCGCACTACACGACGCGCGTGAGCGCCGACCGGCGGGTGTCGCGGTGGTTGCCGTCGACGCGCCGGAGGTGACGGAGGCGGTAAAGCGGCTCCGCGAAGACGGCATTGCCGTCGTTACGCTGGTCTCCGATCTGCCGGGGTCGGGGCGCGACCATTTCGCCGGCGTCGACAATGTCGCCGCGGGCCGTACCGCCGGCAGCCTGATGGGCCGGTTTCTCGGCGGCGGCGAAGGGCCGGTCGCAGTGCTCGCCGGCTCCATGCTGGTACGCGACCATCGTGATCGGCTGGAGGGTTTCCAGGCTGTCATGAGCGAGGATTTCGCCTCGCGCCGGATCCTGCCGGTGATAGAGGGGCAGGACAATCCGTCTCTGGTCGAGACGCTCGTCGGCGCGCTTCTCGGGCAGCATCCCGACCTTGCCGGCATCTACAGCCTCGGTGCCGGCAATCGCGGCCTTGTCGCCGCTCTCGAAAAGGCGGGCAAAGGAAGGGCCGTTTGCACGATCGCGCATGAGTTGACGCCGCACAGCCGCGCCGGACTTCTTTCCGGCACGATCGACGCGCTGCTCAACCAGAATGCGGGCCATGAGGTCAGAAGCGCCATCCGGGTGCTGAAAGCAAAGGCGGACGGGCTGCCGGTCATCGCGGCGCAGGAGCGCATCCGCATCGATATTTTCCTGAAGGACAACCTGCCGCTCGAGCAGGAATAGGAGGACACCATGTATCTCGGACTGGATCTCGGCACGTCCGGCGTCAAGGCCATGCTGATGGACGGCGAGCAGCGGATCATCGGCTCCGCCAGCGGCGCGCTCGACGTCGACCGGCCGCATCCCGGCTGGTCGGAACAGGATCCGGCTGACTGGATCCGCGCCGCCGAGGAGGCGATCGCCCGGTTGAGGGAAACGCATGCGCAAGCGCTTGCAGCCGTCCGCGGCATCGGCCTTTCCGGCCAGATGCACGGTGCGACATTGCTCGACGAAGGCGATGCGGTGCTGCGGCCATGCATATTGTGGAACGACACCCGCAGCTTCCGCGAGGCGGCGGCGCTCGACGGCGATCCGCAGTTTCGGGCGCTGACCGGCAACATCGTCTTTCCGGGCTTCACCGCACCTAAGCTCGCCTGGGTGCGCGAAAACGAGCCGGAGATCTTCGCCAGAGTTCGCTGGGTACTGCTCCCGAAGGATTACCTGCGCCTCTGGCTGACCGGCGAGCATATGTCGGAGATGTCCGATTCGGCCGGCACGTCATGGCTCGATACGGGCAAGCGCAAATGGTCGGCGAGCCTGCTTGCCGCTACTTATCTCGAAAAACGGCAGATGCCGGACCTCGTCGAAGGCACCGATGCAGCCGGGACTTTGCGGCCGGAGCTCGCTGCGCGTTGGGGGATGGGACCTGGCGTCGTTATCGCCGGCGGTGCGGGCGACAACGCAGCCTCGGCCTGCGGCATGGGGACGGTCGGGGAGGGGCAGGCCTTCGTCTCGCTCGGCACTTCCGGCGTGCTTTTCGCGGCCAATGCAAGCTATCTCCCCAACCCGGAGAGCGCCGTCCACGCCTTCTGCCACGCGCTGCCCAACACCTGGCACCAGATGGGCGTGATCCTCTCGGCGACGGACGCGCTGAACTGGCATTCCGGCATCACCGGCCGGAGTGCCGCAGAACTCACCAATGAACTCGGCGAGAGCCTCAAGGCGCCGGGCTCCGTGACGTTTCTTCCCTATCTCTCCGGCGAGCGCACGCCGCACAACGACGCGGCGATCCGCGGCGTCTTTGCCGGCCTCGGGCACGAAAGCTCCCGGGCGGTGCTTACGCAGGCGGTGCTCGAAGGCGTTTCCTTCGCGATCCGCGACAGTCTCGAGGCACTGCGCGCGGCCGGCACGAAGCTCACGCGGGTGACGGCGATCGGCGGCGGTTCGCGCTCGCGCTACTGGCTGAGCTCGATCGCGACCGCGCTGAACCTGCCGGTCGACCTGCCCGCGGACGGCGATTTCGGCGCTGCCTTCGGCGCGGCGCGGCTCGGCCTGATCGCCGCCACCGGAGCCGACCCGGCCGCGGTCTGCACCGCACCCGAGACGGCGGAAACGATCGCGCCGGAGGCATCGCTCGTGCCCGCCTATGAAGATGCTTACCAACGCTATCGCCGGCTTTATCCGGCGATAAAGGAAGCGGCGCTGTGAGCAGTTTCGGCGCATCCACCAACTGCCTTCCACCCGATAGCCGGCTCCGTCGCGAACGGTGCCGCCAATTCACAATCCATGAGAGGAGACTGTCGTGAGCACGGGATTTTTCGGCGATATCGCCAAGATCAAATATGAGGGACCGGAAAGCACCAATCCGCTCGCCTTCCGCCATTACAATCCGGACGACGTCGTCCTCGGCAAGCGGATGGAGGATCATCTGCGCTTCGCCGTCGCCTACTGGCACACCTTCGTCTGGCCGGGCGGCGATCCCTTCGGCGGGCAGACCTTCGAACGCCCCTGGTTCAAGGATTCGATGGAAGCCGCCAAGCTGAAGGCGGATGTCGCCTTCGAATTCTTCCAGCTTCTTGGCGTACCCTACTACTGCTTCCACGACGCGGACGTGCGCCCGGAGGGGCGGAACTTCGCCGAGAACACGAGCAATCTCAACGCGATCGTCGATTATTTCGCCGGGAAGCAGGAAGAGACCGGCGTCAAGCTGCTGTGGGGCACGGCGAACCTCTTTTCCAACCGCCGCTTCATGGCGGGGGCTGCGACGAACCCGGACCCGGACGTCTTCGCCTTTGCCGCCGCGACGGTGAAGACCTGCATCGACGCGACGCAGCGGCTGGGCGGCGAGAACTATGTGCTCTGGGGCGGACGCGAGGGCTATGAGACCCTGCTCAACACCGACCTGAAGCGCGAGCTCGATCAGCTCGGCCGCTTCCTCAACCTGGTCGTCGAATACAAGCACAGGATCGGCTTCAAGGGCACGATCCTGATCGAGCCGAAGCCGCAGGAGCCGACCAAGCACCAGTACGACTACGACGTCGCGACCGTCTATGGCTTCCTCAAGAGATACGGCCTCGAAAACGAGGTGAAGGTCAACATCGAGCAGGGCCACGCGATCCTTGCCGGACATTCCTTCGAGCACGAGCTGGCGCTCGCCAATGCGCTCGGCATCTTCGGTTCGATCGACATGAACCGCAACGACTACCAGTCCGGCTGGGACACCGACCAGTTCCCGAACAACGTGCCGGAAATGGCGCTCGCCTATTACCACGTGCTTGCGGGCGGCGGGTTCAAGACCGGCGGCACGAACTTCGACGCGAAGCTGCGCCGGCAGTCGATCGACCCCGAAGACCTGCTGATCGGCCATATCGGCGGCATGGATTGCTGCGCGCGCGGCCTCAAGGCGGCCGCGAAGATGATCGAGGACGAGGCGCTCTCCGCACCGCTCGAAGCGCGCTACGCCGGCTGGAACGTGCCGGAGGCGAAGAAGATGCTCGACGGCGGCTTCTCGCTCGAGGAGATCGAGGCCTGGGTGCTGAAGTCCGACGTCAACCCGCAGCCGAAATCCGGCAGGCAGGAGCTTCTGGAAAACGTGGTCAACCGCTACGTCTGACGGGTGCGGGAAATCCTTTTTCGCGAGGGGCGCGCAAGCCGATTGCCCCTCGCGAAGAATCTGCTAGCTTCTGGCTCCTGCAACGTTGCAGGTGTATCAGTCGCTGCGAATTCGCGGGCCGGAAGCACTGGAAGTCAACGGTCGGCCGCAGGGCCGGCACATCGGACACCGCTCCATCAGGGAGGAAGTTATATGAAGACGATCAAAGGACCGGGGCTGTTTCTTGCGCAATTCGCCGGCGATGCCGCACCCTTCAATTCTTGGGATTCGATCACCAAATGGGCAGCCGATTGCGGTTATAAGGGGGTGCAGGTCCCGAGCTGGGACGGCCGGCTCTTCGACCTGAAGAAGGCTGCGGAATCGAAGACCTATTGCGACGAGGTCGCCGGCAAGGCGCGCGACAACGGCGTCGAGATCACCGAGCTTTCGACCCACCTCCAGGGCCAGCTCGTTGCGGCGCATCCCGCCTATGACGAGGCTTTCGACGGTTTCGCCGTTCCGCAAGTTCGCGGCAATCCCAGGGCGCGCCAGGAGTGGGCGGTCGAGCAGGTGAAGCTGGCGCTGACCGCCTCGAAGAACCTCGGCCTCGGTGCGATGGCAAGTTTTTCCGGCGCACTCGCCTGGCCCTTCGTCTATCCGTGGCCGCAGCGCCCGGCGGGCCTGGTGGAGACCGCCTTTGACGAGCTCGCGCGGCGGTGGAAGCCGATCCTCGACCACGCCGAGGATTGCGGCGTCGACGTGTGCTACGAGATCCATCCGGGCGAGGACCTGCACGACGGCATCACCTATGAGATGTTCCTGGAGCGCACCGGCAACCATGCCCGCGCCTGCATGCTCTACGACCCGTCTCACTATGTGCTGCAGTGCCTCGACTATCTCGAGAATATCGACATCTACAAGGACCGCATCCGGATGTTCCACGTCAAGGACGCGGAGTTCAATCCGACCGGACGCCAAGGCGTCTATGGCGGCTATCAAAGCTGGGTGAACCGCGCCGGCCGCTTCCGCTCGCTCGGCGACGGTCAGGTGGATTTCGGGGCCGTCTTCTCGAAGATGGCCGCCAATGATTTTGCCGGCTGGGCCGTGGTCGAGTGGGAATGCTGCCTGAAACATCCGGAAGACGGCGCGCGCGAAGGCTCCGAGTTCGTGAAGGCGCATATCATCCGCGTCACCGAAAAGGCCTTCGACGATTTCGCCGACAGCGGCACCGACGAGGCGGCGAACCGGCGGATGCTGGGAATCTAAGTGAAAACCCCTCCCCAACCCCTCCCCACAAGGGGGAGGGGCTTACCCTGTGGCTTCCGCCGGCATTAATCACGACGTCGATTATTGCGAATCCGTCGAAACATGGATGGAGCGGCTCGGCACAAGTGAGCCCCTCCCCCTTGTGGGGAGGGGTTGGGGAGGGGCAGTGACGGCAATTCACGCGAACTCTTCAGGAGAGAAAGAACGATGGCTATCGAGGGAAGCAGTACTGAAACGCGTCAGAAGCGCATTCGGCTCGGCATGGTGGGGGGCGGATCGGGCGCCTTTATCGGCGCGGTGCATCGGATCGCCGCCAGGCTCGACGATCACTACGAGCTTGTCGCCGGCGCGCTCTCGTCGACGCCGGAGAAGGCCGAGGCTTCGGGCCGCGAGCTCGGGCTCGATCCATCGCGTGTCTATTCGGATTTCAAGGAAATGGCGATCCGTGAGGCGAAGCTGAAGAACGGCATCGAGGCGGTGGCGATCGTCACCCCTAACCATGTTCACTATGCTGCTGCCAAGGAATTCCTGAAGCGCGGCATCCACGTCATCTGCGACAAGCCGCTGACGTCGACGCTCGCCGACGCGAAGAAGCTCAAGAAGGCGGCCGACGAAAGCGATGCGCTCTTCGTGCTGACGCACAACTACACCGGATATCCGATGGTGCGCCAGGCGCGCGAAATGATTGCGAATGGCGACATCGGCGCCGTCCGCCTCGTGCAGATGGAATATCCGCAGGACTGGCTGACCGAGAATATCGAGCAGTCCGGTCAGAAGCAGGCCGCCTGGCGCACCGACCCGGCGCGCTCCGGCGCCGGCGGCTCGACCGGCGACATCGGCACGCATGCCTATAATCTCGGCTGCTTCGTTTCCGGGCTCGAGCTCGAGGAGCTCGCCGCCGATCTCGACAGCTTCGTTGGCGGGCGGCAGCTCGACGACAATGCGCATGTGCTGATGCGCTTCAGGGAAAAGGACGGAACGCGCGCCAAGGGCATGCTCTGGTGCAGCCAGGTGGCACCCGGCCACGAGAACGGCCTGATGGTACGCGTCTACGGTACCAAGGGCGGTCTCGAATGGACGCAGAAGGATCCGAATTACCTCTGGTACACGCCCTTCGGCGAGCCGAAGCGTCTGCTGACGCGCGCCGGCGCAGGAGCTTCGCCGGCGGCGGCACGCGTATCGCGCATTCCGTCCGGCCACCCCGAGGGTTACCTCGAAGGCTTCGCCAATATCTATTCGGAAGCGGCGCGGGCGATCTACGCCAAGCGCAACGGCGGGAAGGCGGATCCTTCTGTCATCTATCCGACGATAGACGATGGCATGAAGGGCATGGCCTTCGTCGATGCCTGCGTGCGTTCCTCGGAGCGCAACGGCGCCTGGATCAAGGTCTGAACCTTGCAAGCCGGAGCATTTCCGCGATTCGGTGAAAGTGGAAATGTTCCAGAGCGGGATGAGGAACAGTGTGTGCGGTTTTCCGCCCGCGTCCCGCGTCTCAACTTCTAGGAATCGATCACGTTCATGTTTTTACGTCGACCCGACCTAAAAACATCGTGATCTAGGGAAGGGCGGGAACACCTCGCCCTTTTTCATTGACATTTGCCACCGCGGCCTTAGGCCACGTCCTCAGACGAGGGCGAGACCTCCCATGGTCCGCCTTACCATTGAATCGAACGCAGCCATGCCTTCGGTCCGGCTGCGCAGACGATGAGGCCTGAATGATGATCGAAGCCAAGAAACTCGCAGCGCGCTTTCCCGGCGACTTTGTCTTCGGCGTTGCAACCGCATCCTTCCAGATCGAGGGAGCCAGCAAGGCGGATGGTCGCAAAGCCTCCATCTGGGACGCCTTCTCCAATATGCCGGGGCGCGTTTACGGGCGCCACAACGGCGACGTCGCCTGCGACCATTACAACCGGCTGGAGCAGGACCTGGACCTCATCAAGAGCCTCGGCGTCGAGGCCTACCGCTTCTCGATCGCCTGGCCGCGGATCGTGCCGGAGGGCACGGGGCCGATCAACGAGAAGGGCCTCGACTTTTACGACCGCCTCGTCGACGGACTGAAGGCGCGCGGCATCAAGGCCTTTGCGACCCTCTATCACTGGGACCTGCCGCTGGCGCTGATGGGCGACGGCGGCTGGACGGCACGCACGACCGCCTATGCCTACCAGCGTTACGCCAAGACCGTGATCGCGCGTCTGGGGGATCGTCTCGACGCGGTCGCGACCTTCAACGAACCGTGGTGTTCCGTCTGGCTCGGCCATCTCTACGGTGTCCATGCACCGGGCGAGCGCAACATGGATGCAGCACTTGCCGCACTGCACTTCACCAATCTCGCCCACGGGTTGGGGGTCGCGGCGATCCGCTCGGAACGGCCGGAACTGCCGGTCGGCATCGTCATCAATGCCCATTCGGTCTATCCCGGCAGCAACAGCGCCGAGGACAAGGCCGCGGCAGAGCGCGCCTTCGAACTCCACAACGGCGTCTTCTTCGATCCGATCTTCAAGGGCGAGTATCCGGAGGGTTTCCTCTCCGCGCTCGGCGAACGCATGCCGGCGATCGAGGACGGCGACATGGCAACGATCGCCCAGCCGCTCGATTGGTGGGGGCTCAACTATTATACGCCGATGCGGGTTTCGGCAGACCCCGCGAAAGGCGCCGAATATCCGGCGACCGTCAATGCGAAACCTGTCAGCAACGTGAAGACCGATATTGGCTGGGAAGTCTATGCGCCGGCTTTGGGCAGCCTGGTGGAGACGCTCAATGCGCGCTACAGGCTCCCCGACTGCTACATCACCGAGAATGGCGCCTGTTACAATATGCGCGCCGAGAACGGTACCGTCGACGATCAGCCTCGGCTCGACTACATCTCAGACCACCTCGCCGTCACCGCCGATCTCATCGCCAAGGGTTATCCGATGCGGGGCTATTTCGCCTGGAGCCTGATGGATAACTTCGAATGGGCCGAGGGCTACCGGATGCGCTTCGGCATCGTTCACGTCGATTACGAGACGCAGGTCCGCACGATCAAGAAAAGCGGTCGCTGGTATAAGGACCTGGCGGAACGGTTTCCAAGCGGCAACCACAAGCCGGGATGATGCCGGAGCGAGCGGACGGCAGTTCTGCACAAAAAGAGTAGACTTTTGCGTCGCGCCCTGGGGGCTCCGGAAAAACGTACCTGTAAAAGGGCGCGCCCGCGCGCCATAAGAACCACATGCTCCTTGGCATGGCAGGCATGCCGAGGAGGCGTTGAACTGACCGGTTGGCCGATGATAGAGAGTTGCTCCACGTTTCGAATGCGTTGTCGAATGTCCGTCTGACGAGGCGACGTTTTTTCCGTGCCGGCCCTATTTAGCAAGGGACCGGAGTTTCGAACATCCGAGAGCATCATGTATCCTCCTATCGTTTTGATCCCTCCTGCGGGGGCGACCGGACAATGACCCTTCCTCGATCCGAGATATCGGCCGGTGATGCGGTCGTCTTCGACGCCGTGTCCAAGCGCTTTCCGGCCTCCGGCGGAAATACGGCCTTCACTGCGCTCGACAATGTCAGCCTGGCGGTCGCTCGCGGCTCGATCACCGGTATCATCGGCCGTTCCGGCGCCGGCAAATCGACGCTGATCCGGCTGGTCAACGGCCTCGAAAAGCCTTCGAGCGGCAAGGTGTTCGTCGATGGCGTCGATGTGGGTGCGCTGGACGAGGCGGGCCTGCGCGATCTCCGCCGCTCCGTCGGCATGATCTTCCAGCATTTCAACCTGCTTTCCTCGCGCACCGTTTTCGGCAATGTCGCGCTGCCGCTCGAAATCGCCGGCATGGATCGGCGCGCGATCGAGCAGCGTGTGCGCCCGCTTCTCGAACTCGTCGGTCTTGCCGACAAGCACGGGCGCTACCCGGCGGAACTTTCCGGCGGCCAGAAGCAGCGCATCGGCATCGCCCGGGCGCTTGCGACCGAACCCAAGCTGTTGCTCTCGGACGAGGCGACCTCGGCGCTCGACCCGGAAACGACGCAGTCGATCCTGGAACTGCTGAGACGGATCAATGCGGAACTGGGCCTTACCGTTCTGCTCATCACCCACGAGATGGAGGTCGTGAAGGCGGTTACCTCCGACGTGGCGGTGATCGACAAGGGCGAGATCGTGGAGCGAGGGCACACTTTCGATGTCTTCACGCATTCCAGGCACGAGACGACGCGGGCACTCCTTTCCGGTCTGGCGGGTTCGAAACTGCCGGAAGCCGTTGCCAGAGGCCTGAAGCCGGCGGCGGCTAGCGGCGATCGCGTCGTGGTGCGCCTCACCTTCTTCGGGGCAGCGGCGGAGCGCCCGCTGATCTCGCAGCTCATCCAGTCCGTCGGCGCCGAGGTCAACATCATCGCCGGCACGATCGACGAGATCGGCGGCAAGCCCTATGGCTCGCTCGTCGTCGCCTATGGCGCCGATGCCGAAACCTCGGGCAAGGCGGAGCGCTTCTTCACCGAGAACGGACTGGTCACGGAGGTGCTCGGCTATGTCGCCTGATCTTCTGCTTCGCATAGGCAGCGCCACGCTCGACACGATGTACATGGTGGCGATCGCCGGCCTCGTGGGCTCGTTGATCGGGCTGCCGATCGGCATCTTCCTGGCGACCAGCGGCAAGGGCGAGCTGTTTCCCGCGCCCAATGTCAACCGGGCTGTGGGACTTGTGGTGAACGCGACGCGGTCGACGCCTTTCATCATTCTCGTCGTCGCGATCATTCCGTTGACGCGCCTCATCACTGGCACCTCCATCGGCACCAAAGCGGCGATCGTTCCCTTGACGATTGCGACCATTCCCTTCGTCGCCCGACTTGTCGAGGCGGCGATCCGCGACGTCGACAAGGGGCTGATCGAGGCGGCGCGCGCCATGGGCGCCACCCCGATGCAGATCGTCTTCAAGGTCCTGCTCGCCGAATCACGGCCGGCGCTGACGCTGGCGCTCACCATGACGATCGTCAGCCTCATCGGCTATTCGGCGATGGTCGGCGCCGTCGGCGGCGGCGGTCTCGGCGACCTGGGCATCCGCTACGGCTACCAGCGCTTCATGCCGGACGTGATGCTCGTCGTGGTCGTCGTGCTCATCGTGCTCGTACAGCTCGTCCAGAGCGCCGGCGACCGGATGGCGCGGCGCTTCGACAAGCGCAGCCGCAAGACCTGATCCTTTCCAAGACACCAAACAGCAACAAGGAGACATCCATGAAAAAGTTGATTCTCGCGGCGGCCTTCGCCGCCCTGGCTGCCGGCACGGCGCTTGCGGAAACCATCAAGGTCGGCGTGACCCCGGGCGAGCATGCCGAGATCATGGAGAAGGTGAAGGAAGTCGCCGCCCCCAAGGGCCTCGACATCGAGATCCTCGAATTTTCCGACTACGTGGTTCCCAACCAGGCGCTCGCCGACGGCGACCTCAATGCCAATTCCTTCCAGCACCAGCCCTATCTCGACAACCAGATCGCCGATCGTGGCTTCGACATCGTCAGCGTGGGCCTGACCATCACCACGCCGATGGGCGTCTATTCGAGCAAGGTTAAGAGCCTCGATGAGCTGGAGGACGGCGCGACGATCGCCATTCCGAACGACCCCACCAATGGCGGCCGCGCGCTCCTGGTTCTCGCATCGAAGGGCCTCATCAAGGTCAATCCGGATGCCGGGCTCAAGGTCACCCCGGCCGACGTGACGGAAAATCCGAAGAACATCGAGTTCGCCGAGCTCGACGCGGCCCAGCTGCCGCGCTCGCTGGCCGATGTCGACGCGGCCGTGATCAACACCAATTACGCGCTCGAGGCCGATCTTCACCCGAAGGAAGACGCCATCGCCATCGAAAGCGAGAAGTCTCCTTATGCCAACGTCATTGCGGTGCGTAGCGCAGACAAGGATGCGCCCTGGGTGAAGACGCTCGTCGAATCCTACCACGACGACAAGGTCAAGGCCTTCATCGTGGAGCACTTCAAGGGTGCGCTCATCCCGAGCTGGTGAGCGGCGTTTGCCCCCTCTCCTCGGGTCTAACCCGAGGACTAACCCTCTCCCCGCGGGCGGCCACGGCATGCCCCTCAACCGGCAGGCGGTTGAGGGGCATCGACCGGGTGAATCCGGTTAGACTGAACCAAGCAAAGCTCTAGCTTCCGAGGTGCCGCGCGCCGCGCTTCTTCGCAAGCATGATCTGCCTCTGCCTCTGGCGGTAACGCTCGCGATCCTCTTCGGTGCGGGTGTCGTGGCAGTGGATGCAGGAGACGCCTTCCTCGTGAAGGGGCGACTGGAGGTCCTCGGGCGTCAGCGGCTGGCGGCAGGCATGGCAGAGCGTGTGTTCGCCTTCCTGCAGCCCGTGGGTGACGGACACGCGCTCGTCGAAGACGAAGCAGGCGCCTTCCCAGAGGCTCTCTTCCGGCGGTATTTCCTCGAGATATTTGAGAATGCCGCCCTTGAGGTGATAGACCTCCTCGAAGCCCTGTTCCTTCATGAAGGCCGTCGCCTTCTCGCAGCGGATACCGCCGGTGCAGTACATGGCGATCTTCGGCTTGTTGTGCAGGCCGCTATTGTTGCGCACCCACTCGGGAAATTCCCGGAAGGTCTTGGTCTTCGGGTCGACGGCTCCCTGGAAGAGGCCGATGGCCGTTTCGTAGTCGTTGCGCGCGTCGATGACCAGCGTTTCCGGATCGGAGATCAGCGCGTTCCAGTCCTTCGGCTCCACATAGGTGCCGACCACCTTTTTGGGGTCGATGTTCTCGACGCCCATGGTGACGATCTCCTTCTTCAGGCGCACCTTCATGCGCAGGAAGGGCATGGCCGAGGCCCGGCTCTCCTTGTGTACCAGGCCGGCGAATTCCGGCTGCGCGCGGACACAGGCAAGGACCGCCGCAATGCCTTCTTCGGTGCCGGCGATCGTCCCGTTAATGCCCTCATGGGCCAGAAGCAGCGTTCCCTTCACCCCATTGGCATCGCAGATCGCCTGCAGCGGCTCGCGGAAATCGGCGAAGCGCGGAAAGGATACGAAATGGTAGAGGGCGGCCACCAGAAACTGGCCCGGCGTCTCCGGGCGGCGCGATGTCGTGAGCATGTCGGTCATGCGGCACGCAAATACAGGTTTCGGGCGCCAAGTGCAATTGCGGCGAATCACGCCTGAGCGCGGCTTTCAGTAAGTGTTCTACCTTCCGGCTTCGAGCCAGAGCAGTTCGAGGGTTCGGCTCTCCCTCCGCGGCCGGTCGAGAAAGACCGCATCCGCGCGCTTCAAGGCCTCACGTCTCAGCTCGTCCTGCCTGGCGACGACATTCGAAAGAAGATGCTCCCTGCTGTTGCCCGCCAGGTCCGGCCGTTCGTCGACAAGCGACATCAATGCGGAGATGTCGTTCAGATGGCCGAGCACATCCACCAGTTCGCCGGCCTCCGTTCTTTTCGCCCGCATTGCCGACGGCCAGGCCTCGCGAAGCAGGGAGAGCTGCATCCGATAATCCTGTGCGCCCTTGCGCAGGTCGTGAAACAGCGTCGTATCGGAGCTTGCCGCACAGGCCGCCCTGGCGCGTGCGGCGCGGCGCAATGTCTGCCGCCAGCCCTTCGCCAGGCGGCGTGCGGATTTCCGCCTGCCGTCATGGAAGGAAACATGGGCGAGTGCGGCGTGCGCCTTTCGGCAGTTGACGATGGTTTCTTCGATCTTCCGGTCGAGATCGCCTTCGTCTTCGGCAATCCGGTCGCGCCGGCTTGCGAGGATCGAGCAGATTTTGTCGAGGGCCAGCTGCTGCTCCTCGCTCGCCGCGTGCCGGCGCAGATATCCGGCATTCTCGACAAGCGCTGCCGCATCGCGGAATGTCGAGAGACTGCGTGCCATGGCGCGGAAGCGGGCGTTTTCCTGCCTTTGGAAGAGTGGCGCATCCGCGGCCACGAGGCGATAGAGCGAGCGCAGGCGCTTGAAGCCCTTGCGTGCATCGTGGATCGCTTCATGCACGCCTTCGGGTTGGACCTCCAGCATCGCGATCGCGCGTTCGATCTGTTCCCCTCCGACGGCGCGGAAGTCCTCTGTAAAGGGGCGCTTCGGATGGAAGGCAAAGGTCATGTCTGCGCTTCCAGCAGTCCTTCGGTGGCAAGCGCCTGATTGGAGTAGCGGCGATCGCCGGTGATCTCGCGCCCCAGCCAGGCCGGCAGGTTGGGCAGGTCCGTTTCCCGCTTCATTTCGACTTCGGCGACTGTGAGCCCTTCAAGCGCGCCCTCATAGACGTCGACCTCCCAGGTGAAACCCTTGTGCGGTATCCGGAAACGCCGCTTCTCGATGACGATGCCGATCGCCTGGGTCAATAATTCCCGCGCGTCATTCATGGGGAGATCGTATTCGTACTCGTTGCGGACGAGCGCCGATTTGCCGATCTTGATGGTCAGGCGTGCCCGCTTGTTGCCGTGAATGCGCACGCGTACGGAGCGGTCTTCCATGGTGACGACGTACGCCTGACGTAGCCTGATGCCCTTGTCCGCGTGTTGCCGCCAGCCATCGGTGGCGACTAGAAACTTGCGCTCAATCTCCTTTGCCATGGATCTCCTGCCATTTCGAGAAGTCGGCCGGCACAGACTACCGTTTAATCGATGTCGCTCAAGTCTTGTCCCTTCGATCACGATGATTTTAGATCGGATGGACCTGAAATCGTGAACGTGATCGATCCCGACAAGTTAGAGCGGAAGCGGGCGGAATAGCGCGAAGAGTTTTCCGCGGCGCGATCTACCGCAGATGGTTTCTCTTCGGCGGCAGAGTAGCTTTCAGGCTCGACAACCGCAGACCGGCACGCTATGCGAGGGGCATTATTCAATCGTTTTAAAAGGACGATCGGCATGAGCGCGAAAACGGACAAGCTTCTCTCCATCCTCAAGCTGCAGCCGGTGGTTCCGGTCTTGGTGATCGATGATGCGGCGTCGGCGGTACCGCTCGCGCGGGCGCTGGTCGCCGGAGGCCTCAAGGCGATCGAGATCACCTTGCGCACCCCGGCCGCACTGGAGGCGATCCGTGCCGTCGCGAATGAGGTTGAGGGCGCCGTTGCCGGTGCCGGCACCATCCTCAATGCCGCCCAGTTCGAAGAGGCCGTCGCGGCCGGGTCGCAGTTTATCGTCAGCCCCGGCACGACGCAGGAACTGATCGACGTCGCCAACGATCACGAGGTGCCGCTGCTTCCGGGTGCTGCGACGGCGAGCGAGGTCATGGGGCTGCGCGAGGAGGGCTACGATGTGATGAAGTTCTTCCCGGCCGAGCAGGCCGGAGGCGCTGCCTATCTGAAGTCGCTGTCGTCGCCGCTCGCAGGCACCATGTTCTGCCCGACCGGCGGAATCTCGCTTGCCAATGCGCGCGACTACCTGACGCTTCCGAACGTCGTTTGCGTCGGCGGCTCCTGGGTTGCGCCGAAGGACCTGGTCGTCAGGGGCGACTGGGCCGGCATCACCAAGCTTGCGGCCGAGGCCTTCGCGCTCAAGGGCTGATCCTAGTTAGAGCGGGACGAGGAAAAGTGTGCCGTTTTCCGCCTGCATCCCGCGTCTCAACTTCTTGGATTCGATCACGATGCTTTTAGGTCGACCCGACCTAAAAGCATCGTGATCCAGCCGGCACGCGATGGAGGAAGGCCGGCATTCGTCCGGCCATTTCATTCTTCACGCCGGTTTGTATTTCCGTGGCAACGTTCCTATGTCTCAATCGGCCAACGACGGAGCGCGGGGTGGGGCGTTCATGCCTGCCATCCCGCATTGACCGAAAAGGAGCAAGCCTGATGTTCGACGCGAAGAAATTGCTGGATCAGTTCCTGGGATCGCAGGTGCCCGGCGCCGGAGGGACCGTCCGCGGCCGGGCGGATCAGGTGACCAAAGTCGCGAAAGACAATCCGCTTGCCAGCGGCGCGATCGCCGCGGTCCTGCTCGGCACGAAATCCGGACGCAAGCTGGCCGGCAATGCCGCCGTCCTCGGCGGTCTCGCCGCGATCGCCGGCCTCGGCTATCAGGCCTACAAGAACTACCAGTCCGGCAAGGAGCCGGTGGCCGAGCCCGCACCACGCGCACCGGCGCAGTTGCCGGCGCCGCCCGCCGACTCCGGCTTCGCCGCGCCGGAAGCGCTGAGCGACGACTTCGCGCTCGTTCTGGTGCGCGCCATGATCGCCGCCGCGCGCGCGGATGGCCATATCGACGGCACCGAGCGCGGCCGCATCATGGACAAGCTATCCGTTTCGGGCCTTTCCGCGGATGCGGCGGCCTTCCTGGAAGCGGAGCTCGTCAACCCGATCGATCTCGACGCCATCATCTCCGCCGGGAAGACGGAGGAGGAGCGGGTGGAGATCTATACGGCCTCCCGTCTCGCGATCGAGCCGGACGGCCGGGCCGAGCGCGGCTATCTCGATCTGCTTGCCGGGCGGCTCGGCCTGGCCGATGCGCTCGTCGACCACATCGAGGCGACGGTTTCTGCGGCAAAGATTCCGGCTTGAACTAATTCATGAGCGGGCGTCGATCCGTTCCGCTCATGGGTCGCATCACGAGTTTGAATTTGTCACCGCCCTGCGTCTGTCCTATGGCCAGTGCGAATGCAAACGCGGGAGCAGTTGATGCGTGATCTTGCCCACTGGAAAGGATGCCCGGCGCCGAAACCGGTGCTCATCGAGGGGCGATACGTCCTTGTCGAGCCCTATGATCGGGCGAAACATCTGAACGCCCTCTGGAGCGATGCCTTCGGCGGCATGGCCATCAACCCTCTGCTTAAATATTTCTCCCAGGAGGATTTTTCGGGCATAGAGGATTTCGACACCTGGTTTTCGGCGGTTCAGCAGAAGTCGGGCTGGGTGACCGAGGTCTTTCGCGAGAAGGCGAGCGGCAAGGTCGTCGGCATGGCAAACTACATGCGCGCCGATCCCGCCAACGGCGTCGTCGAGGTCGGCGGCGTCGCGCATGGGTCCGCCATGGCGCGATCGCCGCTTTCGACTGAAGCGCACTATCTCATGGCCAGGCATGTGTTCGAGGACCTCGGCTATAGGCGCTATGAATGGAAGTGCCACAGCGAAAATCAGGCGAGCCGCACCACCGCGGCGCGCCTCGGCTTCACCTTCGAAGGCATTTTCCGTCAGCACATGGTTTCGAAACGCGCTAATCGCGATACGGCCTGGTTCTCGATGATCGATCGCGAATGGCCGCTCATCAAGACCGCTTTCGAGCAGTGGCTTTCGCCCGACAATTTCGATCGCGACGGACGCCAGAAGCAGCGCCTCGAGGATATCCGCGCAACGCTTGCGCAGGAGGGACGAAGGTGAGCACGCCCGAGAAGGAGAAATCGCCCGCCGTCGCGGCAGCCATCATTCTGCTGGTGGTCGGGATCGGCTTCTTCGCGCTGCCCTCGATCATGGTGAGGCTCGGCGACATATCCCCATGGCTTGCGGCCGCGGTCGGCTGCCTATTCGTGATAGCCTTCTTCCTGATCTTCTGGCTGCGCGCCCGGTATCAGCGCCGAAAGGGACTGTGAGTCTCCGGTCGGCTATTTCCGCATATTCTATTGAAGGTGCGGGTGCTGCGGGTCAGTTCGGATACCTTCAAGAGCGGGTACCGACATTCTCGTCGAACGTGCCAGCGTAAACTGCTTCTGGTGAGGATATGAAAAGAAGGATATTATAATATCCTCGAAAGGATATGCTGTATGCCGCTCTATATCAAGGATCCCGAGGTCGACCGGCTGGCCGAGGAGCTTATCAGCCTGACCAAATCCAGCAAGGTGGATGCGGTCAAGGACGCGCTCAAGCATGAGATAGCCAAACGTAAGGCCGTTCTTCCTGTCCGAGAACGCCTTGCAAAATCCCTTGCCATGGCGCGCGAGGCCGGTCCCTTTGCCCCCGGCAACCACAAGCGGGAAACCGACGACATGTGGGGCGATGACTGATGCTGTTCATTGACGCCTCGGTTGTCGTCGCCATTCTGGCCGAGGAAGAGGATGCCCCAAGCCTGATCGATCGGCTCGAGCAGGACGGCGGCCCCTACTACGTCTCGCCCGTCGTGCGGATGGAAGCGACCGTATCGCTCACGTGCCGATTGGCCGAGGCCGCAGGCAGGGGTGGACCAGCAACACCCGAGATGATGGACACGGCGCGCCGTCTCGTCGAGCAGTTCATCTCCGACCTCGATTGCAAGGAAGCGATGATTTCTGGCGACGTTGGCGCCAAGGCGCTTGATGCCGCGCGGCAGTTCGGCAAGGTCATGAACCACCCCGCCAAGCTGAACATGGGCGATTGTTTCACCTATGCCTGCGCGCGGGCTTACCGTACCCGAATTGCCTATAAGGGTGACGACTTCACCTATACCGATCTCGGCTGGCATAGCCATTAAGGTCTATCGGAAAGCCACGCCAAACCCTGGGGCGCGGCCTACCCCTTCTCGCCGTCAGAACGGGGAGAAGGTCGCGGCAGCGAGATGAGAGGCGGTTGCGGGTGGAATGTTCTTCCGAGGTAACTCAGCTCTGCAGCGCCGCGCCCAGGAGCACCAGCCCGAGCAGCAGGACAAGCAGCGCACCGGCGATCTCGATGCCGTTCGAGATGCGTGCCGCAGCCGAATCGCTGGAGGCATAGCGCACGGCAATACCCTTGGCCGTCACGGCCATGGTCGCCAGGATCGAAACGGTGATTGCCGTGCCGATCGACATGGCGAAGACCGAAAGCACGCCGCCGAGATAGAGCCCGTTCAGGAGGGCGAAGGACAGCACGATCAGCGCGCCGGAGCAGGGCCGCAGGCCGACTGCGACGATCGCCGACCAGGCTTCGCTGAGCGCGAAGCGGTCGCCCTTCAGGAGCGCCGGATCGGGTGCATGGGCGTGGCCGCAGGTGGCGCAGACCTCGCCGGGCCCGTGCGCATGGTGGTGATCATGATGATGATGCTCGTGGCCGTGGCTATGACCGTCATGGGCATGCACCGTGGCCGGGGCAGGGGCCGGACGCAGCATCGATCGCAGCTTGCGGAAGACCAGCCAGCCGCCGAAGGCCGCGATCAGCGCATAGCTCGCGATTTCGAGTGCACGGGTGGCGTTCGTCATGCTGATCGAGGAGCCGCGCAGCACGAGATAGACGGCGCCGATCAGGAGGATGGCAACGACGCCCTGCAGGATCGAGGAGAGGAAGGAAAGCAGCACGCCTCTCTTCAGTTCCGTCTCATTGGCGATCATGTAGGAGGAGATGACCGCCTTGCCGTGGCCCGGACCGGCGGCATGGAAGACACCGTAGGTGAAGGAAAGGCCGATCAGGGACCAGAGCTGCCACGGGTTATCGCGCATGTCCTTGAGCGCGTCGGTCAGCATTCGGTAGAAGCCCTGCTGCTCCATGTTCACCCAGGAAAAGAACCCGCCAAGGAAGCCCGTCGTCCGGATGGAAGGTTCGGCAGTGCCGATGCCGAGAGGCGACTGGGCGGCGGCGACGGTTGCGGAAAAGGCCGTCAACAGGAGGGCGGCCACGATCAGGCGGCCGGCGTTGCGGGCATTCAGCATGTGATCTCGATCCTGGTTGCAAAGAGCTTCGACGTGTCGGTTCCGGTCGGATCGTTCCAGAAGGCGTCGGTCAGCGTGTCCTTGTTCTCCGCCAGCACTTCGTCGGGATCGGGCCGCACCACCTGATGCTGGCAGGCCTCGATCTTGTCGCCGACGACGGAGAGGTCTTCGTCGGTCGGGAAGTCCATGGCGGTATACATGGTCGGGTCGTAGACGCCGAAGGAAAGCTTGCCCTTGAGCGGCATGGTCTCGGCAGGCTTGACCGCAAACATCATCAGGAGCTGGTTATCCTTGTAATCGACGGTGATGCTGTCGGGTCTGTTGACCTTCACGGATTTGCCGTTGTCGGAAATCGACGTGTAATAGTTGTACTCCGCCAGCGACTCGAGCACCGTCTGGCCGACTTCCTTCAGTTCATCCGGGTCGAGCGTGGCGTTCGCGTTCTTGTCGAAGTCGAGAACGACGCTTGCCGAAAACAGCTCGTCGAACCGCCAGACATTCCTCAGCTCGCCGATCCCGCCCTTTTCGTCGGAGACGATCTCCAGGCGAGCTTCCGCGAATATATGCGGGTGGGCGAAGGCGAGAGCGGGCGCGAGGAGCGTCGCAAGGCCGGCCATGACGATGCTTTGTGTTTTCATGGGAATGGGAATCCTTTCGGCCGGGGCCGCGCGAATCGTCCCCGAATGTACCGTAAATGAGACGGAATTGGGACTTGCAGCGCATCGTTTCCACCGGGTGAGGAAGGATCGCAGTCGCATCAGCGCGTGCTGCGGAACCAGCTGTGGAGGAAGTCGACGAAGGTGCGAACCTTGGTCGGGAGGTAACGACGATGCGGATAGATGGCGTAGATGCCGCGATCCTTGGGCAGGAAATCGTCGAAGAACGTCACGAGCTCGCCGGCAGCGATCTTCGGCCGGGCGATGAAATCGGGAAGGACCGCCACTCCGATGCCGCTCACCGCGGCCCGCGCCGCGGCAAGCGGGCTGTTGACCTCGATCTGCCCGCTGACCGACACCGTGAATGGCGAACCGTCCTTTTCGACGAAACGCCAGCTCGAATAGGACCGGCCGTTGGTGTCGAGGATGCACGGCAGCTTGGAAAGTTCGCTCGGATGCCCGAGGGGGCCGGCCTTGGCCATGAAATCCGGCGAGGCGCAGACCAGCACCTGAAAGTCGTCGAGCTTGCGGGCGATCAGCGTCGAGTCCTCGAGCCGGGTGATTCGGATAGCGACGTCGAATCCTTCCTCGACGAGGTCGATGAACCGGTCGTCCGAGACGATGTCGAGCGACAGTTCGGGATGCTCCTTGCCGAAGTCGATCAGGGACTGGCCGATATCCGCATCGACGAAAGTCCTCGGCACGGTGATTCGCAATCGGCCCTTGAGGTCGGAATTGTTGGCACGCACGAGATCGGCGAGGTTGTCGATCTCCTTCAGGATCTCCGATGCGCTGCGGTAATAGGTGTGTCCGGCCTCGGTCAGCGAGAACTGGCGCGTCGTGCGGTTCAACAGCAGCGCGCCGAGCTCGTCCTCGAGTTCGCGCACATATTTCGACAGCAGCGCCTTGGATTTGCCGATGCGCCGGGCCGCGGCCGAAAAGCCTTCCGCGTCCACGACATCGATGAAGGCGCGGATGCGGGTCAAGGTATCCATGATTCGTCTTTCTCCGGCATGCAGGCGAAAACGCTCTTGGTAGACGGGTCTCCGGTTCCCGCCCGCACGCACGGCCCTGCTGCGATCGTTCAGCCAAAGTGAACACTGGCGCCGTTGCCCGGTCCAGAAAAAATTAGCGGCGAGATGGAAAAAACTCTTGATTACGACAATGATTTTTCTTACCTACGCCTTGCCCAAAGTCGCACGTGCCTGTGGGTGTCCGCCGACCCTCGATTAGGTGAGGTTATCGGTAAGGTACCTGGAACTAACCCCTCCAGTCGCTATTCCGGCCAACCGGGAAATGCGAGGACATCTTGAAGCAACGACGGTGCGGGCCTTTCTGGTGTCTGCCGGCTCTCCAACAGCCGGGGTTACTGAAGAGGCACACCTTCATTGCCGGAAGTGCGGTTGGGTTATTCCCTCCAATCCATGGCAGACAAAGCCGAATCCTAGCCTTTGCGGGCTTTGATTCAAATTCGCGCATCGAGCGCATGCATGGTTCCGGGGTCTCCACCGGCTGGTTCCAGTGCAGGCGCGCGTATGCCCTTTGTCCTCCACAGTCGTGGAGTCTAATGGATCGGGGAATATGGCCATGACCACCGCACGTATCATCGACTTCCTCAACACCCGACGACCCGAAGGTCCTTGCCTCGTTGTCGACCTCGACGTCGTGCGCGACAATTTCAAGGCCTTCCGTCATGCGCTGCCCGACAGCGCGATCTATTATGCCGTGAAGGCAAACCCGGCACCGGAAATCCTGCGCCTTCTCGCCGGCCTCGGCTCCAACTTCGATTGCGCGTCCGTCGCCGAAATCGAAATGGCGCTCGATGCCGGGGCGACGCCGAACCGCATCTCCTATGGCAACACCATCAAGAAGGAGCGGGACGTTGCGCGCGCCCATGCGCTGGGGATCAGCCTCTTTGCGGTCGACAGCCACGAAGAGGTCGAGAAGATCGCGCGCGCCGCTCCCGGTGCCCGTGTCTTCTGCCGCGTGCTGACCGATGGCGAAGGCGCCGAATGGCCGCTGTCGCGCAAGTTCGGCTGCGTGCCGCAGATGGCGGTCGACGTGCTCGTCTATGCGCACCAGCTCGGGCTCGTCTCCTACGGCGTCTCGTTCCATGTCGGCTCGCAGATGACGAAGCTCGACGCATGGGATGCGGCTCTTGCCGATGCCAAGCGCGTCTTCGTCCAGCTTGCCAAGCAGGGCATCGAGCTCAAGATGGTCAATATGGGCGGCGGCTTCCCGACGAAGTACCTCAGGGACGTTCCGTCGGCCGAGGCCTATGGCCAGGCGATCTTCGGCGCGCTGAAGAAGCACTTCGGCAACAACATTCCGGAGACGATCATCGAGCCGGGCCGCGGCATGGTGGGAAATGCCGGCGTGATCAAGGCGGAAGTCGTTCTCGTGTCGAAGAAGTCGGACAACGACAGCCACCGTTGGGTCTTCCTCGACATCGGCAAGTTCGGCGGTCTCGCCGAGACGATGGACGAGGCGATCCGCTATCCGATCCGCACGGCCCGCGATGCCGATGCGATGGAACCCTGCGTGCTCGCCGGCCCGACCTGCGACTCGGCAGACGTGCTCTATGAGAAGAACATGTATCCGCTGCCGATCTCCCTGACGATCGGCGACGAGGTTCTGATCGAAGGCACGGGCGCCTACACGACGACCTACTCGGCCGTCGCCTTCAACGGCTTCGAGCCGCTGAAGGCCTATGTCATCTGATCCTGCTCGCTCCCGTTCACGCGGGAGCGGCTTTCACAATTCATGTCCGGTCCGCCTGAAGCGGTTTTGATGACGGGAGGCCCAGATGGCCGCTGTTGTTGATTCCTTGCGCGCGTTCTTCGCGCCAACCACCTTTGTGATCGACTCGGAAAACCCGGGCGATGTCGTTGCGCGCGAGAACCTGCTCGACCGCGCCATGGGCGCGGGTCGCCGCAGGAAATCGTCGGAGAAGCTGCGTCGCGGCCGCGTGCCTGCCGAGGGCCTTGCCCTTGTCGCCCGGGATGCCGACGGTCACGTCATCGGCACCGTGCGCCTCTGGAACGTCGAGGCCGGCGTCAACCGCGAGGGCCAGCCGGTGCCGGCGCTTCTGCTCGGCCCGCTTGCGGTCGATCCGGCGCATGAGGGCAAAGGTATTGGCGGCATGCTGATGCGCGCGGCGGTCCAGGAAGCCAAGAACCGCGGCCATGGCGCTGTCCTGCTCGTCGGCGACGCCGCCTATTACGAACGTTTCGGCTTCTTCGCGCAGCGCGCGCAGCATCTCGTCATGCCCGGTCCTTTCGAGCGCAATCGCTTCCTGGCGCTTGAGCTCAAGGAAGGCTGGCTCGACGGTGCTGCCGGGATGCTGGTCGCCAGCGGCCGGAAACTCGCATTGCCGCCGCTTCGCCGCGCCGCCTGAATTTCTCCGCCTCTCACCCTGCGGAGGTGGATTATCAGCAGCGCTCCTGCCGTCCTTCGCGGCGGGAGCGCTGTTTACGCACTTTTCCGAAGTGCTCTAATTCGCAGCGCGCCGATAGAGCGCCAGAGATCCGGCGAGCGCCAGCAGTGCGCCGCCGCAGATGCGGTCGAGCCAGATCGCGCCGGAGCGCCTCATGAAGCGCACCGCCTGCGACCCGAGCAGGGCGTAACCGAACATCACCACGAAATCGATCGACGCGAAGACGATGGCCAGCATGGCGTATTGCGGCGCCTGCGGCAGGGCGGGATCGATGAATTGCGGCAGAAAGGCCGAAAAGAACAGATAGCCCTTGGGATTGGTGACGGCGACGAGGAAGCTCTTGGTGAAGATGGAGCGCGTTGCGCCGGAATCCGCTCCCTGCGGCGCTTGCGACGGGAGTTCCAGCGTTCCGCGCGATCGCAGCAGCATGACGCCGAGATAGGCGAGATAGGCGGCGCCCAGCCATTTGACCACGGAGAACCAGAACTCCGACGCTGCAAGCAGTGCACCGAGCCCGAGTGCGACCGCGCCGATCAGCACGAAATCCGAGAGCATCGCGCCGATCATTCCTGCCGTTGCCCGTTTCACGCCAAAACGCGAACCATTGGTGAGCGCGAGAAGCACGGTTGGTCCAGGCGTTGCGATGCCGATGAAAGCGACAAGCGCGAATGCGAGAATGGTGACTTCGCTCATGATGTCCTCCCTAGATCACTTTTCCTCATCCCGCTCTTGGCGACGCCAAGTCGTCCCATAGCTGTCGCGTGCGTGCAAGTGGCCATCGCCGGCGGCCCGCGCGTTTGACAGCCTGCATGGTTTCCCCTATTCAGGCGCCGGGCGAGGGCCCCTGCCGTCCGCGAGCGTCAAGCTTCGGTGAAGTCTCTCTTTTCGACACGGTCACGCCGAGCGGCATGCTGCCGATGGCAATGCGGACACCCATCCAGAAATGCATGCCGTAACAGGAGACCCTGTCATGACGCATGAATTACGAAGCCTTCCCTCGCTCGATGCGCTGAAGGACCAGGCCAGACGCCTGAGATCCCGGCTTGCGTCGGAGGGTGACGAAGTCACCCACTCCAAGTCGCTCGAGCTGGTCGCCGCCCAGTATGGCTATCGCGATTGGAACACGCTGCACGCGGCCGTCGGCAACCGGCCTGCTTTCAACCCATGGATGCTCGGGGCGCGGGTCAAAGGCCGTTATCTCGGCCAGGCTTTCGAAGCGGAAATCCTCTCGGCCCAGGCGATCAGCGCGAAACCGCGACGTTATCGGCTGACGTTCAAGTTCGACGAGCCTGTCGACGTCGTCACATTCGAGAGCTTCTCCGCTTTCCGACAACGGGTCACCGCCACCATCGATGAAAGCGGGCGGACGGTCGAGAGGACCTCGGATGGGCGGCCGCATCTTGAACTGGAGTGGTGAGGAACAGGCGGCGCTGGCCCTCATCCGGCTTGCCCCCGCCTTTTCGCCGCAGCGGCGGATTGCATGCATTCACGCCTGCTACCCGGCGATATCCACCACACCGCAATCGCCCGCCGCCGATCCGAAGGCGAGTTGGCGGCCGCTCTTGTTCCAGGCCATGGCGGTGATCGCGCCATTGCCCGGGCGACGCAACAGCACTTCCTTGCTGTCCGCGAAGCGGGCGGCGAGGATCATGCCATCCTCATAGCCGATGGCGACGATATCGTCTGCCGGGTGGCAGGCGACTGTCGTCACCATTATGTTGGCGCGGGTGCCGAGCTCGAGCGGCGCCTTGCCCATCGGTCCGTCCTTGCCCTGAAACGGCCAGACGATCGCTGCCGGCGCGCCGGACGAGGCGAGCCACTTGCCCTTCGCAGACCAGGAGAGTGACTTCACCTTGGCCGGATAGCCGGTCATGCGCATGTGCCGCGCCTCGGCGCCGGGCTTCGCGTCGAGCTTCCAGCCATGCAGCGCATTTTCCTGCATTGCGGTGACGACGAAGCGTCCGTCGGGAGAGAAGGTGACGCCTGTGTGGGCGCCCTTCCATTCGAGATCGACCGGCTGGCCTGCCATGGCCACCCAGTGCAGCGAGACGCCGTTGTATCGCGCGGCGGCGATCCTCAGGCCCTTGGGTGCGAAGGCGATGCCTTCGACGGTCCGCTGCTCGGGAAATTCCCTGGTGGTACCGTCGGAAAGGCGGACATGCGTCGTCTTGCCGTAGGCGTAAGCGACCGCACCTTGCGGTCCGGCCGCAACTTGCGAGATCCATTTGCGACCCGTGTCGGCAACGAGGCTCGCCGTGCCGTCTGCCGAAATGCGCATTACCTTGCCGTCTTCGCCGCCGGTCAGCAGCGTGTCGTTCGCCTCGTCGACAACGAAGGACAGCAGCCCGTCATGTGCTTCGGTCGTCTTGTGGCCGTGATCGAGCCGGTGGATCGTGCCGGCGGCCCCGGCGAAGAAGGGAACATCCTTGAGGAAAGCCACGCCGACGACGTGGCCTTCGAGATCGAGCGGAGCGACGGTCGGCATCAGTTGGACGGGCTTTCTTTTTTCATCATGAACTTATCCCGAAGCCGGGCGCCATCTTCCGGGATCATGCCTGGACTTCGCACGCCTTGAAGGTGCGCTCGATCTTCTCGCGGTCGAGATCGCGGCCGATGAAGACGAGCCTGCTTTCGCGCTTCTCGCCGTCTTTCCACGGGCGCTGGTGATCGCCTTCGATGATCATGTGAACGCCCTGGACGACATAACGCTCCGCATCGCCGGCAAAGGCGATGATGCCCTTGAGGCGCAGGATGTTCGGACCGTCGGTCTGGGTGATCTTCTGGATCCAGGGGAAGAAACGATCCGGATTCATTTCGCCCCCGCGCAGCGAAATCGACTGCACCGTCACGTCATGGATCGGCGAGGGACCGTCGTGATGGTGATGGTGATGGTGGTCGTGGTCGTGATCATGATCATGATCATGATCATGATGGTGGTGATCATGATGGTGGTGATCGTGGTCGCAATCGGGACCGCAAACGTGGTCGTGATCCTCCTGATCGAGGAAGTGGGGATCGTTTTCGAGCGCCCTGTCGAGATTGAAGGCCCCCTGGTCGAGCACCTTTCCGAGGTCGATCTCGGAGCGCTGCGTGCGATAGATACGGGCGGACGGATTGATGACGCGCACGGTCGCCTCGACGCGCTCGAGTTCCTCCGGCGTCACGAGGTCGGTCTTGTTGAGGAGCACCACGTCGGCGAAGGCGATCTGGTCCTCGGCCTCGCGGCTGTCCTTCAGACGCAGCGGCAGGTGCTTGGCGTCGACGAGCGCCACGACGGCGTCCAGTTCGGTCTTGGCGCGAACGTCGTCATCCATGAAGAAGGTCTGCGCGACCGGCACCGGGTCGGCAAGGCCGGTGGTCTCGACGATGATCGCGTCGAAGCGTCCGGGACGGCGCATCAGTCCTTCGACGACACGGATCAGGTCGCCTCGAACGGTGCAGCAGACGCAGCCGTTGTTCATCTCGTAGATTTCCTCGTCGGACTCTACGATCAGGTCGTTATCGATGCCGATCTCGCCGAACTCGTTGACGATGACCGCATATTTGCGGCCATGATTCTCGCTGAGGATGCGGTTCAGAAGCGTCGTCTTGCCGGAGCCGAGATAGCCCGTGAGCACGGTGACGGGGATCGGCTTCTGCGCGGATGTTTCGGTCATGGGAACCTCGAGGGTTGGCGATGCGCCGCGGGCATCGATGGTTGGGTTCTCATATAAGAGATGAGGTGGCGATGCGCAAATACAGACCTGTGTCGCGATCGACGGGGGAGAAAAAATCAGTCGAGCTCGCCGGCATCGAAGGCGTTCACATCCTCGAGCAGCTCGATGATGCCTTTTGCCGCATGCGCAAGCAGCGCTTCGCCGCGCTCGGCGGTGGCGGCGGCGGCATTGCCGGCGACGCCGTCTGGGTTCAGATCCGACATCTTCCAGCCGAAAGCGTGCGGGCCGTAAGCGCGCAGATGCTTGAAGGAAAGCGCGAATTCGCCCTGGCGCGAAGGGAAGGCGCGGGCCTTCGCCATATCCACCTTGTCCGGATGGAGCGCCAGCATGACCGAGGTCTCGATATCGCCGCCATGGATGTCGACCGCCTTGTCCTTGGCGCTGATCCAGCCATCCGGCTGTCCGAAGCGTGTCCAGCTCGTCGCCACGGCCAGCATCCTGAAGCGTATCCGCGCCTCCGTCGCTACGATGGTCATCAGGGGCGAATTGCCGCCATGCGCGTTCAGCATCACGAACTTGCGGATGCCGAGTCCGGCGAGCCCCTCGGCGATGCCGAGCCAACGTTCGATCGCCTCGTCATAGGCGAGCGTGCGAGTGCCGGAAACATCCATGTGTTCGATCGAATAGCCGACCGGTTCGACAGGCAGGAAGGTCACGGGCAGTGCTTGGGGGAGTGCGGCGATGACGCGCTCGACGATGCCCGCCGCGATCAGCCGGTCCGTTTCGAAGGGGAGATGCGGCCCGTGCTGTTCATGTGCGCCGAGCGGGAGCACCGCGATCCAGTCCCGCCGCTCGACGGGTTCGAGTGCGGCGGAATTGTCGGTCCATCGGGGCTTCGGCAACGACATTTCTACTCGGCCCTCGGCGTGGTTTGTCGTAAAATCGTTATTTGAGTCATACAGTTCGTAAACTCAAGCCTTATTGCTATAAGTGTAGTGTAGGGGATTCGGCGGGAGGTCCAATGGGCAAGAAGAGCAAAGCCGAAAGGAAGGGCAAGAACGGCAAGAAGAAGGACGAGATCGTCGCCGAGGCGAACGATCACGATCTTGCTTCGGTTCTCGTCCAGGCGGCCCGCTCGATGCGCACGGTGCTCTCTCGCAATCTCGTCGCAAGCGGCCTTTATGCCGGGCAGGACGGCGTCATGCTCGCCCTTGCCGAAACCGACGGGCTCACGGCCGGCGCGCTGGCGGGCAAGCTCGGGGTTAAGGCACCGACGATGACGCGCACGATCGGCCGCATGGAAGCGCAGGGCTTCCTCGAACGCCGGCCGGACAGGGACGATGCCCGGCTGACCAAGGTCTATCTGACAGAGCTCGGCCGTGATCGTCTGCAGATCATCGCGGAAGCGGGCCAGCATTCCGAGAAGCTCGCAACACGCGGTCTGACCGACAAGCAGGTGCGCACCCTCATGAAGCTCCTGCGCGCCGTCGACAGCAATCTGCAGGCCGCCAGAGCTGCGGATTGAGCCGGGGTTTGAGAACCGGGCGGCTTGAACTTCCCGATTGCAGCGATAATTTAAACAGTTTAAAGGAATTTAAACTGGCTGACGGCAGCGACTGCAACGGGGGATATGGTGGCGCAAAAGGTCAAGCTTTCTACAATCGCGGAAACACTCGGCCTTTCGACGGCGACGGTATCCCTGGCATTGCGCGACAGCCCGCTGGTGGCGGCGGTCACACGCGACAAGATCAAGGAACAGGCGCGCGCACTCGGCTACATCTACAACCGCCGTGCCGCAAGTCTCAGGACGTCGCGCTCGGGCATCATCGGTGTCGTCGTGCACGACATCATGAACCCGTTCTACGGTGAGATCCTCAAGGCGATCGAGGCTGAGCTCGATCGCGACAAGCAGACCTTCATTCTGTCCAACCACTACGATTCCGTCGAGAAGCAGCGCGATTTCATCGAGACGCTGCTGCAGCTCGGTGGCGATGGCGTCATCATGTCGCCCGCTATCGGCACGCCGCCGCAGGACATTCAGCTTGCCGAGGACAACGGCATGCCGGCGATCCTGATCGCCCGCTCGATCGAGGGGCTCGATGTCCCCATCTTCCGCGGCGACGACGCCTATGGCATTTCGCTGGCGACCAATCATCTCATCGGGCTCGGCCATCGCTGCATCGCGATGGTCGGGGGAACGGACCAGACCTCGACCGGCCGCGACCGCTACCAGGGCTACGTCAACGCGCTGCGCAAGGCGAATATCGAGGTCGACCCGGACCTGCGCATCCCGGGGCCGCGCTCCAAGCAGGGCGGTTTCGAGGCCGCGGTGCATCTCCTTTCGCTGCCGCAGAAGCCCACCGCGGTCGTCTGCTGGAACGATCTCGTCGCCATCGGCATGATGAACGGCATTGCCCGCGCCGGCCTCGTGCCGGGCGTCGACATCTCCGTCACCGGCTACGACGATCTCGAGGAAGCGTCGATCGCGACGCCGGCGCTGACGACCGTCTGGAACGGCCAGGCGGAGGTGGGGCGCAGTGCTGCGCGCGCGCTCCTGGACAAGCTTTCCGGCAGCCACGAACCCGACGGCATCCATCTGATCAAACCGGAAATGCGCATCCGCCAGTCGACCGGCCCGCTGCGCGTAACGGCTTGATCGATCCCTCCGAGTCTGAACAGGATGCGTGAGTGTTCGTCCGCATTCCCGCCATGTCCGGAAAGGAAACCCGATGAGTCGTCCTAGAATTCTCGTGCCCGGCAAGATCAACCCGAGGGTCCTCGAACGATTGCCGGAAATGTTCGAGACCGTGCGCATCGAGCGCGCCGATGCGGCCCTCGTGACAGCCGACATGCGCGACGTTTCCGGCATTGCCGTTTCGGGCAAGCTGCCGGTGCCGCTGATGGATGCATTCCCCAGCCTCGAGATCGTTGCGAATTTCGGCGTCGGCTACGACGGCGTCGATGTCTCGCGTGCAGCAGCCCGAGGGATTGTCGTCACCAATACGCCTGATGTCCTGACCGAGGAAGTCGCCGACACGGCCATCGGCCTCCTCCTCAACACGCTGCGCCTCCTGCCGCAGGCCGAGCAATGGCTGCGCCAGGGCCGCTGGGTGCGCGAGGGGGCCTTCCCGCTATCCCCGCTTTCGCTCCGCGGCCGTACGGTCGGGCTGTTCGGCCTCGGCCGGATCGGCCTCGCGATCGCACGGCGGCTCGAAGCCTTCGGCGTCTCGATCGCCTACCACACGCGCACGCCGCGCGAAGGCCTCGGCTTCACCTATCATCCGACCCTCGTGGGTATGGCCGAGGCCGTCGACACGCTCGTCGTCATCGTGCCCGGAACAGCGAGCACGCTGAAAGCGGTCAATGCCGATGTCCTTTCGGCGCTCGGCCCGAAGGGCGTGCTGATCAATGTGGGTCGCGGCTCGACGGTGGACGAGGCGGCGCTCGTCACCGCACTTCAGAACGGCACCATTGCCGGCGCCGGCCTCGACGTCTTCGAGAACGAGCCCAATGTTCCCGAGGCGCTGCTCTCGTTTCCGAACGTCTCTCTGCTGCCGCACGTGGCGTCGGCCTCGGTCGTCACCCGCAACGCCATGTCCGATCTCGTCGTCGACAACCTGAAGGCATGGTTCTCGACCGGTGAAGCTTTGACACCGGTGGCCGAGACGCCGTTCCGGCGTAGAGCGATCCAAAACTAACGGGCCTTGCTCTCACGATAGGCGCGTGCGGCATCGCCGAAGGCCTTGAACAGGGCGGCCGACGGGGCGTCGGTCCGAACCCAGTATTCGGGATGCCACTGCACGCCGACGGCGAAGGCCTTGGCGCCGATGACCGAGACCGCCTCGATGGTCCCGTCGTCGGCCACGGCTTCGACCGCAAGGCGCGGAGCGGCGGCGCCGATCGCCTGGCGATGCAGCGAATTGACCCTTACGCGGCCGGTGCCGAGGACCGGGGCCAGACAGCTTCCTTCCTTCACGACCACATCCTGGCGAATGCCATAGGCGACATCGAGATCCGGAACCTCCGGCTTGCGGTGGTCCCAGATGCCGGGCTGCTCCTGGATCTCGCTCGCAAGCGTGCCGCCAAGCGCGACATTGAGCTCCTGTATGCCGCGGCAGATCGCGAACAGGGGGACGCCGCGGTCGAGTGCGCGGCGGATCAGCGGCAGGCTGGTCGCATCGCGGCCCGGGTCGAAAGGCCCGTCCGCTTCGCTCGCCTCGCTGCCATAGAGCGAAGGGTGGACGTTGGAGCGGGCGCCGCTGGCGAGCACGCCGTCGACGCGGTCGAGAATCTCGTCCACATCGTTCCCGGCCTCCAGAGCGGGAACGAGAAACACCATCAGCCCGGCGCCCTCGACCGCCGCGCGGACATATTGGTGGGCGGCAACATGCCAGACATTGCCGTCGAATTCGCGGAAATCGCAGGGGATGGCAACGACAGGTTTCGACATCGTCAGACTCCGGTTATTATCCGCAAAAGCCTTGCCGCCAGAACCCTCAAAAAGTCAACTGGGGGAGAGCTCGGACACCGTCGCCAGTCGGCGACTGTAACGTCGCGCATAGCACGGGGACACATATCCGAAACGCTGATACCGACAGGGGCCAATATCTGCCGGGGCAATCTTTCGTTAAGTCCTCGACCCTAACAATCCGGCAAACCGGAGCTTAGGTTCATGACCCGCAATGAACGGGGCGCTCTTCCGGCAGACATCTATCTGTCGTTCGTAAGCTCGCTCTACCAGAATCGAGGGACGTTGGTGATCGGCATGCTATCGCATGTCGTGACCTTCCTGCTTGTCTTTCTGAAGACCTCCGACACGCTCTATCTCGGCTGCACCGTCGCGATCGTCGTCCTGTGGATCGTGCGCAATCTCGACATGATGCGCTTCGACCAGCTGGATCTGTCCGGGGCGGACTACGCGGCCATCAGAATGTGGGAGAACCGCTACATCGTCGGCGGCGTCGCCGTTACGCTGACCTGCGGCATCGCCTGCGGATATGCGATAGCGGTCACCCGGGACGTGTTTTCCCAGGTTGCATGCGTGTCGGTGACGCTTGCCTCGATGATCTCACTGGTGGGCCGCAACTACGGTTCCGAGCGGGCGGTACTGCTTCTGTCGTCTTCGGCCTGCCTGCCGATGATGATCGGCGCCCTGTCGCTGGGCGATCCCTTCATGGCCGTCCTCGCGGTTCTGATCGTGCCCTTCATCCTGACGACCTGGATGATGGCGAATAATGTGCGCGGCTATCTTTTCGAAAAAATCCTCGCAGCCCGGGACGAGAACGTCCTTGCGGCACTGGAAACGAAGACGATCGCGGGGCAGTTCGACGCGGCACTCAACAACATGACTCACGGTCTTTTCATGCTGGACGACCGGCATCGCATCGTGGTGGCGAACGAGCGTGCCTGCGAACTTCTACACCTAGGCGACAAGGCGCAACTCAAAGGTTGGCTGCTCGGTGATGCCCTCGAGCGCGGGAGCGATGCGCTGGCGCTCGACCCGGAAAGAAGCGACAGCATAGCGCGGCAGCTGGACCTGCTGATCGAGGGAAAGCGTTCGCGCGCGCTCGTCACCATATCGGAGGAGCTCCTTCTCGAATTCTCGGCGAACCGCCGCGAGAACGGCGAAATCGTTCTTATCTTCGAAGACGTGACGGCGCGCGTTCAGGCAGAAAGGCAGGTTCTGCAGATGGTGCGCTTCGACACGCTCACCGGTCTGCCGAGCCGGGACTATTTCGCCGAGCTCACCCACAATGCGGTTGCGGCCGGCACGGCGCATGATCGCGACATCGGCCTCCTGCTCGTAGACATCGCCGAATTCAAGCACGTCAATGACACGAGAGGCCACGTCGTCGGCGACAAGCTTCTTCAGGCCATTGCCGATCGTCTCAAGGGTCTCGCAGGCAGTGAGGCGATCGCCGCCCGGCTGATGGGCGACGAGTTCGTCGTGTTCTTTCATAACAGGGTGGGCCGTTCCGGTCTGGAGGAACGGATTCGCGCCGTCCATGCGAAGCTGCACGGCACCTATATGGCCGACGGTTTCACCTTCAACATGGCGATGAATGCCGGGTTCGTCATTGTGAGGAAGAGCGAATTCCGGTTAGAGGAACTACAGATCAAGGCCGATCTGGCGCTATCCGAGGCCAAGGCCCGAAACAACGGCGGCTGCACCGCCTTCGAGGCCGAGATGGAAGGGCGCTACCTCGACCGCCAGAAGCTCAAGAGCGACCTGCGCGAAGCGATTGGGAGAGGCGATCTCAGCCTTGCCTACCAGCCGATGTTCACGCCGGATGGATCGCGTGTCGTAAGCTGCGAAGCGCTGGCGCGCTGGACTCATCCGGAGCGCGGCCCAGTCCCGCCCGACATTTTCATCCAGCTTGCCGAAGAGATGGGGCTTGTCACGGACATAACGCGCTTCGTTGTGCGGCATGCCTGCCGCGATTGTCTGACTTGGCCGGCCGAGGTGGCGGTTTCGGTCAATCTCTCAGTTCTCGACCTTCACGGGGACGAGATCGTCGCGATCGTGGCGGAAGCACTTGCAGAGAGCGGCCTCAACCCCGCCCGCTTGCATCTCGAAGTCACCGAAAGCTGCCTGATGGACGAGCCCGTCAAGGTCCAGGCCGTGCTTCGGGAGCTGCGCGAGCGCGGCATGGCGATCGCGATAGACGATTTCGGAACCGGTTATTCGAGCCTCAGCTACCTCGATGCGCTTCCGGTCAGCATCATCAAGGTCGACCGGTCCTTCGTGCGCGACATCCATGTGAATTCCCGGCGCTTCAAACTCCTGCTCGGCACGGTCAATCTTGCCCGCGCCCTGGAGCTCAAGGCGGTCGTCGAGGGGGTCGAGACGGCCGAACAGCTGCAGCTCATAAACGAGTACAATTGCGCCGATCTGATCCAGGGCTTTGTCTTCGCGGCCCCGATGCCCGCCTCTGCCGTGGCCGTCCTGTGCGGGCATGGCATGCCGGAACCGGTTGCCGAGCGGACCGCCTGACGCCTTTCGGCGCAATGTCGCCCCTGCGCCGGCCGCACTATCGATTATGCCGCAGGGCTCGCGGGGCGGTTTTCGTTGCGAAGGGGCGGCGCATTGTGTATGCGGAGCTAAAGGAACCGATTGCGCCTCGCGGGCAAGCGGTCATGGGTGGATAAGACAAGGCCGCCATCGGCGGTGCCGCAGAATTTTGGAGAATTGGACGATGGCAGAGCATCATTCGGGACCGGTCGAAACGGGCGCTCCGATGGACTATTCCGAGCATGAGAAGACATATGATTTCTTCATCAGCGCCACGAAATACGGCACTCTGTTTTGCGTCGCGCTGCTGATTGCGATGGCTGCTGCTTTCTTCACGACGATGGGCTTTTTCAGCTCGCTCGTTCTTTTCATTCTCATCAACGTTGCCGGTTACTTCTTTCTTCGCTGACCGGCGTCGCTGATCCGTCCCGCCGAAGATGGGGAGGGGGTCCCCATCTTTGTCGCGGGCCGATCGAGTTTTTCCCGCACCCACGTGGGAGTATCGTCTCGGCGGCGGATGTTTCCGCCCCGCAGGAGGAGTTCTGTCGCTACGACGATGCGCCCAGGGTGCACTAAGGTCGCTGTAGCGCATTGAGGTGCCGCATGGTTCTCTCCCGAAATCGGCTCGATTCGGGGACCGTGTGAGTGAAGAGGCGGCGTGCAATGCTGTCGCCTGGAGGACAACGTCCGCAACCCGGCCAGCCGGGGCGGACCGGGGAGGGGGATTTGTGAGCGAGATCGTCTTTATCGCCAAGGAATCGGATCCGAACGAGGGACGCGTTGCCGGTTCCGTCGAAAGCGTGAAAAAACTGAAGTCGCTTGGCTTCGACGTGGTTGTCGAAGCGGGTGCCGGCCTCGGTTCACGCATACCCGATCAGGAATACGAGAAGGCCGGTGCGCGTGTCGGTACGGCGGCGGATGCGAAAACCGCCGACGTGATCCTCAAGGTCCGTCGGCCGAGTGCGCACGAGATTTCCGGCTACCGGTCCGGCGCTGTCGTCATCGCCATCATGGACCCCTACGGTAACGAGGAAGCGATATCGGCCATGGCCGGCGCGGGCCTCACAACCTTCGCCATGGAGCTGATGCCGCGCATCACCCGCGCCCAATCCATGGACGTGCTTTCCAGCCAGGCAAACCTTGCCGGTTATCAGGCGGTGATCGACGCCGCTTACGAATATGACCGCGCGCTGCCGATGATGATGACCGCTGCCGGCACCGTGCCGGCGGCCAAGATCTTCGTCATGGGCGCGGGCGTTGCCGGCCTGCAGGCGATCGCTACCGCCCGCCGCCTGGGCGCGGTCGTCTCGGCGACGGACGTTCGCCCCGCCGCAAAGGAGCAGGTAGCCTCTCTCGGCGCCAAGTTCATCGCCGTGGAGGACGAGGAGTTCAAGGCGGCCGAGACCGCCGGCGGCTATGCCAAGGAAATGTCTCGGGAGTATCAGGCCAAGCAGGCGGCGCTCGTCGCCGAGCACATTGCCAAGCAGGACATCGTCATCACCACGGCGCTGATCCCCGGCCGCCCGGCGCCGCGGCTCGTGACCCGCGAAATGCTCGATTCCATGAAGCCCGGATCGGTCGTCGTCGACCTCGCGGTCGAGCGCGGCGGCAATATCGAGGGGGCCGAAGCCGGCAAGGTGACGGAGGTCGGGGGCGTCAGGATCGTCGGCCATCTGAACGTGGCGGGCCGCATCGCCGCTTCCGCCTCGCTGCTCTACGCCAAGAACCTCGTGACCTTCCTGGAGACGATGGTCTCGAAGGAGACGAAGGCGCTGGCATTGAACATGGAGGACGAGCTCGTCAAGGCCACGGCGCTGACCCATGGCGGGGCAGTCGTGCACCCGGCCTTCGGCGGTGCCATGAGGGGGGAGAAGTAAGATGGCAAACGAACTTCTGGACAAGGCACTGACCGATCTCGAGCGGGCGGTCGAGGCGGTGAAGACCGCCGCCGAATACGTGCCCGATGCGGCCGGAGCGGTGGCGCATGGCGCGACCGGCGGCGCGATCGATCCCTTCGTCTTCCGCCTCGCGATCTTCGTGCTGGCCATCTTCGTCGGCTACTACGTCGTCTGGTCGGTGACGCCGGCGCTGCATACGCCCCTGATGGCGGTGACCAATGCGATCTCGTCGGTGATCGTCGTCGGCGCCTTGCTCGCGGTCGGGATCTCCGCCTCGGGGCTTGCCACCGGCTTCGGCTTCGTCGCACTGGTACTTGCTTCGGTGAACATCTTCGGCGGTTTCCTGGTCACCCAGCGCATGCTCGCCATGTACAAGAAAAAAGAAAAGTGAGGCGGCCCGATGAACGCTAATTTCGCTGCCTTCCTCTATCTCGTCTCGGGCGTGCTCTTCATCATGGCGCTGCGCGGCCTGTCGCATCCGACCACCAGCCGCAAGGGCAATACCTACGGCATGGTCGGCATGGGCATCGCGATCGTTACGACGCTGTTCCTGGCGCAGCCGTCGATCGGCGGGTTTCTCCTGATCGTCGCCGGTCTCGCGGTCGGCGGCGGTGCCGGCGCCTATATCGCAAAGCGCATCCCGATGACGGCGATGCCGCAGCTCGTGGCCGGCTTCCACTCGCTCGTCGGTCTCGCCGCCGTTCTGGTGGCGGCCGCCGCACTCTATGCCCCGTCCTCCTTCGGCATCGGCGAGGTCGGCTCGATCCCCGCGCAGGCGCTGGTCGAAATGGCGCTCGGCGTGGCAATCGGCGCCATCACCTTCACGGGCTCGATCATCGCCTTCCTGAAGCTGGACGGCCGCATGTCCGGGAAGCCCATCCTTCTGCCCTACCGCCACGCGATCAACCTCGCGCTTGCCGTGCTCGTCGTCTTCTTCATCATCGGGCTGGCGCTCAGCGAAAGCCATTTCGACTTCTGGGCGATCGTCGCGCTGTCCCTGGCGCTCGGCGTGCTGATCATCGTTCCGATCGGCGGCGCGGACATGCCGGTCGTCGTGTCGATGCTGAACTCCTATTCCGGCTGGGCGGCGGCCGGCATCGGCTTCACGCTCGGCAACCTGGCGCTCATCATAACCGGGGCGCTCGTCGGCTCGTCGGGTGCGATCCTCTCCTACATCATGTGCAAGGGCATGAACCGGTCCTTCATCTCGGTGATCCTGGGCGGCTTCGGCGGCGAGACGGCGGCTGCCGGCGGCGACGACGGAGTCCAGAGGACGGTGAAACAGGGCTCGGCCGACGACGCCGCCTTCCTGATGCAGAACGCCTCGAAAGTGATCATCGTGCCGGGCTACGGCATGGCGGTCGCCCAGGCACAGCACGCGCTCCGGGAGCTTGCCGACAAGCTCAAGGAGAACGGCGTCGAGGTGAAATACGCGATCCACCCGGTCGCCGGCCGCATGCCCGGTCATATGAACGTGCTGCTCGCCGAAGCGAACGTCCCCTATGACGAGGTGTTCGAACTGGAGGACATCAATTCGGAATTCGCCCAGGCCGACGTCGCCTATGTCATAGGCGCCAACGACGTCACCAATCCGGCGGCGCGCGACGACAAGTCCTCGCCGATCTACGGCATGCCGATCCTCGACGTCGACAAGGCCAAGACCTGCCTCTTCGTCAAACGTTCGCTCGGCTCCGGCTATGCCGGCATCGACAACACGCTGTTCTACAAGGACGGCACGATGATGCTGCTCGGCGACGCCAAGAAGATGACCGAAGAGATCGTCAAGGCGATCAATCACTGAGGGGGAGCGAGGCCGGCCCCTCATCCGGCTGCCGCCACCCCCGCAGGCGGGGAGAAGGGATATGCCGCGCTGCCGAAGTCCCCTCTCCCCGCCTGCGGCAGGGCTGTCCGGGGAAAATTCATGCATAGTGGAAGACCATTTGGTTTGGGATGGTCCGGGGTTTTGGTCGGCTTGGATTGACCTGCGGCGGCTTGTGGATTTCGGCGATGCTTTTGCGCTGGAACAGGCACTGGGTGACGAGGTCGGTGAAGCGCAGGATCGGTAGAGGGACGCGGGCGAGGCGGGCGGCGATGCGCAACAGTGCATAGGCGATCATCGCCGCGAAGATCTGCAGGCGGATGGCGTTGTCGTTGTTGCCGAGGAACTTGCGGATCTTGAGGTGCTGTTTGATCCAGCGGAACAGAAGCTCGATCTGCCAGCGATCCTTATAGAGCTGGCCGATCTCGACGGCGGAGCGCTCGAGGTCGTTGGTCAGAAGCGTGATCGTATCGCCGTCCTGGCGCTTGACGATTACCCGGCGCAAGCCGATCGGCAGCTTGGAATCGCCCTTGCTGGCGAGGCTGACCTGGCTGTCTTCGAGGACCAGGAAGCCATCGCCTTGAGGTTGCTCAACGGGGCGTTCAGCGACCAAAGCCAGTCCCATGTTGGTCTTCGGCCGGGTGACGAAACTGGCGCCGGCTTCGGCGATCGCCGTCCACCAGCCGTAATGGCAGTAGCCCTTGTCGAAGACATAGGTTGCGCCCTTTTCGATGGTGATCGTGCGGCCGATCTGGGCGTCGTTGACGTTGGCGTCGGTGATGTCGAGGATGCCTGGACAATCGGCCTTGGGATCATAGACGACATGCAGCTTCATGCCGCGGATGCGGCCGTTCGACTTGGCCCAATCGTACAGCTTACCCAGCGGGATCGGGGTCGAATCGATCAGCCGCAGCATCTTGGTGCCCTCCCGGCGCGTCTGCCGGTCGAGCTGACCGGCCAGAAGCGCGAAGGTCTCGGCGAAGACGGCGACCGGGCGGCGGCGGTTGGCGTCCGACAGCGTCGAGCGCATCAGCCGGCCACTGCCGAGATGGTAATGATGCTGACTGTTGGCGTTGAAGCTCGCCTCCAACCCGCGCAGGCTGGTCGTGGCGCTCAACTGGGCATAGATCAGTGCCACCAGATGATCCCAGCTGGTAAAGCACTTGTCGTAGGCATCCCCGGCATGACGATCCACAATCGCCTGAAAGCTGCGGCGATCAATCGCTTTCAGCAGCTGGGCGAAAATGCTAGGGGTGAACCGCATGCTCCGTCTCCTTTTCTGAGTCTCGACAACCAGAAAATAGACGGAAAAACGCCGTCTGACGGGGCATGCGCCTGCGACATTTCGATTCACCCGGAACTTTCCCCGGACAGCCCTGCCGCCTGCGGGGAGAGGGTTAGGGTGAGGGGCTTTTGTGCCGTGAACCGGCTATCGTCACCGTATCTCGGCTCCGCTCAGCCGCCCGCGATCTCCGGATCCCAGGTGAAGAGTTCCTTCGCTTTGGCAATGCCGCGGAGCGCAAACCGGCCGAGCGAAACGGCATTCGCGCGATGCTCGACCGGGCAGGCCGCGATGAATTCCGAGGACATGATCACATGTCGCTCGACTGAGCGGCACATGGCGGAGATACGGCTCACCTCGTTGACCGCTGGTCCGACGACGGTGAAATCCAGCCGGTCCTGGCTGCCGATATTGCCATAGAAGACCTCGCCGATGTGCAGCCCGAGATAGACGTCGGTGGTCGGCTTTCCTTCATCTAGCCGCCGCGCGTTCAACTCCGAAAGCATGACCCGCAGTTGACGCTCGGCCGCGATGGCGGCGCCGCAGGCCTCGGCCGGTTTGCGGCCGTTGAAGATGGCAAGCACTCCGTCGCCGATAAGCTTCAATACGCTGCCGCCATGATCGTGGACGGCGGTGATCACCATGCCGGAATAGTCGTTCAGAAAGGGGATGACATCCTCCGGCGCGACGCTGTCGGCTATGCGCGTGTAGTTGCGCAGATCGGAGAACCACATGACCGCTTCGATCCGCTCGGCCGAGCCCCTTTCGATGCTGCCCTCGACGACGCGGCGGCCGGCATCCCGGCCGAGATAGACATCCGCAAGCGTCCCGATGATGCGCATGCACGAGGCCGTCTTCACGGCGAGCGCGAGGGTGGGCAACAGCACTCTCAGTGCCGCGATGTCCTCCTCACGGAAGCCGGCTTGCCTTTTTGTGGTCCAATAGGAGTACAGGCAGTCCATCTGCCCTATGCGGCCGCGATCGGTGAAGTGATGAATCATGCTGACGCAGTCGGTGTGGCCCTCTGCCTTTAGCGTGTCGAGCACGGTGAAGGGAATATGCTTCTCCCCGGCAAGGCGGGTGCGGCGCTCGGTTTCATTGTCCCTTAGCATATGGAAGAAGACGGAGCGCTGCCAGTTGGCCTGAGCCTCGCCGCCGCTGGTCGAGCCGTATTGCACGACCTCGGGAACCTCGTCGCTTTCGCTATTCCACTGGAAGGCGCGCCCTTCGAACTCCGGGTGCAGCGTGTCGATGATGCCGAGCGCGCGATCTATGGGCAGGCCCGCGGCGTGGCACCGGCCACAGAAGCCGGCAAGAAGGTCCTGCTCCTTCAGGCCTCGAATTCCCTCTTCCGACATCCACTGAACGATGTCGCGGATCAGCTGTTCCTTCATCCTGCATCCCGTCGTGCCGGCGTTACCGCGTCCGGCAACGATCATCACCATCACAGTGCCGCGCCTTGCAGCGGCGCGCAAGGTGGGCCGTACGGATCACGCAATGTGCCGCGGACGGGAGGAGGGGAGAGGAGCCGGCTTCATCGCTCGCGAAGCGATCAGCCGGCCGGCGCCAGGACCAGGTGATCCACGCCGAGGGCGACATTCAGGCCCTCCTGCACCTGGACATTGACCGGTTGCAGCATGAAGGCCCTGTTCGTGCCGCCGGCAATGACCTTCGCTCCGCCACCGACTGCGAAGCTCGCATCGGCGCCGACACCGACATATTCGCCAGCCAGCGCAAATTCGTTCAGCGGAGTGCCGGTTTTCGCCAGCACGTCCCAGATCATGACGGTTTTGCCGGTGGAGCCGATATCCAGGCCGATCTTGGTGATCTTGCCCGCATAAACCCCTCCAGGCGAGCCATCCGCCGGCGAGAAGGTGCACATCAGGTTCTTGGTCGAGGTGACGATAAGCCCGGTGCCGCCTTCCGAGCCGCATGTGAGACGCCCGAGCGTGACGTAATTCTGGGCGGCGGCAGCTCCGGAGAGCGCCGCAAAGGCGATTGCGGTAATGAGGGTCTGTCGAATCATGGCTCGGATCTCCGTGCTGGAGCGTTTCACTGCTCATTCAAACTGTGAAACGCTCGAACCCCTTTGAAACTGCGCGCTTCCGGACGGAAAACCGCTACGCTTCTCCTGGAAGTGCTCTAGGCCATGGTCAAACGGATTGAATTCAGGATGGTTCCGCAACCCTGATCGGCGCAGATGAAACGACAACGCCCGCGACAAGGCCGCGGGCGTATGATGTCCGACGGAGGATGGCGAAGTTTCAGGACATCGCCTTGGCGCGGGCAAGGCCGGCACGCGCCGGCTCGTATTTGGGATCGAGCGACAAGGCATGCGAATAGGACTTCGCCGCCTTGGCCTTGTCGCCGCGGCGCTCGTAGATCAGCGCCTGGTTCGCCCAGGACTCGGCCAGCTTGCCATTCAGGTTGATGGCAGTGTTGAAGTCGGAGAAGGCGTTGTCGTCGTCGCCCTGCGCCACATAGGAGATGCCGCGGCCGTTATAGGGTTCGGGTGAGCTCGGCGAGAGCGAGATTGCCTTGGAGAAATCTTCGATAGCCTGCGCGTGCTGATTGCGCGCCTGATAGATCAGGCCACGATTGTGGTAGGCGCGGGGGTCTGCCGTATCGAGTTCGATCGCCTTGTTGAAGTCGTTGAAGGCGGCGTCGAGCTGGTTCGCCTGACGGTAGAGATTGCCGCGGCCGATATAGGCGACATCGTAATTCGGATTGATCTGCAGTGCCGCATTGTAATCCGCAAGAGCGGCCTGCTGGTTGCCCAGGTTGCGCTGAACCAGCGCCCGATTGGCATAGGCCTGATAGAAGCGCGGGTTGAGCTGGATCGCCTGGTCGAAATCGGCGACCGCCCGGCGGAATTCGCCGGCGCGCCCGTAGGCCGAGCCGCGCACATTGTAGCCCTCGGGGTCGCTCGGATTGGAGGCAATGACGCTCGAGAGCGAGGCGATGTTTTCTTCCGAGCCCTGAGCCCGTTCGACGCGGAACATCGATTCGGGCTTGTCGGTCTGGCATCCTGCGATGAGCAGGGCCGAGCCGAGCACGAGAAAGGCGGCAAGCTTCGGCTTGCGCTGGTGGCGGCGGTTCGCCTCCTCGGTGGTGAGGCCGGAGACGTCCGCAGTCATGGCAGCAAGTGTCAAAGTCGATCCCTCAATGCGACAAGGCCCGAAAGCCATCGGCTTTCCGTTTACGGAGCACGCGAGTGCGGCGGCTGACCGTCGCCAGCTGTCACGCTAGACTGTCGACGGACTGGGTGTCCATACCAAAATGGCGGCGGCGATCCCTCGCCTCCGCCACTTGCATTGGAAAGCGTCGAAAAAAAGACGATCAGCGGGCCACGATGCCTTCGCGCTGCGCCCGCTTGCGGGCCAGCTTGCGAACGCGGCGGACGGCTTCTGCCTTTTCGCGCGCACGCTTCTGGGACGGCTTTTCGTAGAAGTCACGCATCTTCATTTCGCGGAAAATGCCTTCGCGCTGCATCTTTTTCTTAAGAGCGCGGAGCGCCTGATCGACATTGTTATCGCGGACAAGTACCTGCACGTGAATCCCGTTCCTTTGCTTCGAGTTGGTAAGCCTCACCATCAGGTTTGGAGAGGCAATAAATTTGCGTTCGCTGGGCGAGAACCCTACGATTAGAAGAGCGGATAACAGATCGCGTGCCGAAAGTCCAGCGGCGAGAGAGCGCGCGTGGGGAAAAAGCGCCGATGGCTCTGCGGCGGCGGCCGTCGATGTCGCAAGACCGCGCAAGTCCGCCGGATCGCGTCGCAAAAGAAACGTTGCGTGGTCCTCGGATTTGCGATTTCTAACGCCAACGAACGTTACCGGGTTCATGGAGTAGCAGGCGGATGCGCAAATATTCTGTTTTTGCCGTGGCGCGCGAGGCGCTGCGCGGCCACAAGGGGTGGGGCCCGCACTGGGCTTCGCCGGAGCCGCGCAAGCAATATGACGCAATCATCATAGGCGGCGGCGGTCATGGCCTCGGCGCCGCCTATTATCTGGCCAAAGAGCACGGCATCACCAATGTCGCCGTGCTCGAGAAGGGCTGGATCGGCGGCGGCAACACCGGCCGCAACACGACGATCATCCGGTCCAACTATCTCTATGAAGAGAGCATGGACATCTACGAGCATTCGCTGAAGCTCTGGGAAAACCTGTCGCAGGACCTGAACTACAACGTCATGTATTCGCCGCGCGGCGTGATGATGCTGTCGCACAACATCCATGACCAGCAGTCCTTCAAGCGTCACATCAATGCCAACCGGCTCTACGGCATCGACAATGAATGGCTGACGCCGGAACAGGCCAAGGCCTACTGCCCGCCGCTCGACATATCGAAGACTGCCCGCTACCCGATCAACGGCGCGGCACTGCAGCGCCGCGGCGGCACTGCGCGCCATGATGCGGTCGCCTGGGGCTATGCGCGGGCGGCTTCGGATCGCGGCGTGCACATCATCCAGAATTGCGAAGTGACCGGCATCCGCCGCGACGAAACCGGCCGCGTGACCGGCGTCGATACCAATCGCGGCTTCATCGGCGCGAAGAAGGTCGGCATCTCTGCTGCGGGCCACTCGTCGGTCCTGATGCAGATGGCGGATGTGCGCGTGCCGCTGCAGAGCCAGCCGCTGCAGGCGCTCGTCTCCGAGCCCTTGAAGCCGATCTTCCCCTGCGTTGTCATGTCGAACTCCGTGCATGCCTATATCTCGCAGTCGGACAAGGGCGAGTTCGTCATCGGCGCCGGCACAGACCAGTACAATTCCTACTCGCAGACCGGCGGCCTGCAGATCATCACGCATACGCTGGATGCGATCTGCGAGCTTTTCCCGATGTTCCGCCGCGTCAAGATGATGCGGCAATGGGGCGGCATCGTAGACGTCACTCAGGATCGTTCGCCGATCCAGGGCGTGACGCCGGTGCCCGGGCTCTACCTCAATGCCGGCTGGGGAACGGGCGGCTTCAAGGCGACGCCGGGTTCGGCCAATCTCTTTGCCCATCTCATCGCGCGCGGCGAGCCGCACCGGCTTGCTGCGGGGCTCACGCTCGAGCGCTTCCGCACCGGGCGGCTCATCGACGAGGCGGCCGCGGCCGCCGTTGCGCACTAAAGCATGATCCGACGGAGCGAAGCGAAGATCGATGATTACGCTTCAGAGAAAAGAACGTAGAGCGGCCTTGCGCCTTCCAAGAAAGGTGCGGCGCTCTGATCGAGGACATTCCAGATGCTTCTGATTTACTGCCCCTATTGCGAGGAAGAGCGCTCGGAGCTCGAATTCCGCAATGCCGGCGATGCCCATATCGTCAGACCGGCCAACATCGCCGAGATCAGCGACGAGGAGTTCGAGGAATACTTCTTCCTCCGTCAGAATCCGAAAGGGCTGATCTATGAAAGGTGGCGGCATATCCACGGCTGCGGCCGCTTCTTCAATGCGGCTCGCGATACCGTGAGCGACCGCTTCCACGTGACCTACAAGGCCGGTGAGCCGAAGCCCGATCTTAACGCCGAGCCGAAGACGAGCGAAACGGTCGAGACCTACGAGGCTCTGGAAGGAGTGGCAGAATGACCGGGGTCAACCGAATTTCGGGCGCCGGGCGCCTGACGCCGGCGCGCACCGCCCGCTTCACCTTCGACGGCCGGAGGCTGACGGCGCTCGAGGGCGACACGATCGCCTCGGCGCTCATCGCCAACGACATCCATCTCGTCGGCCGCTCGTTCAAATATCACCGCCCGCGCGGCATTCTTTCAGCAGGCGCCGAAGAGCCGAATGCGCTGCTCGACGTTTCGCGCGATGCCGCGCGCCGGCAGCCGAACGTCCGCGCCACCGTGCAGGAAGTCTTCGACGGCATGAAGGTGTTGTCGCAGAACCGTTGGCCGTCGCTCGCCTTCGACGTCGGCGGCTTCAACGATCTCCTGTCGCCCTTCTTCGCCGCGGGCTTCTACTACAAGACCTTCATGTGGCCGAAGGCCGCCTGGCACAAGCTCTACGAGCCTTTCATCCGCCGCGCCGCCGGTCTCGGCGTCGCGCCGGCGGAGCCCGATCCGGATCATTATTCAAGCCGCTACGTCCATTGCGACGTGCTGGTGGTCGGCGCCGGCGCTGCGGGACTTTCGGCCGCACTTGCGGCCGCGAATGCCGGTGCGAAGGTGATCCTGTGCGACGAGCAGCCGGCTGTCGGCGGCGCCCTGCATTACGACAGCGGCACCATGATCGACGGCAAGCCAGGCTATGACTGGGCGCTGGCGACGGGCAGGGCGCTTGCGGCGATGGACAATGTCACGCTGCTGACCCGCACGACGGCCTTCGGTTACTACAACCACAATTTCGTCGGCCTCGTCGAGCGAGTGACGGACCACCTCCCGGCTCCCGATAAGGGGCTTCCGCGCGAGCGTCTGTGGCAGGTGCGCGCGAAGAAGGTCATTCTCGCCAATGGCGCGATCGAGCGCCACATGGTCTTCGCCAACAACGACCGCCCCGGAATCATGCTGGCCTCGGCCGGCCGCACCTATCTCAACCATTTCGGCGTCGCAGTCGGCAAGAAGGTGGGCATCTATACGGCCCATGATTCCGCCTATGAGGCGGCCTTCGACCTGAGGAAGGCCGGCATCGACGTTCCCGTGATCGTCGACTGCCGCGACAAGCCGGGCGACATGGTGCTCGCGGAAGCCCGCAGCCTCGGCATCGAGGTGCTGAGCGGCCACTCGGTCGTCGATACCACCGGCAAGCTCAGGATCGCATCCATGAGTGTCGCTCGCAACGGCGGCGGAGCATCCCGCAAGATCGCGGTCGACGCACTGCTCGTCTCGGCCGGTTGGACCCCCTCGGTGCATCTCTTCTCCCAGTCGCGTGGCAAGGTGACCTTCGATGCGGCGACGGAGCGGTTCCTGCCGGGAACCTATGCACAGGAATGCCTGTCCGTCGGCGCCTGCAACGGCACGGACGACCTGCAGGCGACGATCGACGAGGCGCTTGCCGCCGGTGAACTGGCGGCCCGTGCCGCGGGTGCGGAAGGCGGCGCGCAGGTCGCGCTCTCCGGCCGCAACGCCTTCGAATGGACGGGCGGCATGATCGGCGCGGCGGAAGGCGCGGGTGCGGATAAGACGGTCAAGGCCTTCATCGACTTCCAGCACGACGTCTGCGCCAAGGACATCCGTCTCGCGGTGCGCGAAGGAATGCATTCGATCGAGCACATCAAGCGCTTCACCACCAACGGCATGGCTTCCGACCAGGGCAAGCTTTCCAACATGCACGGTCTCGCGATCGCGGCGGAAGCGCTCGGCAAGGAAATCCCCCAGGTGGGGCTCACGACCTTCCGCCAGCCCTATACGCCGGTGACCTTCGGGACGATCGTCAGCCACTCGCGCGGAAGCCTCTTCGATCCGGCGCGCAAGACGCCCATTCATGCCTGGGAGGAGGCGCATGGCGCCGAGTTCGAGGATGTCGGCAACTGGAAGCGCGCCTGGTTCTATCCGAAGGCGGGCGAGAATATGCATGAGGCGGTCGCGCGCGAGTGCAAGACCGTTCGCGAAGCGGCCGGCGTCTTCGACGCATCGACCCTCGGCAAGATCGAGGTGGTCGGCCCGGATGCCGCCGAGTTCCTGAACCTCATGTACACCAACGCCTGGGACAATCTGAAGCCCGGCCGCTGCCGCTACGGCATCATGCTGCGCGACGACGGCTTCGTCTACGACGACGGTGTCGTCGGCCGGCTTGCGGAAGATCGCTTCCATGTGACGACGACGACCGGCGGCGCGCCGCGCGTCCTCCACCACATGGAGGACTATCTCCAGACGGAGTTCCCGCATCTGAAGGTGTGGCTGACCTCGACGACCGAGCAATGGGCGGTCATCGCCGTGCAGGGTCCGAAGGCACGCGAGATCATCGCGCCGCTCGTCGAGGGCATCGATCTCTCGAACGAAGCCTTCCCCCATATGAGCGTTGCCGAAGGCCGCATTTGCGGTGTGCCGACCAGGCTCTTCCGCATGTCGTTCACCGGCGAGCTCGGCTTCGAGGTCAACGTACCGGCCGATTACGGCCAGGCCGTGTGGGAGGCGATCTGGGCACGGGCCGAGCCGATGGGCGCCTGCGCCTACGGCACCGAGACCATGCACGTGCTGCGCGCCGAAAAAGGCTACATCATCGTCGGCCAGGATACGGATGGAACCCTCACGCCGGACGATGCCGGCCTCTCCTGGGCGGTATCGAAGAAGAAGCAGGACTTCGTCGGCATTCGCGGCATGAAGCGCCCCGACCTCGTCAAGGAAGGCCGCAAGCAGCTCGTCGGCCTCCTCACGAAGGACCCGCAGGTGGTGCTGGAGGAGGGGGCGCAGATCGTTGCCGATCCGAACGAACCGAAGCCGATGACCATGCTCGGTCATGTGACCTCGTCCTACTGGTCGCCGAACTGCGGCCGCTCGATCGCGCTCGCGGTCGTCGCCGGCGGCCGCGCGCGCCTCGGCCAGACGCTCTACGTGCCGATGGCCGACCGGACGATCGCCGTCGAGGTGAGCGACATGGTGTTCTTTGACAAGGAAGGAGGTCGCCTCCATGGCTGACCAGGCAATCGCTACCCGCAAAGCCCCGCTTGCCGGCCGCCGTGGCGGCTCGCCGGCGGCAATCCTGACGCCGGCGGAGCCGGCCTCGCGCGTATCGCTGCGCGCCGGGGCCGACGCGGTTCCCGCACTCTCGGCCGCGCTCGGCGTGACCATTCCCGTGCGGCCCAAGACGTCCGCCTCGACCGGCCGGCGTCATGTTCTCTGGCTCGGTCCCGATGAGTGGCTGGTGATCGACGAGGACGGCGCCGACCTGATGGCGGCGGCGGCCTCGATCGGGACGGTGCACGCGGCCGTCGACGTTTCGCACCGGAACACGGCCGTCATCGTCAGCGGGCCGGGCGCGGAAGCGGCAATCAACAGCGGCTGCCCGCAGGACCTTTCGCTCTCCATTTTCCCCGTCGGAGCCTGCTCGCGCACGATCTTCGGCAAGGCGGAAATCGTTCTCTTCCGAGCCGCCGAGGATACGTTCCGTGTCGAGTGCTGGCGGTCGTTCTCGCCCTTCGTGTTCGGGCTGCTGGCCGAAGGCGCGGAAGACGCGGGGCACTGACGGGCAAATTCCGGCCCCTCATCCGGCCTGTCGGCCACCTTCTCCCCGCAAGCGGGGCGAAGGAGACTCGTAGCAAGCTCCAATTCCTTTCTCACCCGTAGTGGGGACGAGGCGGTGCAGCATCTCCCTTCTCCCCGTAAAGCGGGGAGAAGGTGGCGGCAGCCGGATGAGGGGCATTCCATCCTCACGAACGGATGGCTAAGTTCTGCCGGTCGAACCGGGATTCGGGAACGGGAGGAGCGAGCTTGAAGACGCGTGCGGCGGTGCTGAGGAAGTCACCGGTCGAGAGACCCTATGCCCATACGAGACCGCTCTCGATCGAAACGATAGATCTCGCCCCGCCGGGACCGGACGAGTTGCTCGTCAAGATCGGTGCGGCCGGGCTTTGCCACTCGGACCTGTCGGTCATAAACGGCGACCGGCCGCGGCCGGTGCCGATGGCGCTCGGCCACGAAGCCGCCGGCACGGTGGAGGCGGTCGGAAGCGGCGTTCGCGACATCTCCCCGGGAGACCGGGTGGTGATGAGCTTCATGCCGAGCTGCGGCCACTGCCTTCCCTGCGCGGAAGGGAGGCCGGCACTGTGCGTTCCTGGAGCGGAAGCGAACGGCAAGGGCACGCTGCTTTCCGGCGAGCGCCGGCTCTCATGCGGGGAAGTCCCCGTCAATCACCATCTCGGCGTCTCCGGATTCGCCGATTATGCGGTGGTTTCCCGCCACTCCGCGGTCAGGATCGAGGCGGATCTGCCGATGGTGGAGGCGGCTCTGTTCGGCTGTGCGGTGCTGACCGGCGTCGGTGCGGTCGTCAATACGTGCCGGGTGCGGCCGGGTGAATCCGTTGCCGTGGTCGGGTTGGGCGGGGTCGGGCTGGCAGCCCTTCTCGGGGCCGTCGCCGCCGGCGCCGAACGTATCGTCGCGATCGATCTCGCGGAGGACAAGCTGAAGCTCGCCCGCGCCCTCGGTGCGACCGACACCTTCCTCGCAGCCGATCCGGATGCGGCCGAGAATATCCGCCAGGCGACCCGCGGCGGCGTCGATCACGCGATCGAGGCGGCGGGCTCCGTCAGGGCCTTCGACCTTGCCTATCGCATCACGCGGCGAGGTGGGCTCACGGTTTCCGCGGGCCTTGCCCATCCATCGAGCCAGATCTCCATCCCCGCGGTGAGCCTCGTGGCCGAAGAGCGCAGCGTGCGCGGCAGTTACATGGGAAGCTGCGTTCCGGCTCGGGACATACCGCGCTTCATCGCCCTCTACGAGCGCGGCAGGCTCCCGGTCGACCGGCTGCTGTCGAGCACCGGGCCGCTGGAAGAAATCAACGAGGCCTTCGACCTTCTCGATCAGGGCCGTGTGATCCGCCACGTGATCACCTTCTGACGGCTCACATGAGCGATCAATTGCGGCTTTCCGGCCATCCTTTCCAATCGACCCATCGGCCGTGGAAATCCGCACGGCCGACGGCATGCGTCTCGCCGGCAGGCCATATCTGAAGCGATAGGGCTGCTCCGGGTGTCTGTCCGTCCGCCTCCATTTGCAGCCGGGCAATCGGCGCCTCCTGCGTCGCCGCCGCGCCGGCGGCAGCAATCAAGGCGTCTCCTTCTTTCCGGGCGGCTTCCGGCAGATACTGCCAGGCAATCGAATGGTAGACGACGTGGGCAGCGCCCGGATAGATGCGCGCCAGCCGCGTTTTCAGCCAGTCGATGGCATCCGCCCGTTCAACCGGATTGCTCCGTGATGCGGCAATTTTCAGCGCTTGCCTGGTGCGATCGATCCGATCCTGCTGGTCTGCCCAGATGTAGGAGAGAAGCCGCAGCCGATCGTCGCCGTCCGCCGGATTGAGCGGATGGAGGTCGCAGCCGGCTCGGTCGATGATTTCGACGGGCCGGAGGGGAGGAGGCCCGCCAGCCCATTCAGGGGCAATGACCACAGCAGCGGCTTCATCGCCCCAGCGGCCACTTGCCAGATCGTAACGGTAACGGTCCCAGTGCAGGTTCAAACCGGCGCTGGCGCCGATCTCCGAGATGACAAGCGGCTTCCCGAAAAGCTGCGCTACCGTAAGGAATCCGGGAAGCAGGGCGCCGGAGCGCCGCACTTCGTTCGTTTGCGGCGCTGAGGTGAGCCGGTCGAGAAGGAAGCCGGATTCCTGCCGGATGGCCAGATCGATCGCCTGCCAGAGGGTTTCGTCATCGGCGGAGTTCGGCGGGTAACTTGCTCCGAGGCTTTCGCTGCGGCCCAAGAGAACCAGGGCATGCAGGGCGCCGGCAAGGCGAAGGGCGACAGAATCGCCCTTGGAGGTCGGATCGCCGCGCCAGCCGAGAATCCGCTCCCCGACCGCCGAGCTCGCATCCAGCCGGTCGGCCACCAGACGGCAGAGCCGGGCGGTAAAAGGCGAACCCAGTTCGTCGCAGGATTTCGCCTGACCGCGGAAGGCGTCGCGTACGCACGTCTCGCCCGCCAGCGCTTCAGACATCGGCCGGACGGTCCTTCGGGTCGAATTGGATGATCGTCTGCCAGGTGGCGGTCAAGGCCGGTTTTCTTTCGCCCTCGATTTCGACCGTGACGTCATAGGTGATCATCAGCATTCCGGCCCCGCGGAAACGTGCATCTGCCATGGTGAAACGGCCGCGCACGCGCGCGCCGCTCTTGACCGGTGCCACGAAGCGCACCTTCTCGAATCCGTAATTGATGCCCATCGTCTGCTCGCGGATCTTGGGCAGGCAATTGTAGTTCATCGCCGAAAGCAGCGACAGCGAGAGGAAACCATGCGCAATGGTGCCGCCGAAAGGCGTCTCCGCCGCGGCGCGCACCGGGTCGGTATGGATGAACTGGAAGTCACTCGTCGCCTCGGCAAAACGGTCGATCGTCTGCTGCGTCACGGTGATCCAGTCGGAGACGCCGAGCTCCTTGCCGATCAGATCCTTGATATCGGAAAGTGAAATATCCTGCGGCATATGATTTTCCTGAAATGGGCCTCCCCGCTGATCTATAGGCCGGCTCGGCAAGGTCTAGCAAGTGGTCCTAAGTCTTGAGATGGTTTCACTGTTTTCATGAAACAGCGAAACCATCCAACTCACTGGAGCTGGGCACTTCCGGACAGAAATCGTTAGACGCGTTTCCTGGAAATGCTCTCGAAAACCTCGACGAGAAAGGTGACCGAACGGGCCGGTGCGAAGGATGGAACGGTAAGGTCCGAGAGTGCGTCGCGCCATTCGCCCTCGAGGCTTGAAGGCAGGCGGAACGGGTGCGGAGCGTGGCTGCGGTTGATGACCACCGCAAGTCGGGTCGGGCGCTTCTGACGGCGATCTTCGGTCGCGAGCATCACGACGAGATTGTCGGTTGCTGGGTGCTCCCAATCCTCCACCGTCAGCGGCTCCCCGTCGAGGCGCAGCCAGGCGACGTCGCCGTTGCCCGTGAAGAAACCGGTCTCGCCGAAGACCGAGAAGCGCCGGCGCATGGCGGAAAGCCTGGCGGTGTGCTCGACGAGCTTATCGTCGAGTTTGCTCCAGTCGAGCCAGGTCACGGCATTGTCCTGCGCATAGGCATTGTTGTTGCCGCCCTGGCTGCGCCCGCCTTCGTCGCCGGCCGTCAGCATGATTGCGCCGCGCGAGGTGAAGAGAGTGCCGAGGAGCGCCATGGCATCGCGTTGCCGGAAGGCGGCGATCTCCGGATCTCCGGTCGCGCCCTCGGCGCCGTTGTTCCAGGAAAAGTTCTCGTCGTGGCCGTCACGATTGCCTTCGCCGTTCGCCTCATTGTGCTTGCGGGCGTAGGAAACGAGATCCATCAGCGTGAAGCCGTCATGGGCGGCGATGAAGTTGACGCTGCGCGTGGCCGTCTCGCCCCAGCGGGAAAAGCTGTCCGAGGAGCCGGCAAGCGCGGTCGCAAGGACGCCGACCGCGTGCCGGTCGCCGCGCCAGTAGCGGCGGATGTCGTCGCGGGCCCGGTCGTTCCATTCGAGGAAGGAATGAGGGAAATTGCCGAGCTGGTAGCCGCCGGGGCCGGTGTCCCAGGGCTCGGCGATGAGCACGCGGCCGCAAAGGATGGGGTCGGCGGAGATGGCCGAGAAAAGCGCGGCATCGCGGCGGAAGCCGCCCATGTCGCGGCCGAGGATCGATGCGAGGTCGAAGCGGAAGCCGTCGACGCCGGCAGCAAGAACGAAATGGCGCAGGCTGTCGAGGATCAGACGCTGGACGACAGGATGGTCGCAGGCGATCGTGTTGCCGCAGCCGGTGTCGTTGATGAGCTCGCCCGGGCGGCCCGCCGCGTGGCGATAATAGGTCAGGTTGTCGAGCCCGCGCATCGAAAGCGTTGCACCGAAGCGGTCGCTCTCCCCGGAGTGGTTGAAAACGAGATCGAGGACGACGCCGATACCGGCCTGGTGCAGGACCTCCACGGTCCTGCGCAGTTCCTCGATGCCGCCGGGCACCAGGCGTGGATCGAGCGCCATAGGCGCGATCGGATTGTAACCCCAGCCGTTGTGGAGACCGAGCGGAGGCAAGTGCCGCTCATCGATCCAGGCCACGACCGGCATGAGTTCGACCGCGGAAACGCCGAGGCTTGTGAGGTGATCGATGATGACGGGTTCGGCGAGAGCAGCCACCGTGCCACGCTTCCTTTCGGGCACGCCCGGATGAAGGATGGTGAACGGTTTGACTGCAATCTCGTAGATCAGCCCCCCGGCCTGAAATAGCGGCGGCCTCGGCTCTAGCGGTTTCACCTCGGTCACGATGGCCTTCGGCACGAGGTCCGCCGTCTCCTCGCCGAAGACCGTCAGCCGCTGGTCGTGACGAAAGGGCCGGTCGAGTTGCGCCGCGTAGGGGTCGACCAGAAGTTTCGACGGATCGAACCAAAGCCCGTGGTCCGGCGAGTAGACCCCATCGGCGCGCAAGCCGTAGCGGGTGCCGGCAGCTATGTCAGGCAGCTCGATGCTGTGGACATCGCCGTCGCGCAGCATCGGCAGGCGGCTGAGTTCGGTGTTGCCCGCTTCGTCGAACAGGCAGAGATCGATGCGGGCGGCATTGTGCGACCAGACCGCGAAGCGCGTCCCGTCGGGTGTGCGCGTCACGCCGAGAGGTGGAATTCCGGTCGTCGGCATGGGGTGCTTCCCTTCTTGACACTGAGTTGAAGACAGTGGTCCGCTTTACCCCCTCTGGCCTGCCGGCCATCTCCCCCACAAGGGGGGAGAATACAAGCGGCTGCCTCGCGCTCGACAGACAGGTCGCTGAACGCGGAATGCTTGGTCAGAGCGAGAAGCGTGCCACATCCTTTCTCCCTCCTTGTGGGGGAGATGGCCGGCAGGCCAGAGGGGGTAAAGCGGCGTGCACCCTCAGGTGATGACGCTCGGTTCATCGCGGCCGGTGCGCGCCTTGATCTCGGCGATCTCGTCGGCAACAGCGATCAGATCGGCAAGCGCTTCCTGGGTGTCGAGATCGTGGCGGGCCGGATCCGGCTCGTAGCGCTCGATATAGACGCGCAGCGTCGCACCCGACGTCCCCGTGCCCGACAGGCGGAAGACGACGCGGGATCCGCCCTTGAAGAGGATGCGGATGCCCTGGTTCTTGCTGACCGATTTGTCGACCGGATCGTGGTAGGAGAAATCGTCGGCCGTCTCGACCGTGAGCGCGCCGAAGCTCTTGCCGGGCAGCGCGGGGAGCTTGTCGCGGAGCGCGGCAATCAGGCCGTTCGCCGCATCGGTGTCGACCTCTTCGTAGTCGTGGCGGGAATAATAGTTGCGGCCGTAGGTTGCCCAGTGCTTGCGGGCGATTTCGAGTGCGCTTTCCTTGCGCGCGGCGAGGATGTTGAGCCAGAGCAGCACGGCCCAGAGCCCGTCCTTCTCGCGTACATGGTTCGACCCGGTGCCGGCGCTTTCCTCGCCACAGATCGTCGCCAAGCCCTCGTCGAGCAGGTTGCCGAAGAACTTCCACCCGGTCGGCGTTTCATAGATGCCGATGCCGAGCTTTTCGGCGACACGGTCGGCCGCGCCGCTCGTCGGCATGGAGCGAGCGATCCCGGCAAGTCCCTTGGCATAGCCCGGCGCCAGATGCGCATTGGCGGCAAGCATGGCGAGGCTGTCGGACGGCGTGACGAAGATTCCCTTGCCGATGATCAGATTCCGGTCGCCGTCGCCATCGGAGGCGGCGCCGAAATCGGGCGCATCCGGCGCCATCATCGTCTCGTAGAGCGCTCGGGCGTGGACGAGGTTCGGGTCCGGATGATGGCCGCCGAAGTCGGGCAGCGGTATGAAGTTCATGACCGAGCCCTTCGGCGCGCCGAGCCGTTTTTCGATGATCTCCTTGGCATAGGGCCCGGTCACCGCGCTCATCGCGTCGAACACGACCCGGAAGCCGCCGGCGATCAGCTTGCGGATCGCATCGAAGTCGAACAGGCTCTCCATCAGTTCCGCATAGTCGGCGACGGGATCGATGACCGTCACCGTCATATCCTCGACCTGCTGGCTGCCTTCGACGTCGAGATTGACGTCGGGCGCGTCGGCGATCTTGTAGCTGTCGATCGCCTTGCTGCGGGAGTAGATCGCGTCCGTGACCTTTTCGGGAGCCGGGCCGCCGTTGCCGACATTGTACTTGATGCCGAAGTCCTCGGTCGGTCCGCCGGGATTGTGGCTCGCCGAGAGCACGATGCCGCCGAAGGCCTTGTATTTGCGGATGACATTGGAGGCGGCAGGCGTCGAGAGGATGCCGCCGCGGCCGACGAGCACGCGGCCGAAGCCGTTCGCCGCCGCCATCTTGACGGCTTTCTGGATCACCTCGCGGTTGTAGTAGCGGCCGTCGCCGCCGATCACCAGCGTCTGGCCTTCGAAGCCCTCGAGCGAGTCGAAAATCGACTGGATGAAGTTCTCGGCATAGTTCTTCTGCTGGAAGACCGGGACTTTCTTGCGCAGGCCCGAGGTGCCGGGTTTCTGGTCCCCATAGGGGTTGGTCGAGAGGGTTCTTATCATCTGTTTAGCCTTTCGCGAGAAGAGCGGAGTAAAGCGAGACGTAGCGTTCCGCGCTTTTGGCCCAGGAAACGTCGGATTTCATGCCCTGGTTCTGCAGGCGTGCCCAGAGCTTGGGTTCATTGTATGCGCGCAGGACGCGCAGGATCGCAAGCCTTAGCCCGTCGGTCGTCACCGGCAGGAAATGAAAGCCGGTGGCGCACTTCGCCGACAGCGCCGCCTCGTTGGCGTCGATGATGGTGTCGGTGAGACCGCCGGTGCGGGCCACGACCGGAACGCAACCATAGCGCAGGCCATAGAGCTGCGTCAGGCCGCAGGGTTCGAAACGCGACGGAATGAGGATCGCATCGGCGCCTGCCTGCATGAGATGCGACAGCGGCTCGTCATAACCGGTCACCATGCCGATATGCCCGCGGTGGCGCGACGCGGCCGCCATAAGCGCGCTTTCGAGCGCCGGATCGCCCGAGCCGAGCACGACGAGCTTGCCGCCGAGTGCCACGATATCGTCGGCGGCTTCGGCGACGAGGTCCATGCCTTTCTGCCAGGTGAGGCGGCTGATGACGCAGAAGATCGGCCCCGGACCTTTTTCGAGGCCGAAACGCTCTTCCAGCGCCTTGCGGTTGCCGGCGCGCCGTTTGAGCGTTCCCGGCCCGTAATGCGCCGGAATGTGCGGGTCCGTCTGCGGGTCCCACGTGTCTCCGTCGATGCCGTTGACGATGCCCGTCAGGTCCGCGACACGGCTCGACAGGAGCCCATCAAGGCCCATGCCGAATTCGGGCGTCAGGATTTCCTGCGCATATGAAGGGCTGACCGTGGTGATTGCGCTTGCCGTCTGCAGGCCGCCTTTGAGGAAGCCGACATCGCCGTAATATTCGACGAATTGCGTGGAGAAGGCATCCGGAGGCAGCGCCAGTTCCGGGAACACCGAGGCGCCGAACTGACCCTGGAAGGCGATGTTGTGGATCGTCATCACCGTCGGCAGGTCCGGCGCCGGGCCGAAGCGCATATAGACGGGGGTGAGCGCCGTCTGCCAGTCGTGGACGTGAACGATGTCCGGCTTCCAGTTGGGGATGATGCCGTTCCCCGCGATCTCCGCAGCTGCCAGCGAGAGTGCGGCGAAGCGCCGGAAATTATCGGTATAATCGCGCCCGGTCGAATCGAGATAAGGGCCGCCGTCCCGTGCATAGAGTGCAGGCTGGTCGAGGACGAGCAGGTCCACTCCGTTGACCTCGGCGGCAAGCACCGTGGCTGGATGGCCGAAGAGATTGTCGAATCGGCCGACCGGTTTTTTCTTCTTCAGCTTCTTCAGCACCGAGGGATAGCCGGGCACCAGCGTGCGCGTCCGCACACCATGCGGGAGAAGTGCGGAGGGCAGCGCGCCGACGACATCGGCGAGGCCCCCCGTCTTCACCAGCGGGTAGACTTCGGACGCAACTGACAGGATGTTCATACTCGGCTACATTCCCAGCTTGTCGATCATCGTTTGCGTGATCAGGCAAACGCCGCTTTCCGTGCGGCGGAAGCGTTTCGCGTCGAGCTCCGGATCGTCACCGACGACCAGGCCCTCCGGAATGACGACGCGGCTGTCGATGACGACATTGCGCAGAATCGAATGCCGCCCGATCGTCACGTCGGGGAGAACTACGGCATTTTCGAGTCTGGAGTATGAATTCACCCGGACCCCGGTGAAGAGCAGGCTCCTGTTGAGCGCGGCACCCGAGATGATGCAATCGCCCGAGACGAGCGAGGACGTGGCCGAGCCGCGGCGGTTCTCGTCGTCATGGACGAATTTGGCCGGCGGCTTGATTTCAGAGAAGGTCCAGATCGGCCAGGTGCTGTCGTAGATGTCGAGCTCGGGCGTGATATGGGTGAGATCGATATTGGCCTGCCAGTAGGCGTCGATGGTGCCGACGTCGCGCCAATAGGCCTCGCGCTCGAAGTCGGACCGGACGCAGGAATGGGTGAAGCGGTGGGCCACCGCTTTGCCGTGTTCGACGATATAGGGAATGATGTCCTTGCCGAAGTCGCGGCTCGATTTGGGATCGGCGGCATCCCGACGCAACATGTCCATCAGGAATTTCGTGTGGAACACGTAGATGCCCATGGACGCGAGTGCCATGTCCGGATTGCCGGGGATGCCCGGCGGATCCGCCGGCTTTTCGACGAAGGCGATGATGCGGTCCGCGTTGTCGACATGCATGACGCCGAAGCCCGTCGCCTCCATGCGCGGCACTTCCAGGCAGCCGACGGTCACGTCGGCGCCCGAATCGACGTGCTGCTGCAGCATCAGTTCGTAGTCCATCTTGTAGACGTGATCGCCGGCGAGAATCACCATGTATTCGACGCCATGGTCCTCGATGATATCGATGTTCTGATAGACCGCGTCGGCGGTGCCCTCGTACCACTGCGTTTCGGAAACGCGCTGGCTCGCCGGCAGGATATCGAAGCTCTCGTTACGCTCCGGCCGGAAGAAGTTCCAGCCGCGCTGGAGATGCCGGATCAGCGAGTGGGCCTTGTACTGCGTGGCGACGCCGATTCGACGGATGCCGGAATTCAGCGCATTGGAAAGCGCGAAATCGATGATCCGCGCCTTTCCGCCGAAGTAGACGGCAGGTTTCGCACGCCGGTCGGTGAGTTCCTTGAGCCGGCTGCCGCGGCCGCCGGCGAGCACATAGGCCATGGCATCACGGGCCAGGGGTTGCGTACGTTTTTCCACCATTTATCCTCCCCAAAATCATTTCGGGGGACTGCTTGGCGCCTCTTCGGCGCCTCGAGCCCAAACGATTTCCTCCTGTTCCGCCCGTCGAGCCAGTCCCCGTCGGGCGGGACGCTCTAATCCTGCTCCAGCATCAGCGTCGCCAGAGGCGGCAGCGTGATGGTGGCGATCGTCTCTCCGTTCGCTCTCTTCTCTGCATGGACGGCGCCGCCGTTGCCCTTGCCACTTCCTCCATAGATTTCCGCGTCGGTATTGAGGACTTCCTTCCAGCGCCCTGCCACCGGAAGCGGTATGTCGTAATGCTCCCGGTAAACCGGAGTGAAGTTGGTGACGACCGCGACCAGCTTCTCTCCGGGCGCTTTCCTCAGCCAGGCGAAGACGGAATTCTCACGATCGTCGGCAATCAGCCATTCGAAACCGTCGCCCTCGCAGTCGCGCGCATGCAGCGCCGGCTTCGAGCGATAGGTGCCGTTCAGGTCGCGCACCAGACGGCGCGTCCCCTCATGCAGATTGTATTCGAGCAGGTTCCAGTCGAGACCGCGGTCCTCCGACCATTCGCGCCATTGGGCGAATTCCTGTCCCATGAAAAGGAGCTTCTTGCCGGGATAGCCCCACATGAAGCCGTAATAGGCGCGGAGATTGGCGAACTTCTGCCAGTCGTCGCCGGCCATCTTGGCGATCAGCGACCCCTTGCCGTGGACGACCTCGTCATGGGACAGCGGCAGCACGAAATTCTCGCTGAAGGCGTAGAGCAGCCCGAAGGTCATGTCGTTGTGGTGGAACTTTCGGTGCACGGGCTCGCGCGAGAGATATTGCAGCGTGTCGTGCATGAAGCCCATGTTCCACTTGAAGCCGAAGCCGAGCCCGCCGGCATGCACCGGGTGCGAGACCTTCGGCCAGGACGTCGATTCCTCGGCGATGGTCAGCACGCCCTGGTGGATGCCGTAGATGCGGGTGTTCATCGTCTGTAGGAAACGCACGGCCTCGAGATTTTCGTTGCCGCCATATTCGTTCGGCACCCATTCGCCATGCTTGCGCGAATAGTCGAGATAGAGCATCGAGGCGACCGCATCGACGCGCAGGCCGTCGACATGGAATTTCTCCGCCCAGTAGAGAGCGTTGTTGACCAGAAAGGCGACGACCTCCTGACGGCCGAAATTGTAGATCGCCGTGTTCCAGTCGGGATGGAACCCCTGGCGCGGATCCGCATGCTCGTAAAGCGCGGTGCCGTCGAACCAGCGAAGCCCGTGTTCGTCGGTCGGAAAATGCGCCGGCACCCAGTCGAGGATGACGCCGATGCCCACCTTATGGCAGCCGTTGACGAAACGGGCAAAGCCCTCCGGCTCGCCGAAGCGTGCGGTCGGCGCATAGAGGCCGGTGGTCTGATAGCCCCAGGACGGATCATAGGGATATTCCGAAATGGGCAGGAACTCGATGTGCGTGAAGCCCATATCGACGCAATAGGGGATCAGCCTTTCCGCCAGTTCGTCCCAGGTGAGCATGTCGCCATTGTCGCGGCGCTGCCATGAGGCCGCATGGACCTCGTAGATCGAGATCGGCTGCCGGCGCGGATCGATCTCGGCCCAGTGACGCCGATGCGCCTCGTCCTCCCAGTTCTGGGCGATCTCGTCCGCGGTCATCGAAGCGGTGTCGGGCCTGAGCTCCGAGCGCCGGGCAAAGGGGTCGGCCTTCAACGGCAGCAGCGTGCCGTTGCTGTCGACGATTTCGTATTTATAGGGCGTACCCACGGGCACGCCGGGGATGAAGATCTCCCAGATACCGGTGTCGACACGCAGGCGCATGACATGCCGGCGTCCGTCCCAGTCGTTGAAACTCCCGACCACGGACACACGGCGGGCGTTCGGCGCCCAGACGGCGAAGTGAAAACCCTCGGCGCCGTCATGCCGGATCGGATGCGCGCCCATCTTGTCGAAGAGGCGAAGGTGCGAGCCCTCGCGGATATAGTAGTCGTCCATCGGCCCGAGCACGGGGCCGAAGCTGTAGGGATCGATGACGGTCCACTCGCCGCCGTAGTTACGGGCGCGGTAGCGGATGGGCTGCTCTTTGCGGAGCGCCACCGGACCCTCGAAGAAGCCGGCCTCGTCGCGTCGCTCGAGCGTGCCGAGTTCCTTGCCGCTGAGCGTTTCGGCAATCACCGTTTCCGCACCCGGCACGAAGCACCGGGCGACATAGGTCTTGCCCGCGGCATGCACTCCAAGGACGGCGAAGGGGTTGCTGTGGGTACCGGAAAGTATTGCCGCGATTTCCGGCGCTGGCAGCATGCCTGGCGGGGCGGGGGCTGGATCCTTGCCGGGCGGAACCGTCATCCGGCTCTCCAGATCTCTCCGGCATATTGCCGGATCGTGCGATCGGACGAGAACCAGCCCATCCGGGCGGTGTTGCGGACCGCCTTCGAATACCAGGCGGACGGGGTGGTCCAGAGCTGGTCGATCTCGCGCTGCGCCTTGGCATAGGCCTCGAAATCGGCTGCAACCATGAACCAGTCGTGGTTGTAGAGCCCGTCCACGAGGCCGGAGAAGCGATTGCGGTCGTCGGGCGAGAAGACGCCGGAAGCGATCGCATCGAGCGCCTGCGAGAGTTCGCGCGAATTTTCGATGACGGCGCGCGGATTGTGTCCTTCCGCTCGCGCCTTGCCCACCTCCTCGGCGGTCATGCCGAAGATTTTGATGTTTTCCTCGCCGACCCAGTCGCGCATCTCGACATTGGCGCCATCGAGCGTGCCGATGGTCAGCGCTCCGTTGAGCGCGAACTTCATGTTGCCGGTACCCGAGGCTTCCATGCCCGCCGTCGAGATCTGCTCGGAGAGGTCGGCCGCCGGTACCATCACTTCCGCAAGCGACACATTGTAGTTGGGGACGAAGACGACCTTCAGAAGCCCGCGGACGGCCGGATCGTTGTTGATGACGCGGGCGATGTCATTGGCAAGTTTAATGATCAGCTTGGCGTTATGATAGCTCGGTGCCGCCTTGCCGGCGAAGAGCTTGACGCGCGGTACCCAGTCGAGCTCGGGATGGGAGCGGATCTGGTCGTAAAGCGCCACCGCTTCGATGAGGTTCAGCAACTGCCGCTTATATTCGTGGATTCGCTTGATCTGGATGTCGAACATCGCCGACGGATCGATCCGGATGCCGAGATTCGCCTGGACCAGCTTTGCCAGCCGCACCTTGTTGGCGCGCTTTACGGCTGCGAAGTGCTCCTGGAAATCCGCCTTGTCGGCAAAGGCGTCGAGGGCCTGAAGCGCCTCGGTATTGTCCATGAACTCGTCGCCGATCGCCTCTCGGATCAGGCCGAAAAGACCCGGATTGCACTGCATCAGCCACCGGCGCGGCGTTATGCCGTTGGTCTTGTTGTTGATGCGGTCCGGATAAAGCGCGTGAAGGTCGGCGAAGACCGTTTCCTTCATCAGCTCGGTATGGAGAGCCGATACGCCGTTGATCGAGTGCGAGCCGACGAAGGCGAGATTGCCCATGCGCACGCGCCGGTCGCCGGTTTCGTCGATCAGCGAGATGTTGCGGATCGCCTCGTCCGTCGCGTGCCTCTCCCGGCGTGCCTCGATCAGGATCTTGGCGTTGATGGCGTAGACGATCTGCATGTGGCGCGGCAGCAGCCGCTCGAAGAGCGGAACCGGCCAGCTCTCGAGCGCTTCCGGCAGCAGGGTGTGGTTCGTATAGGAGAAGGTCCGCCGCGAAATGTCCCAGGCCTGTTCGAAATCGAGCCCGTGCACATCAGTCAAGAGACGCACCAGCTCGGCGACGGAGACCGCCGGATGCGTATCGTTAAGCTGGATGGCGACGGCGTCCGGCAATGACGTGAAGTCGGGATACTGCTGCAGATGCCGGCGCAGGATGTCCTGGAGCGAGGCGGAGGAGAAGAAATATTCCTGCCTGAGCCTGAGTTCCTGGCCGGCCGGCGTGGCGTCGGCCGGATAGAGCACGCGCGTCAGGCTTTCCGCCTTGTTGCTTTCGCGCAGCGCCCCGATATGGTCGCCGGCATTGAAGGCGTCGAGCAGGATCGGGTCGATCGGCTGCGCGGCCCAGAGGCGAAGCGTGTTGACGCGCGTTGCCCGCCAGCCGACGGCCGGTGTGTCGAAGGCGGTGGCGATAACGCGCTCGGCCGGCTTCCACACGTAACGCTGCACTTCCTCGTCGATATTGACCGTTTCGACGCTGCCGCCGAAGCCGATCTCGTAGGAGCTTTCGCGGCGCTCGAATTCCCAGGGGTTGCCATGAGCGAGCCAGGTCTCCGGCAGTTCCACCTGCCAGCCGTCGGCCATCTGCTGGCGGAAAAGACCGTGCATGTAGCGTATGCCATAGCCGTAGGCAGGCACGTCGACGGTCGCCATGGATTCCATGAAACAGGCGGCGAGGCGGCCGAGACCGCCATTGCCGAGCGCCGCATCCGGCTCGAGAGCGGCAACGACGTCGATATCGACGCCAAGCGAGGCAAGCGCATCGCGCATCTCGTCCATGAGGCCGAGATTCGTCATGGCGTCGCGCATCATACGGCCGATGAGGAACTCGAGCGACATGTAATAGACGCGCTTGGCGCCGGTCGAATAGGTCTTGCGGGTGGAGTCCATCCATTTGTCGGTGATGCGGTCACGCGCCACGAGGATGGCGGCCGTCAGCCAGTCGTGCGGCTTGGCGACTTTCGGGTCCTTGCCGATGCGGTATTTCAGACGCTCGAGAATCTCGACTGCAAGCTGGCTGGGTTCCGAGGATCTGAGGGCGGGTTGCGGCAGTTCGGTGGTTGAGAGCCGAGTCATCATGAGAACTGTCATACCCTTATTGCATTCCGGAAAGCCCCAGGTCGGAACCGACCAGGTACAAGGGCAATTTATGCATCGATCCGAAGCGCTTGCAACAGGTGTTTTTAAAAGGATTAAAACAGCAGATGCTTGACAGCGCCCACTTCCGGTAGCAGTTGAGCTTTAGGCCGCCCGGCAAGACCGGGCGGCACTTCAGCCGGACTCCCGGTTCATTTCGTCAGGCGGGAAGCCAGTGCGGCGGCGCGTTCGCCGATCGCCTTGAAGGCCGCGACCAGATCGGATGCCTCGTCTGCTTCGAAATAATGCGAGGAGGACGAGGCGCAGTATTTCAGCAGCTTCTGGCCGCGGTCCGGCGCCATGAAAGCTACGCTGTATATCTGAACCTTGCTCGCTTTGGCCGTGTCGCACCATTGCTTGGTTACGGTATCGTCATTGGCGTAGTTGTTTTCGCCGTCGGTCATGAAGACGATGTATTTCGTCGGCACCTGTCCGTTCTTGGCGCCGTGCGCGCTGTCTTCCGTCAGGGCTGTCACCTTCTGGTAGGCGGTCTTGAAGGCGCTGCCGGAGGCAGTCCCACCCGTGGCCACCAGCGCGTTGACATAGCTGGCTGCACCATTCGTTCCCCAGGAGAGACTGCTCGCCATGTCCTGGGCGGAGTTGTAGGAAACCGCGCCGGTACGAACATAGATCGATTCCGGGTCCGCCGTCACAAGTTGCGCAAGGAGGTCGCCAACGGCCGCTTTCAAGGCGTCGACCTTGGTGACGTAGCAAGGGCTGGTCGCCTTCAGGTCCGGAAACTTGCTCCAGTTCGCTTCCGTGTAGTTTTGGCATTTCGCCTTTGCAGTGTTGACCGTGTTGGTCTTCCACGCCATCGAACCGGACCGGTCGAGCACCAGATACATGGACAGGGCGTTCTTGCTCTCCGTTGCGCTCTCGGCGATCGACTGCGTTTCGATCTCGATCGACTCCTGGCCGAGCAGACGCGTCATCGCATTGAACTGGAGGCGGTGTTTGTTGGCGACGGTAACCTGGAACGTCTTCCCCTTGGCGCCGTTCGCCGTCTCGGCGATATTGATCTCCGTCGTGTTGACGTCGTCCCATTGTGGTGCGGCGGCGGCCGATCCCTCGCCTCCAGCCTGGCGGCTCGCAACCTGCTGTTCCTCGCCCGGCATATCCGTCGCGGAGGCCACTGCCGTCTGGGTCTTCAGGAACTTGCGTGCGATCGCCTTCGCTTCTTCGATGTCCGGTCTCGCATCGGAAACGAGCGCGGAAGCCGCCGCGAGCGCTGCCGCGTCGGTTGCGTCCTGAAGTTGGTTCTTGGTCATCAGCATGTTGGCGACATCGACGGACACTCCGCCGACGGCCAGGAGCAGCGGCGCGATCAGCGCCGTCATCATTCCGAAATTGCCGCCCCGATCCCGCAGCATCGCCAAGAAGGATCGGCCTATGGTTGATCGTCTTCGCATCTGTGAACACCCCAGCAAATACATTGCAAGCCCGGGGCGACAATTAGCGGCGATACCTTGCTCTCATGTTCAGGAAATCGGTTCAATTTTAGCGAAGTTCCTGAAAAACCCATGGCTTCTAATGGGAATTTCGCCCGGTGCGCACGTGCAGAAGCGGGACATACGTGCCGTTTCGGATCAACCGACGGGGACGACGTCGACGGCCTGTTCCGTCGTGTGACGGCCGTAGCCTTTCAGCACGCCGATCACGGGCGCGACATCGCCGTAGTCGCGGCCATGGCCGACGACGATGTGGTCGGCGCCGGCCGGAATATTGTTGGTTGGATCGAGCTCCATCCAGCCGCCCGTGGTGCCGCACCAGAAGCGGACCCAGGCATGCATCGCGTCGGCGCCCTCCAGCCGTTCCTGACCCGGCGGCGGCAGGGTTCTCAGGAACCCGCTGACATAGCCGGCGGGAATCCCGAGACTGCGCAACGCCACGATCATCACATGGGCGAAGTCCTGGCAGACGCCGCGCTTCAGATCGAAGGCCTCGGCGGGGGTGGTGTTCACGGTGGTCGCTTCGGAGTCGTAGGCAAAGTCGCGGTGGATGCGATCGCAGACGGCGGCTCCGATCTGCTCGACCGTCATGGTATTGCGGGCGATCGCGCGGGCATAGGCGGCGATCTTCGGGACGGCGGGAAGGAGCGGGCTCGGACCGAGGAAATGATGCGGGGATTCGGCGTCGACCGACCAGCAGGCGGCAAGCTCGGGCGCAAGACCGCCGAGCGGAGGCGAAAGGTCGGCCGTGAGCGCCGGCGCCTCAGCCTGGACACGCGCCTGCATCCGGATGACGAGATGATCATGCACGGAGCGGAACAGGATGGACGTCGTGGGGTTGGCGAAGAAATCCCTGCCTTCCCGGCGTTCGAAGGGCACCGGCTGGCAGGTCACCGATCCGGCCACAAGACGTTGCCGTCCGGGAATGGACACCGGCAGCACACGTACGAGATGTCTTCCGCCGCTTACCGGAGCCTCGTAACCGTAGGTGATCTTCAGGCTGATGTCGTAGAGCACGGCAACCATCTCCTTCAGCCGAGATAGGTCTGCGCCAGCAGTTCGGACAGGTGTTCGAGATCCTGCATCAGGCGCCTGTAGACGGCCCTGTCCATCTGCTCCGGCGTCATGATCGCAAGGCCGGAATGGAGCCGCATCGTTTCCCGGTAGAAGGGTGACATCTGCCCGTTGACGAAGGCGTTCGGCAGGAGCTCGACCTCTTTCTTGATCTCGTTGAGCTGATAAAGGACCGAGCGCGGATTGAGCGGATCGAGCGCCAGAAGGTCGGTGACCGTCGGTGCCGCCGTGTTGACGTTGTAGCGCCGGCGGTGCGTCATGACGCTGTCGCCGATCTCCAGCAGCATGTCATAGGCGCCGTCTGGAGCCTCCGGTCCGGACATGTGGCCGAGCAGTCCCGTCATATGCAGGCCGCGTTCGAGATAGCGTCCGATCGACAGGAACCGCCATCCGGTGAAGCGGTACATGTTTTCGTGTACCAGGCCCGCGAAGCCGGCGAGCTTTCGCAGGAGGATCGTCATCGCGTGCGTGGCGTCGTCGCCCGCCTGAACGGTCGCGTGGAACTTCCGCGCCGTTCTGGAGAGGTCGTTGAGCGCGAGCCACCCGTCCGGCGAGAAGCGGTCGCGGATGTTTCCGGCGCTGAAAAGGGCGCTGTCGATACTGGAAAGCAGGCTATCCGGTACCGGCTCCCCGGTGCTGATGCCGAGCACGGCGAGGTAGTCGCTCACATCTTTCAGGAGCGGCATGTTCGGATCGGCGGATTCAGCGAAACGCCCGTGCCAGGCGCGCAGAACCCGAAGGGCGCCTTCCGCCCTTTCTATGTAGCGGCCGAGCCAGAAGAGGTTGTCCGCTGCCCGGCTGGGCAGGCTGCCGGGCAGGTTACGGGTGAAGCTCTCCTCCGCCGGCAGCAAGGTCGTGCGGTCGACGGGCTTGGCGCTGACGATCCAGACGTCGGCGGCAGTGCCGCCGGCCTGCATTGCTATCGCCGCCACGTCGTCGCCGGAGCCGATGCGGGCGAAGCCGCCCGGCATGATCTGCCAACCGTCGCGCGTGCGCGCGGCAAACACCCGGAGGCTCATCGGTCGAGGTGTGAGCCGGCCATGCACCCAGGCCGGCGTCGTCGACAGCGTAACGACCTCCTGGCCCACCAGCTTGCCGCCGTCCGCGGCGAGCCATTCGCCGATGGAGGTCCCGGCGCTTTCGCGGAAGGAGGCGCCGAGTACCGATTGGCCTTCGTCGTCGAAGAAGGGCCGCGTCGAATAGGCCGGGCCGATGACCATGCGCTCGATATTGCCGGCGACATGCCGTCGTTCGGCTTCCTGTCCGCACCACCAGGTGGCGATCGACGGCAGCTTCTGCTCCTCGCCGAGCAGATGACGGCAGATCGCCGGCAGGAAAGCCAGGAAGGCGCGCGTTTCCAGAATACCGGAGCCGAGTGCATTGACGATCGAGACGGAGCCGGCCCTCAGCGCCTCGACGATACCCGGGGTGCCGATATGCGAGGATTGGTTGAGCTCCAGCGGATCGGCAAAGGATGCGTCGAGGCGCCGCCAGAGCACGCCGACGGGTTTCAGGCCGGCCACCGTGCGCACCATGACCCGTCCGTCGACCACGGTCAGATCTTCGCCCTCGAGCAGCATGAAGCCGAGATAGCGGGCGATATAGGCATGCTCGAAATAGGTCTCGTTGGCGATGCCCGGTGAGAGCACGGCAATGCGGTCGTCCGCATGTTGCTTGTGCCCCTGCAGCGTGTCGCGGAAAGCACCGAAGAATCCCGCCAGCCGATGGACATGGCTTTCGGCATAGAGGTCGGAAAAGGCCCGCGTCGTCGCCACCCGGTTCTCGAGCGCAAAGCCTGCGCCGGAGGGGGCTTCGGTCCGGTCGGAGAGCACCCACCAGTTTCCGTCGGGGCCTCGTCCGATCTCGAAGGAGCAGAAGTGCAGGAAATGTCCGTTCGCCGGTTCGAGACCGACGATCGGGCGCAGGAACTCCGGATTGGAAGCGATGAGGGCGGGGGGCAGCAGGCCGGCCTTGACCAGCCGGTTCTCGCCATAGACGTCGGCAAGCACCCGCTCGAGCAGTTCGGCCCGCTGGACGAGGCCGGCGGAAACCGTGGCCCATTCCGCCTCGTCGATCAGCACGGGAATGTGCGAAAGCGGCCAGCTGCGCTCGGAATTCTCCTTGCCGTAGGCGCGATAGAAGACCCCGGCATCGCGCAGATACCGGTCTGCGCGTGCGAAGCGGTTGGCAAGATCCGTCTCGTCCATGCGGCCGAGCGTCGCAAGCAGCCGCTGCCATACCGGCCGGACGTTGCCGCGCGCGTCGAGCATTTCGTCGGCGACGCCCGGCAAGGCGCGATAGCCAAAGGCCGGGCCGCCCTCGATTCGGCTCATCTGTTCCGGCCCTGCGGCCTGCTTCTTCGCCATTCCAACCCCTGCCGGACGCCCCGCTCGCGCAACATCATCGGCTGAGCCGCCGATCCCGATTCGACCATGTATCACAAATCTGGAGTGTTTCGCTGGCGAAGCTTTAGGCAGACGGCCGGCAGCCCCGTTTTCGATGGAACTGCCGGCTTCGTCGCTTGCGTGCACGTCTCGTTTCTTCAGACGACCGGCGGGTTGATCCGCGCGAAGCCTTCCTGCCGGTAATAGGGGAAGTATGGGTAGGGGGCGGTCGTCGCACTCGCCGCGTCGAGCCGGGCGACCTCCTCGGGGGTGAGCGACCAGCCGGCGGCACCGAGGTTCTGTCTGAGCTGCTCTTCATTGCGCGCACCGATGATGACACTCGAAACGGTCGGGCGCTGGAGAAGCCAGTTGATGGCGATCTGCGGAACGGTCTTGCCGGTTTCCTGCGCGATGGCGTCGAGGACTTCGACGACGTCGTAGAGCTTTTCCTCGTCGACCGGCGGCCCGAAGGCGGCGGTGTCGTGCAGGCGGCTGCCCTCGGGCCAGGGCTCGCCGCGGCGGATCTTGCCGGTGAGCCGCCCCCAGCCGAGCGGGCTCCAGACGAGTGCGCCGACGCCCTGATCGAGACCGAGCGGCATCAGTTCCCATTCGTAATCGCGGCCGACAAGCGAATAATAGACCTGGTTGGCGACGTAGCGCGGATATCCCTGGCGGTCGGCGGCGGCGAGGGATTTCATCAGCTGCCAGCCGGAAAAGTTGGAAACGCCGACATAGCGCAGCTTGCCCGAGCGCACGAGCGTGTCGAGGGTCGACAGGACCTCTTCGACGGGCGTTCCGGCATCAAAGGCGTGCAGTTGCAGCAGGTCGATATGGTCGGTTCCGAGCCGTTTCAGCGCCTTTTCCACACCGCTGACCAGGCGCGAGCGCGACGATCCGGCGGCGTTCGGTCCTTCGCCGACAGGAAGCGACAGTTTCGTCGACAGAATGACGTCGTCGCGCCGGCCCTTGATCGCGGCACCAAGGACCTCTTCCGAAGCGCCGTCGGAATAGACATCCGCGGTGTCGAAAAGATTGACGCCCGCCTCGAGGCAGATGTCGACGAGGCGGCGCGCCTCGGCCGCATCCGTGCTGCCCCAGGCGCCGAAGAGCGGCCCCTTGCCGCCGAAGGTGCCCGCTCCGAAGCTGAGGACCGGTACTTTCAGTCCCGAGGAACCAAGCCGTCTATATTCCATAGCTGCAACTCCACTCTTGCTCATGAATCGGTAACATGAAGATGGAGCTGTACTCGCTTTGGATATAGACTGTCGCCGGGAATATTATCTGTGAGCTGAATTCATATGTCGAGACCCTCGGTCAACCGCTCGGGCGAAATGGAGATCTTTGCGAAGGCGGTGGAGCTGGGCGGATTTTCGGCTGCTGCCCGCCATCACCGCATGACGCCTTCGGCCGTCAGCAAGCTCGTGCTGCGTCTTGAGGAGCGGCTCGGCGTGAGGCTGGTGAACCGCTCGACGCGCAAGCTTCAGCTGACGCCGGAGGGACATGCATTCTACGAGCGTACGGTGCGCATCCTCGCCGATATCGACGAGGCGGAGCGCTCTGCATCGGCCGGCGAGAGCCCGGTCGGCCGGGTCCGGCTGAACGTCAACGCCTCGTTCGGCACCCACGTCCTGATGCCGCTGGTGCCCGAGTTCCGGGCGCATTTTCCTGCCGTCAGCCTCGACATCGTCATGACCGACGCCGTCGTGGACCTGATGGAGGCGCGCGCCGATGTGGCTATCCGCGCTGGACCGCTGAAGAGCTCGACGCTGATTGCGCGCAAGCTCGGGGCGACGCGGATGATGATCGTGGCGGCACCGTCCTACATAGAACGGTACGGAATGCCCTCGTCGCTCGAGGAGCTCAAGGGGCATGAGCGGCTCGGCTTCTGCTACGCGCGCGCCGTCGACGGCTGGCCGTTGAGGACGGATGGGGAAACGGTCGTGCTGCCGGCCTCGGGAGCGGTACAGGTGAGCGATGGCGAGGGGTTGCGCCAATTGGCGCTTGCCGGCGCCGGGCTGGCACGGCTTGCGGAGTTCACCGTAAGGGAAGACGTCAGCGCCCGGCGCCTCGTGCCGGTTCTGGAAGACCTCAATCCGGGCGATCTCGAGGAGGTTCACGCCGTCTATCTCGGCCAGGGCGGCGCGCTTCCCGCGCGCGTGCGCGCCGTCCTCGATTTCCTCGCCCGCCATGCCCGCATCACGCCGGGGCAGGACGCGGGCAGGCGCCGGACTTCACCCATACCGGCTCCGGCATGAGGATGATCGCCGAAGCAGGACAGCGGCGGAGATGTCCGCCGCGTTCCCGTTGAGAGGCGCCAACCCTCAGCGTTTCGGCGCGACCAGCGCGAAGAGCGCCCCTTGAGGGTCGGTGAACTGCGCGATCCACGCTCCGCCGGGCACTTCCATCGGACCCATCAACAGCTTCGCGCCGCCGGATTGCGCCCGATCGATTGCCGCGTCGATCGCCTCGACATTGAAGTAATAGAGCCAGAAAGGATTGGGAACCTCTCTCGGCCTGGTCATCATCCCGCCGATCGGCTGACCATTATGGGCGAAGATCTGGTAGACGCCCATCTCGCCCATATCCATCGCCTGGTCCTTGGTCCAGCCGAACAGCTTCGAATAGAAGCTGAAGGCCGTGTCGAGGTCGCCGGCCATCAGTTCGTGCCAGCCGATGTTGCCGGCAGCCATTTGCTCCATTGCCGGTGGCGGTTCGCCGTCGCCCCTGAAGAGGGCGAAGGCGGCGCCGTGCGGGTCGGTCACGATTGCGAAGCGGCCGATATTCGGAATGTCCTCCGGCGCGCGATGGACCGTTCCGCCCTCGGCGGCAAGCTTGGCGGCGGACTCGTCGACATCGTCGACGGCGATATAGCCGAGCCATGCCGGCGGTATCTGCATGTCGAGCGCACCTTCCGGCATCGTCATGAGACCCGCTACCTGGTGGTCTCCGGCGGAAAGGAGCTTGTAGTTCATGCCGGGCATTCCCGCGTCACGCGCGCTCCAGCCAACGATGTCCTTGTAGAAGGCTTCCGCCGCCTTCATGTCCGTCGTCATCAGTTCGTACCAGACGAATTTCCCATGCATTGTCGGTCCTCCGGTTTTTCTGGATGTGCCGTTGCGGTCGGCGACGACGGTCGCGTGGGGGAACGCGAACGCAATCGAAGGCTGCTTTCCGGTCCGTCCGCACGCGCTTCATGTCGGTGTGTCGACCTAAAATCGTGAACGTGATCGAATATAAGTTAAAGCGGAATGCGGGCGGAAAACCGCACGCACTTTTCTTAATCCCGCTCTAGCGGCGGCGGTATTCTGCGCTCATCATTTCTTTCCAGTCGCCGTTTTCGGTCTGGACGCGGGCCGTAAGGGTCCGGCGGTTCGCGTCGATGAGGGTTATTCTATCCTGATATCGGGCGGTCCTGCCGGGATTTTCGAAGTCGGGGCCTTCACAATTGAGGGCAAGCGTCTTCCCGTCGTCCTCTATAACGCCGTCATAGACCCACATATGCGTCATCATGGAGCCGACCCACGCCCCGAGATAACGCTTGGTCTCGGGATTGTAGCCGAGCGTCATCAAAGTCTGGCCGGGGCTGCCCCCCGGCATGATGCCCTCTCCCTCGCACACGACCCAGAGACCGTGCATCGAGCGGACGTTTTCGATCCAGGGCTGGCTGTCCTCGCCGCTTCCCGTCGAATCCTCGGACGTGACCGTCCACTCGCCGAGCAGCTGTTCCAGCCATCGGTGTTCTTCCTGCGGCTCTACTTTCATTGATTTCCCTCCCGGGGTCGTGCACAGCCATCCCCGTCGGGCGGGTGCGGCGCTGAAACGCCGCTCAGCGTCCGAAGGTTCCTGCCACGCTTCCTTTGCGCTCGCCTCATGCCGGCGCTTGACTAATTATGTTGATATCAACATTACTATTTTATGTCAAAGCCGCTGCCGATACCTTTTTCCACCACGCTCTTCGTCAGGGACACCTGCCTGTGCCTGCATGTCCAGCGCGCCGCCCGGGCGCTCGCCCGTCGGTTCGACGAGGCGCTGAGACCGCTCGAGATTACCAATGGTCAGTTCTCGCTGATGATGTCGCTCAACCGGCCGGACCCGCCGAGCATGAGCGCGGTGGCCGCCGTGCTCGCCATGGATCGCACCACGTTGACGGCGGCGCTGAAGCCGCTGGAGCGACGAGGCATTGTCGAGTCGTTCGCCGACCCTGGCGACAGGCGTCTGAAACGCGTGCGGCTGACGACGGAGGGCGGCCGGCTGCTCGCCGAGGCGCTGCCGATCTGGAAGGCAACCCATGAAGCGCTCGACGAACGTCTGGGGGAGGGCGGCGCGGAACGTCTGCGGGCGGATCTGATCGCGCTGACCTGATGGGACCGGCAAGCGCGCCGAGAAATCGCCAGCGGACGTAGCGCATCATGGAATAAGCGAGGCAGCTCGCTCGTCTCTACGCCGCGGAGGAAAAATGGAACGAACCGGAAGCTTCGAGGCGGGAACGCGTGCAGCCCTGATCGGGTGTCATGTCGGGTATCATGCGCTCGCGCGTTGAACGGAGACTGGAACCGCATTATGCGCGGCTTTTCGCTTATGCCGTCGCGCTTTCGCGCGATCGCGACGGAGCACAGGATATTTTCCAGGAGTGCATCGCCCGCGCCCTGGATGCGCGAAGCGTGCCCGAGACTGAGCCCGCATTTCGTGCATGGCTTTTCGCGATCCTTCGGAACATCTGGATCGACCAGTCGCGCCTGCGCCGCCGGCGTTCCGACCTGGAACAGGAGTTCGTCACGGACCTGGTGCCCGCGCCGGTCGCCCCGGAAACCGTGCTGGTCGATGCATTTTCGGTCCGCCAGGCGTTTACCCGCCTCAGCACCGAGCATCGCGAAATCCTCGCGCTGGTCGACATATCCGGTTTCAGCTACGAGGAGGTGGCAATGATGATCGCCGTGCCCAAGGGTACCGTCATGAGCCGGGTCAGCCGTGCAAGGCGGGCGCTGGCGTCTCACCTCGGCGATGCCAATGTCGTCGAACTCGCGCGGCATCGAGAAGGCCGAAAATGACAGAAAACGACCTGAATCCCGATATTTTGAGTGCCTATGTCGACGGCGAACTCGAGCCGGAGGAGGCGTCGCGCGTCGCCCGTCTGATTGCTTCCGACGAGGCGGTGGCGCGGCGCGCGGCCAAACTGTCCGAGATGAAGGCGGCAGTTGCGGGAATGGCTCCGGAGATCGTGGTGGTGACGGTGCCGCGTCCGCGGCCGGCCAGCCGATGGATGCTGTCGTTTGCTGCGGGTGCGTGTGCCAGCCTGCTGGTCTTTGCGGTGGCCTGGTTCGGCCTGGCAAGGGCCCCGGTGGGGGTGCCGGCGGGGCTGCCGGGGGACGCGGCGGTTCGCGATGCCCTGCTGGAGCATGCGGCCTGGGTCGGAGGTTCTTTCACGCCGCCAATGCTTCCGGCCTCCGCACCCGCTGATGTGTTTGTGCCGGAGATGAACGCGGCCGGATTAACGCCCGTCTTTGCGCGCGAAACCTCCGTGAATGGCGAAGCCGCGTTGCATACAGGCTACGTCGGCAGTTCCGGCTGTCGGCTGAGCCTGTTCCGGATCGCTCGCCCGGACGTTGAGCACGGTTTCGACATGTCAAGCGACGACGGCCTGCTTCATGCCTCCTGGTCGGGCGACGCCGCAAGCTTCCTGCTTGTAGCCCGGGGGATGGACGAAGCCCGCTTCGCCCTTCTCGCCGGCGCTCTGAAGCTGGCGAGCGAAGAGAATGGCCGGGGAAAGCAGAAAATAATCGCAAGCCTCGGCGCGATGCGTCAGCCGTGCATCGGCTGACGCATCGCCGGATCGGACGCGCGATGCTGCCGGTTCACAAAAATGATCGGCGCGAGGGAATTTTCTGGGGCGTCAGTCGTCTCTTCCAGTCATTTCGAGGACGATCGGATCGGCATGCTGCCATCCGGGAAAAGGAGACGCGACTTGACTGAGATGCTGACCATGAAGCGGCGGAGTTTTCTGACCGGGAGCGCCGGAGCTGTCGTTGCTGCCGGAGCCGGCGGACTCGCAGAGGCCAAGGAGACGAAGCCCCTGCCCGACTACGTCGCCTGGAAGGACGCCGATGCGCTGATCGTCCACAGCGACAAGACGCTGGAGACGAAGCGAAGCGAATTCGGTACCAGCATCATTACGCCGGAAGACAAACTTTACATCCGCAACAACGTCAACACGCCTCCGGAATCGATCCTCGACGACCGCGACGGATGGAAGGTGGAGATATCAGGCGTAAAGGAGCCCCGGACGCTCACTGTCGCCGAACTGAAGACTCTGGGTCTGGTAACGGCGGCGACTGTACTGCAATGTTCGGGCAATGGCCGCAAATACTTCAAGGATCAGCTGACGGGTGACCAGAAAATGAGCGGCACGCCCTGGACGGTCGGCGCTGCGGGTTGCGTCATCTGGAGCGGCGTACCTCTCAAGGCGGTTGTCGATGCCCTGGGCGGGCCTGCCGAAGGCGCCCGGTTCATCACGGGAACGGGCGGTGAGGAGCTTCCGGCCGGGCTCGACCCCAAGCTTCTGGTGGTCGAGCGCTCGGTCCCGATCTCGAACCTCGACAATGTGATTCTTGCATGGGAAATGAACGGGAGGCCTCTTTCCCTTGCCCATGGGGGCCCGCTGCGCATGGTCGTCCCCGGCTATTCCGGCGTCAACAATATCAAATATGTCAAGGCCGTCGCCATGACCGAGGCCGAGACGGACGCGAAGATCCAGAAGACCAGCTATCGCGTGCACGCGCTCGGAGAAAAAGGCTCTCCCGACCAGCCATCGGTATGGGAACAGCCCGTCAAGTCGTGGATCACCACGCCGCACGAGGCTGCAAAGGCGGGGCAGGTGCAGATTGCCGGCGTCGCCTTCGGCGGCATGAATGCCTGCAAGAGCGTAGAGGTCTCGGTGGACGGCGGTCAGACGTGGCAGGAAGCCGAGTTCATCGGGCCCGATCTCGGCCGTTTCGCCTGGCGCGTTTTTGCCCTGTCGGCCGATCTGGCGCGGGGGACCTACACGCTCGTCAGCCGCGCGACCGATACCGAGGGCAACGTGCAGCCCGAGGAGACCGAGATGAATGGAGCCGGCTACGGCCACAACGGCTGGCGTGCGCCCGCCGTCAAGCTCACCGTTGCCTGACCGCAACCGAAGGGTTCCGCATGTTGCGGAACCCTGTTTCACGATCTTCTCCTATCAGTTTCGGATCAGAACATGACCCATGCTTCAAGCGGCCGGATCGCGGCCGTGCTCACCTGTGTAACCATCGGCCTGTCGCCGAGCATGGCATCCGCCGAAGAAGACAAGCTTGCGCTCGGCAGAGAGATATTCCTCGAACGGTCGGAACCGCAATGCGCGCTCTGTCATACGCTGGCGGATGCCGAGGCCGTCGGGGAGGTTGGACCCAATCTCGACGAACTCAAACCCGACGCGGAAAGGGTCAATACGGCTGTCACCAACGGCATCGGGCCGATGCCGGCCAACGAGATCCTTACGGACGAAGAAATCGAGGCCGTCGCGCTTTATGTCTCGACGGTCGCCGGAAAAGCCGAGTGATCGGCGTCATGCGGGCGTTGACGCCCGCCAAGGAGAGGAAAGTACGTTGAAGACAAAGATGATGCTTTTGGCGATGTTGTGCGCGACCTCTGCAGGCCAGGCAAACGCCGAGGAATATCGTGTCGAAATGCTGAACAAAGCCGCTGACGGCCGCGTGATGGCATTCGAGCCCGCCGTCATCCGCGCCCAGCCCGGAGACACCGTCACCTTCGTCGCAAAAGACAAGGGGCACAACTCCGCGCTGATGAAGGGCGGCGCACCGGAAGGTGCGGAGACCTGGAAGGGCAAGATCAACGAGGAAATCACCGTGACCCTGAGCAAGCCCGGCGTCTACATGTATCAATGCGCCCCGCATGTCGGCATGGGCATGATCGGCGCAATCGTGGTTGGAGAACCGGCGAACCTCGAAGCCGTCAAGGGCATCAAGTATCCCGGAAAATCGAAGGCGGCCGCGGAGAAGATCTTCGCGGAAATCGAGAGCGGCGGCTGACGGACCGGTTGCTGCTGCTCCTTCCTCACCCCGGTGCTCGTCACTAGGGCATATACATATCTGCTCCTCTGGTGGGAGCCGTTGCCATGGCGAGAAACCGGCTGGCTTCCAGTTATGCGGTCTGCTGCCGGATAGGTGAAGGTCAAGCCGCTTGTCGTCTCCCCCCTTGTGGGGGAGATGGCCGGCAGGCCAGAGGGGGTTAAACGCCAAACCCTGCATGCTGCCGAAGACGATTTGCCGCGAGGATACCCTGCGGCATTCCGAAGACGCGGTCATACGACTGCGTCGTGTAGTCCTGATGGGCGAGCGGGAGAGCAGACCCCCTCTGGCCTGCCGGCCATCTCCCCCACAAGGGGGGAGAATATATGCGGCGGGCTCTCGCTTCCGCTTCTGCGTTCTGTCCGTGGCATCGTTTTGGCATGTGAAGTCAAAACCGCTTATCCGCCCCAAGGCAATTGTCCTGCGAGAGGATCAGATGTGTAAATGCCCTAGTGTGCTCGTCACAGGGATGAGGAGTGCAAACAAGCCGCTGCGGGTTGCCCGAATCTCAACGGGCCTTGGAGCGGAATGAGGAAAAGTGTGTGCGGTTTTCCGCCCGCATCCCGCTCTTACTTATTAGAATGGATCACGTTCATGATTTACGTCGACCGACCTAAATCATGAACGTGATCCAGATCTCGAAAATCTAGATTCAAGCGGGGAGAAACGAGGATGAAAAAGACCCATAAGGGTAGCTGCCACTGTGGACGGATCCGCTTCGAGGTCGATATCGATCTCGAAGCGGGAACCAGCCGCTGCAATTGCTCATACTGCTCGAAACTGCGTTATTGGGGCGCAAGCGTGAAGCCGGAGGATTTCCGGCTCATGTGCGAGGAGGCAGGCATCGGCGACTACCAGTTCGGCACGATGAGCGGTCATCACCGGTTCTGCACGGCGTGCGGCGTGACGCCCTATGGCCACGGCTATGTCGAAGAGATCGGCGGTGCCTTCGTCTCCATCAATGTCGCATGCCTCGACGGTGTCGATCCGGCCGAGTTTGCGGCCCTGCCGATCCAATATATGGACGGGCTCCACAACAATTGGTGGAACGCACCGGCCGAGACGCGGCACATGTGAATTCACAGCTCCGAAACGAAAAGGCTCCCGTTGCGGCGGGAGCCTTTTGGGACAGCTGCAATGCTGTTGAGAGCACTTCCAGGAAAAGTGTGTAACGGTTTTCCGTCCGGAAGTGCGTTGGGTCAAACGGTAGAGCATTTCAGTGTTTCCATGAAACAGTGAAATGCTCGACTTAACGGTCGCCCAGATCTCTCACGGCGCCGCGGTCGGCCGATGTCGCGAAGGCCGCATAGGCCTTGAGCGCGGTCGTCACCCGGCGCTTGCGCTGCTCGACCGGCTTCCAGCCCTTGGCATCCTGTTCGGTGCGGCGTGCGGCAAGCTCGGCCTCGTCCACCCGCAGACTGATGGTGCGGTTCGGAATGTCGATATCGATCATGTCGCCTTCGCGCACCAGCCCGATCGTTCCGCCATTCGCCGCTTCGGGCGAGACGTGGCCGATCGAAAGACCGGAGGTGCCGCCGGAGAAGCGTCCGTCGGTGATCAGCGCACAGGCTTTGCCGAGACCCTTCGACTTCAGGTAGCTCGTCGGGTAGAGCATTTCCTGCATGCCCGGTCCGCCCTTCGGCCCCTCGTAGCGGATGACGACGACGTCGCCGGCCTTGATCTCGTTGGCGAGGATGCCCTTCACGGCTGCGTCCTGGCTCTCGAAGACGCGCGCCGGGCCGGAGAATTTCAGGATGCTCTCGTCCACGCCCGCGGTTTTCACGATGCAGCCGTCGAGCGCGATGTTGCCCTTGAGTACTGCGAGGCCGCCATCCTTGGAGAAGGGATGTTCGACCGAGCGGATGACACCGTTTTCGCGGTCTGTATCGAGCTCGTCCCAGCGTGCCTCCTGGCTGAAGGCGACCTGCGTCGGAATGCCTCCGGGAGCGGCGCGGAAGAATTTTCGGACAGTGTCGCTCGACGTGCGGGTGATGTCCCAGCGGTCGATCGCGTCGCCGAGCGTCTCGGCGTGGACTGTCGGGCAGTCGCGGTTGATGAGGCCGCCCTTGTCCAGCTCGCCGAGGATCGACATGATGCCGCCGGCTCGGTGTACGTCTTCCATGTGCACGTCGGCTTTCGCCGGAGCGACCTTCGACAGGCACGGGACCTTGCGCGACAGCCGGTCGATATCGTCCATGGTGAAGTCGATCTCGCCCTCATAGGCGGCGGCAAGGATGTGGAGCACCGTATTCGTCGAGCCGCCCATGGCGATGTCGAGCGCCATGGCGTTCTCGAAGGCCTGCTTGGTGGCGATGTTGCGGGGCAGCACCCGCTCGTCCTCCTGCTCGTAATAGCGGCGCGCCAGGTCGACGATGAGGTGGCCGGCCTCGACGAACAGGCGTTTGCGGTCGGCATGGGTCGCGAGCGTCGAGCCGTTGCCGGGCAGCGACAGACCGAGCGCCTCGGTCAGACAGTTCATCGAATTGGCCGTGAACATGCCGGAGCAGGAGCCGCAGGTCGGGCAGGCGGAGCGCTCGATGATCTGGACGTCCTCGTCGGAGACTTTGTCGTCGGCGGCCGCGACCATAGCGTCGACGAGGTCGAGCGCATGCGTCTTGCCGTGCAGCACCACCTTGCCGGCCTCCATCGGCCCGCCGGAGACGAAGACGGCCGGAATGTTGAGGCGCAATGCCGCCATCAGCATGCCGGGGGTGATCTTGTCGCAATTGGAGATGCAGACCATGGCGTCGGCGCAATGGGCGTTCACCATATATTCGACGCTGTCGGCGATGATCTCGCGCGAGGGCAGCGAATAGAGCATGCCGTCATGGCCCATGGCGATGCCGTCGTCGACCGCGATCGTATTGAATTCCTTGGCGACGCCGCCGGCCGCCTCGATCTCGCGCGCGACGAGCTGGCCGAGGTCCTTCAGATGCACATGGCCCGGCACGAACTGCGTGAACGAGTTCACCACCGCGATAATAGGCTTGCCGAAGTCGCTGTCCTTCATGCCCGTCGCGCGCCAGAGGCCGCGGGCGCCGGCCATGTTGCGGCCGTGGGTGGTGGTGCGGGAGCGATAGGCAGGCATGAACGTGTTCCTTCACGGACGAATGTCATTAGGCGGATGTGGCGATCGCAGAGCGCCGTTGCAGGGGGTAGTAGCGCAAAATTGCGCGCGCGTCATCTTCCGCGCCAGATTATTTCCGGGCGGCGCGCGCCAGCGCCGGCGCGGCTCCACGCAAGAAAAAAGGCCGGGTTGAACCCGACCTTCCTCAACACCTTCAGCCAATGCCAGTACATCCGTGGTCAATGGCGAGGTAGGTATCTCTTAACAGGCGAACATGAAGAACGCGTGACAACTCTTCGGAAAACCCGCGCGCTTTCGACAGGCTAGCAGAATCGCCGCCGTTCAAAGTTCCGGTCTCGGCTTCAGTTGCTTGTGTCGGCCGGCGCGTGCAGTGGAGGTTGGGGGAATTGAAAAAGGGCTTGCGGTTTCCCGTAAGCCCTTTTGAAACTTGGATGGTGGGCGTGACAAGGATCGAACTTGTGACCCCTACGATGTCAACGTAGTGCTCTCCCGCTGAGCTACACGCCCATCCGATGCGGCGCATAGACCACAAAACCGGCGCCCGCGTCAATAGGCTTTTCGAAGGTTTTTTGGCAGAAATTGCGCAGGGTCTGAGCGGCGTGATTTCAGGGGTATCGGCGTTCCTTTCGGACATCCCGACGTTCCGGCGAGAGCGCTAAGGCATTGAAATAAGAAGCCGCCCTCGATGCTGGTGATCGAGGGCGGCTTCGAGGCAATGCTTGCGCGGAACGAGTCTTTGGCCTTCGGCGAAGGGTGCGCCGGAAAGCTGCGGCGCACATATGTTCGCTGCTCAGGCGGCCAGCATCTTGTTGACCTCGTTGACGAGGTCGCGCAGGTGGAAGGGCTTGGAAAGGACCTTGGCGTCTTTCGGCGCCTTGGAATCCGGGTTCAGCGCAACGGCGGCGAAGCCGGTGATGAACATCACTTTCAGGTCGGGATCGAGTTCGGTCGCGCGGCGCGCGAGTTCGATGCCGTCCATCTCCGGCATGACGATGTCGGTCAGGAGAAGCGAAAAGGGTTCTTCGCGAAGCCGGTCATAGGCGCTGGCGCCGTTGTCATAGGAAAGAACCTTGTAGCCGGCTTTTTCCAGCGCCTTCACAAGAAACCGGCGCATGTCGTTGTCGTCTTCGGCAAGGAGGATTTTCGCAGTCATATCTGGCCGTGGCTACTTCTTCTGGGTGCTGGTGGATTGCGGCAGCTCAGCAAACCGCAACATGGTAAATATCTGGTGAACGGGCGCGATCAAGTCCCTTGAACCAGCGGGCGGCCACTATGGACACAGAGGCGACCAACTGGCAACATGATCTGAATAGCAAGAACCGGACATGGTAAAAAGGGTTCCGATGGGGGAAGCGGTTGAGTGGGAGTTTTTCGAGGTTCTGGAACCCGCAAGCCAGAGGATACCTTTCGTTTTCAACTCCCCGCACAGCGGCCGGCATTATCCCCAGTTCTTTCTCGACCAGTCGCGCCTTGATCCGCATTCCATCCGCCGTTCCGAAGACCATTTTGTCGATGAACTGTTCCGCAGCGTCACGTTTCTGGGGGCGCCCTTGCTCCGGGCGCATTTCCCGCGTGCCTTCCTGGACGTAAACCGCGAACCCTACGAACTCGACCCGCGCATGTTCGACGGCGCCTTGCCGCCGCACGCCAATATCAGTTCTATGCGCGTCGCCGGCGGCCTCGGCACCGTGCCGCGCCTCGTCGCCGAGAATATGGAAATATATCGTGGCCGTTTTCCGGTCGAGCAGGCGCTCGAGCGCATCGAGACGATCTACAAGCCCTATCATGCGACGCTCAGAAAGCTGATCGCCCGCACCCATGTCGAGTTCGGGATGTCGATCCTCATCGACTGCCACTCGATGCCCGGCAACGTGCATCTGCCGGGAAGCGGCCATCGCCCGGACTTCATTATCGGCGATCGCTACGGAACGAGCGCGGCGGCGGAACTGTCCCGGGTGGCGGTGGAGCTTCTGGAGCAGCTCGGCTATGCGGTCGCGCGCAACAAGCCCTATGCCGGCGGCTTCATCACGGAACATTATGGCCGCCCGACGCGCGGACTGCATGCGTTGCAGATCGAAATCAACCGCGGCCTCTATGTCGACGAAGCAACCCTGATCAAAAAACCGGGATTCGCAGCTCTCGAGGCCGACCTCGCAACCTTCATCGCGGCGCTCGCGCGGCACGTCGAGGATTTCGGCGCCTATCTGCCGCTGGCCGCGGAATGACAATTCGAAAAGGCTTTTGAGCGCCCGGCGGCGGAACGCTGCTCAAAAAGAACCGCGCCAGCGGCGCGGTCAAGTCTAGGGAGGAAACACCCAAGGAGGGTATTTGCAGCCACGAGTGACTGCAGAAAAACTGTAATGCTGCGGTGCACAATTGTCAAGATTCGAAGATGCAGACTTTCGTATCGGTGCAGGGTGCGCTCTTTCGACATGCCCATTCAGCGACTGCCGGCGCCGGTCCGGTCGTTGCCTTTCCCTGAATTTCGTCTATTCAGATCGAACCTCCTCCCTCGCAGAGAGCGACATGCTGCCCGACCGTACTTTCTTCGACCGTCTCGCCGACGCCGCCAAGGCCGAAACCATGCCGCGCTTTCGGGTTGGCACGAGTGTTCTCAACAAGCTCGAAGGCGGCTTCGACCCGGTGACGGAAGCCGACAGGTCGGCTGAGGCGTCGATCCGCGCGCTGATCGAGAGCAGCTTTCCGGAACACGGCATTCTCGGCGAAGAGCACGGCAATATCGGTCTCGACCGCGAACTCGTCTGGGTCATCGACCCGATCGACGGGACCCGTGCATTCATCTCCGGCCTGCCGGTGTGGGGCACGCTGATCGGCCTCTACCGGAACGGCAAGGCCGTCATGGGGCTGATGGACCAGCCCTTCACCGGCGAGCGTTTTTTCGCCGACGGCGAGAAGGCGCTCTATCGGGGACCTGACGGAGAGAGGGTGCTCGCCACGCGGCCCTGCCATGCGCTTTCGGATGCCGTTCTGTTCACGACATCCCCGCACCTCTACACGGGCGAGCTCAAGGAGCGCTTCGAGGCATTGCAGGAGAAGGTGCGGCTCTTCCGCTACGGCTGCGACTGCTATGCCTTCGCGCTGCTTGCAGCCGGCCATGTCGATCTCGTCGTCGAATGCGGCCTGAAGCCCTACGACGTCGGCGGGCTCATTCCGCTGATCGAGCAGGCGGGCGGGTTCATCACCGACTGGCAGGGCGGGCCGGCGGAAATGGGCGGCGAAATCATCGCTGCCGGCAGCCGCGAATTGCATGCGCAGGCGCTTGAGGCGCTCAAGGGTCGGGTTTAAGCCTCTTCCAACTGTCGCGGCAGGGACGCGGGGTCCTCCGCATCGGCGCCCGGCAGAAAGGCCAGGATCGCGGCCATCGCCTGGGCGCGATAGCGGTCGGCCTCCTGCAGGAGTTCGTGCCGCGCGCCGTCGATCGGGATCAGATGCCCTGCACGGAAATTGCTGGCCAACCGCTCGACCGGGAGATACGGCACGAGCTTATCGGCCGTCGGGGCGAGTATGACGGCCGGTATGGTGATCCTCGTCAGATGTTCGTGCTTGAGGACGCGCCGGATCGTTCGGAAGGCTTCGCTCAGCCAGCGGGCCGTCGGCGGTCCGACCCGCAGTTGCGGACGCGCATCGATGAGCGCCAGGTTGCGGGCGTAGCGCCGGTCGTCCGCGGTCAGAACATTGCCCCTAAAAGGGGTACCGTTGCCTTTGTCGGAACTCAGCGCCAGCCTACCGAGGCCGATCCAGCGCATGACCGTCGCGATCGCTGCGATACCCCGTTCGCCGATCGCCTGGCCCCCCAGACCGACGAAGGGGGCAAGCAGCACCATCCGGTCGATGCGGCTTGCGAGCATGGGAGCGAGCGACAGGGCGACGAGCGCCCCCATCGAATGGGCGACGATCGAGAAGGGCAGGCGGGTGTCGGGAAGGACGATCTCATCGAGAAAAATCGTCAGGTCGCGCTCGTAATCGGTGAAATCCTCCACATGGCCGTGGGTCCATTGCGGCGACAGCCGCTCGGAGCCGCCCTGTCCGCGCCAGTCGAAGGTCGCGACCCAGAAACCGGCCGCCATGAGATCGCCGATCGTTTCGAAGTATTTCTCGATCGACTCGTTGCGACCCTGCAGCAGGACGATGGTGCCGCGAATGACCGGGGCCTTCGACCTGAACACCGCGTAGCGGATCTTGCGGTTGCGGGCTCCGTCGAAAAAGCCAACCACCGGATCGCCCGGCATCGGATTTTCCGGCATGGAATGAAGGAGCGTGGTCATGGGGCGTGGGCCAGAAGGAACATGCAAGTAGGGATAGGCGGCGGCCCGCCACCCGTCAAAGAAAAAAGCCGGAAACGGTGGATGAAATCCGGACGATCACCGTTTCCGGCCGCTGAAGGGAGAAGGGACATGTCACTTCAGCCCTGGGAAGACCCAGTGTCTCCTTTCTAGCCCACGGCGGCTGAACGACGACCGAACCCCTCGTTCATCTATTGTTCAGGATGCGCTGGCGGCATTCCTCTTGAACTCGTGCGCGGGCATTCCCATGTCTTCTCCGCGGGCGCCGAAGAAGGGTCCGTTCACCGGTCGAGCCACAGCCGGAACGGGGTGGCAGGCCAGATATCGCAACCGTTGCTCTTATGGAGGACGACATCATGCGTCATTTTGATTTTTCTCCCCTCTACCGCTCCACTGTCGGCTTCGACCGCCTGTTCACCATGCTCGATAGCCTTGGTCAGCCGGATCAGTCGCAGACCTATCCGCCCTACAACATCGAACGCACCGGCGAAAACGCCTATCGCATCACCATGGCCGTTGCCGGTTTCGACGAAAGCGAGCTTTCGGTCGAAGCGCGCGAAAACACGCTGACGATCAAGGGCGAAAAGAGCGAAGAGAAGGGTGAGGAAACCCAGTTTCTTCATCGCGGCATAGCCAAGCGCGCCTTCGAGCGCCGCTTCCAGCTTGCCGACCACGTCGAGATCAAGTCCGCTTCGCTGAAGAACGGCCTGCTCCACGTCGATCTTCTGCGCAATATCCCGGAAACGGCCAAGCCGCGCCGGATCGAGATCACCGCGGCGGCTTCGCAGCCGAAGCAGATCGAGGCGCAGACCGCCTGAGTCCGGAAACAGGATCGAAAGAAAGACGGCGCCCGAAAGGGCGCCGTTTTTGCTGCAGGAAAACCCCTGGCGTTTTCCGGGAATGCCTGTGACCGGCTAGCTAACCGTCAGTTCTTCACCGTGTCTTCCAGGAAGAATCGGCCGAGCGGGTTCTGGTAGAAGTTCTCGATGTTCTTGCGCGATACGTTCAGATAAGGGCTGTAGTATAGGTCGATCCAGTGGACGTCATCCTTCGCCGTCTTCTGAATATCGACGTACATGGCCTCACGCTTTGCCGGATCGAGTTCCAGACGTGCCGCTGCGACAAGCTCCTTCACCTTTTCGCTGTTGTAGCGGGTCATGTAGTTCATATTGGTGTCATGGCCGAGCACGAAGGTGGTCTTCTGGTCCGGATCGAGGACGTCGTTTGTCCAGTACATGACCGAGATATCGTAGTCGCCGGCGACCAGCATGTCCCAGCTCTGGCTCGCGTCGACCTTCTGCAGATTGACCGTGACGCCCGCCTTGGCAAACTGCTGCTGCAGCAGCACCGCGATCTGCTCGTCGACCTCGTTGCCCGCGTTTACGACATAGTTGAGCGTCAGGTCGGATGCCCCCGCCTCGGCCAGCATCGCCTTGGCCTTCTCCGGATCGTAAGGATACTGGTAGTTGGCGTCGTAGTGATAGAGCGAGCCCTTTGGGATGTAGGAATTTGCGACCGTGCCGATGCCGAACGTGACCGTGTCGACGATCGCCTTCTTGTCGATCGCCATATCCAGGGCCTGGCGCACTTCCTTTTTGGCAAGCATGCCGTGCTCATGGTTGATGAGCAGATGGTCTTCGCGGGTCGAGGTGTCGATGTGGACCGTGAGGTTCGGGTCCTTCTTCAGCTCCTCGACGCGCGAGAACGGGACGAAGATCGCTGTGTCGAGCTGGCCGGCCTGCACGTTCAGCATGCGCGTGTTGTCGTCCGGAACGGAAATCCATTCGACGCCGTCTAGTTTCACACGATCCGCCTGCCAGAAGTTCGGATTCTTTTCGAGGATCACCCGATCGCCGCGCCGCCATTCCTTGACGGTGAACGCGCCGGACGATGCCGTCGGCAGTTCGGCGAAAGCGTCCTCGCCAGCCTCGACGGCTTTCTTGGAAAGCACCGAGACGTTCGGAAGGGCAAGCGTCGACAGGAAGGGTGCGGAGGGCGTCGTCAACTTGACGACCAGAGTCTTTGGATCGGCCGCCTGGGCGGTTTCGATGATCTTGTAGCTGTCGCTCCACAGAGAGCCTTCGTGGTCGCGTATGCGCAGCAAGCTGAAGGCGGCATCCTCGGCCGTTATCGGCGAGCCGTCCGAGAACTTCGCGTCGCGGATCTTGAACGTGTAGGTCAGGCCGTCATCGGAAAGGGTCCAGCTTTCGGCGAGCCCAGGCTCCAGCTTGGTGCCGGTCTTGTCCACGCGGACAAGCACGTCGAAGACGTTGGAGAACACCCAGTTGTCGACGTTCTGGGCCGACTTGATCGGATCGAAAGTCGTTGAATCTTCGCGGCGGCCGATGGAGAGGATACCGGCGGCCTCCGCGTAACCGGCACTCAGCATCAGGGCGGCTGCGAAAGCGGCCCGGCCGATTTTGTTCCACCTTTTGGTCATCGTTCGTTCCCTTCGTTATTATGGCAGGCGTTTGACGGACTGGATCGGCTCCACCGGCGGCGCATCGGTATGGCCGAGTAATGACCTGTCGGGATCGATGTCGGGGATCGCGGCGATCAATGCGGCGGTGTAGGGATGTTTCGGCCGGGAGAAGACGTCCTCGGAGCGGCCCTCCTCGATGATCTCTCCGCGATGCATCACCACGGTGCGTTCGCACAGGTTGCGCACGATCGCGAGGTCATGGGCGATGAAGATCAGCGTGAGGTTAAGGTCGCGGGCGAGCTTGCGGAAGAGGTCGACGATCTGCGCCTGGATCGTGACATCGAGTGCTGCGACGCATTCGTCGGCGATAATCAGTCTCGGGTCGACGGCAAGGGCACGGGCGATGCCCGCCCTCTGGCACTGGCCGCCGCTCATGCTGCGCGGTTTGCGATGGGCGAATTCGCGCTCGAGGCCGACAAGGTCCAGCAGCTCGCCGATGCGTGCCGGAATGTCGGCTCCGCCGATCTTTTTCTGCACTTTCAGAACTTCAGCAAGAGTCTGGCCGATGGTCAGGCGCGGGTTCAATGCATTGAACGGATCCTGAAAGACCATGGCGGACTCGTGTCGCAGCCTGGTGAGACCCGCACCCCTCTGCTGAGAAAGATCGATACCGTCGAAGCTGACGTGACCGCCGGAAATCGGCGTCAGGCTCAGCATGGCGCGGGCAAGCGTACTTTTGCCGCTGCCGGATTCGCCGACGATACCGACCGTTTCGCCGGGCATGATCCGCAGGCTGATCCCCGAAACGGCGCTGACGGTCCTGGCGTTCTTTCCCCTGAAAAGGCTGCCGCCCGACGGGAAGCGCACATGCAAGTCATCGATCTCCAGAAGCGGCCTTGTCGCTCCATGTGAGGGCGCTGGGAGACTGGTGGCGGGGAGCACCGCCTCGGGCATGGATGGATGGCTGTGGATGAGGCGAACTGTATACGGGTCCTGCGGTGCGGACAGGATCGTCCGTTTAGGACCCTGTTCCAGCAGCTTTCCGCCGCGCATCACGGCAATGCGGTCGCAGGTCTGCGCCACGATGCCGAGATCATGGGTAATGAGGATGATCGACAGGCCGCGCCTGTCGCGGATGTCCATCAGGAGTTTCAGGATCTGCGCCTGGATCGTCACGTCGAGGGCGGTGGTCGGTTCGTCGGCTATGAGGATTTGCGGACTGCAGGACAGTGCCACGCCGATCATGGCCCGCTGACGCATGCCGCCGGAAAGCTCGTGCGGGTAGCTGTCGTACTGGCGGACGGGTTCAGGGAACCCGATCTGCCCCAGTATCTCGACCGCTGCCGCCCGCGCATCGCGGCCGCCGAGGCCCTGATGGTAGCGGATGCCCTCGGCGATCTGGTCGCCGATGCGCATGACCGGGTCGAGGTGGCTGGTCGGGTTCTGGAAGATCATGCCGATCTCGGCGCCGCGCACCTCCAGCATCTCGGCGTCGGTGACGGCCGTGAGGTCGCGCCCTCCGAGGAGAACCGCACCGCCTTCGATCTTCAGCAGGGATGATGGCAGGAGGCGAACCAGCGCGCGGCAGAACAGGCTCTTGCCCGATCCGCTTTCGCCGACGAGGCCGAGGATCTCGCCCTTGGCGAGGTCGAGCGAGATGCCATCCAGCAGCGTGCGCGTCTCTCCCTGGAGATGCGCCTTCACGGTCAGGGCGCGGACAGACAGGACGGCGGCGCTCATTCGTGCACTCCGAGCAATTCGCCGAGCGCGTCGCCCAGCATGCTGAAGCCGAAGGCAAGGCTGACGATCGACAGCCCGGGAAACAGCGTGATCCACCAGGCGGTGGTGATGAAGCTCTGGCCCTCCGCGACCATGACGCCCCATTCGGCAACCGGCGGCTGGACGCCGAGACCGAGATAGCTGACGGCGGCCCCGCTCAGCAGCACCAGGACGGCATCCGACATGGAAAAGACGATCGAGCCGGCAATGGCATTGGGTAGCAAGTGCCGGAACATGATGCGGAAGCGGCCGAAACCGAGGCTGACGGCGGCGACGGCATAGTCGCTGTTCTTCAGAACGAGAATCTGTGCCCGGATCAACCGGGCATATGAAACCCATCCGACCAGCGCCATGGCGATATAGAAGCTGCCGAGGCCCGGACCGAGAATGGCGATGATCGACAGCATCAATACGAGGAATGGAAAGGCGAGGATGATGTCGACGAGGCGCATGAACAGCGCGTCTACAATGCCGCCGAAGAAGCCGGCGATGGTGCCGACGATCGTTCCTATGACGAAGGGGAAGGCGACGCCGATCAAGGCGATCTGCAGGTCGATGCGTGTGCCCCAGATGACGCGTGAAAGGAGGTCGCGGCCGAAGTTGTCGGTGCCGAACGGATGCAGAAGCGACGGCGGCTGCAAGCGGGCTGCGCCGTTCTGCAGGATCGGGTCATAGGGGGCGACGACGGGTGCGCCGATCGCCAGCAGCAGGAAAAACAGCAGGATGCCCGCGCCAATGACGAGGGCCAGCCGCCGGCCGAAGAGCAACCGCCAGCCGGCCGGCGACGAGGACACCGTACCGGCGCTCATAGTTTCACCCTCGGATCGACGGCGACGGTGACGATGTCGGCGATGAAGTTGACGAGCACAGTGGCGCAGGCAAACACCATGGCGACACCCTGCACGACCATGTAGTCGCGCGAGAAGATGGCGCGTACCAGCAACTGTCCCATGCCCGGCAGGGCAAAGACGCTTTCGACCACGACCGTGCCGCCGATCAGCCAGCCGATGTTGACCGCCAGAAGGTTGATGGTCGGCACCAGCGAATTCGGAACGACATGCCGCCAGAAGACGATGCGCTCAGGCATGCCGCGCGCGCGGGCGGCCGTCGCCACGTCTGATTTCAGGGACTCGATCATTGCCGCGCGCAGGCTGCGAACCAGCACCGTCGACAGGGAAAGAGCGACCGTCAGGCTCGGCAGGATCAGATGGGCGAGCTTGTCGCCGAAGGTCGCCCCGTAGCCGGACACCGGCAGCACGTCCAGTTTGACGCTGAAAAGGATCATCAGCATCAGGCCGAGCCAGAACGGCGGAAACCCGATGCCGAATGTGGAAACAACCCGGACGATATGGTCCGGCGCCTTGCCGGAATTACGCGCTGCAAGCGCCGCCATGGGCACGGCGATGAGAACCGCCAGAACGACGCTCGACAGCACGAGCGCGATGGTCGGCTCGACACGTGTGGCGATAAGCTTCAGGACATCGATCTTGTAGAGGATCGACTTGCCCATCTCGCCATCGGCAAGATTCTTCAGAAAGTAGAAATATTGCTGCCACATCGGCTCGTCGAGGCCGTACTGGGCGCGGATCTTGGCGATGGCCGACGGGGTGGCGCGGGCTCCGAGCAGGTTGCGCGCCGGATCGCCGGGGATGAGCCGCACCAGAATGAAGGTTATGATGCTGATCCCGAAGATGACCGGCAGGAACTGCAAAGGTCGAGTGAGAACGAACCTATAGCGATGCATGGCGATGCCCGCGCCTCCGTCTTGTTCGGATGTCTCTCGCCATGTTTTGCATCAGTTCGGCCTGTGCCGCGACAGGAAATCGATCAGCGCAGGATAATAGTCCGCGGGGTTCTCGTAGAACGGCATGTGGCTTGCATTGGCAAAAACCCTGAGCTCGGCATCCGGGATGGCCAGCTTCATCTTCAGCGCGCAGGCCGGCGTGAGCTCGTCGTGTTCTCCCGTGGTGATCAGCGTCGGCACCTTAATGCCGGGGAGGTCGGGAATGCGGTTCCAGTCCTTGAGATTGCCGATGTAGAGAAACTCGTTCGGGCCTTGCATCGTGCCGTAGGGACCCATGTTCCAGTCGTCCAGGGACCGGCGTACCGGTGCGGGCCATTCCGGCAGGCGGCACACATGGCGATAGTTCAGGATGGTGATGGCAGCCATATATTCGGGATGATCGTATGTGCCCTGCGCCTCGTGCTTCTGCATCATGGCGACGGTCTCCGGACCGAGCGCGGCGCGCAGCCGCTCAAGCTCGGTGACGAGGTGCGGCATGTCGGCGACCGTATCCTCCAGGATCAGCGTCTGCAGGTTTTCCGGGTATGTCAGCGCGTAGTCGATCGCCAGCCAGCCACCCCAGGAATGGCCGAGCATGTGCACCTTGCCGAGCCCCAGCGCCTTGCGAACAGTTTCGGTTTCCTCGACATACCGGCCGATCGTCCAGAGCGAAGCATCGGTCGGGCGGTCGGAGGCGCCGGTGCCGAGCTGATCGAAGGCGACGACGCGATAGCCCTCGTCGATGAGGCACGAATGGGCTTCGCGCAGATAGTCACAGGGTAGCCCCGGCCCGCCATTCAGGCAGAACAAGGTCTCCGGGCCCGAACCGAAGCTGTAGGCCACCACCTTGTAGCCATCGACTTCGATTTCGTGTCGCGCCTCCGGCTCGATATCACGCCACATTGACCGCCCCGGCAAAGAAACTGCTTGCTCAATAATTGAGCACGGCTAAATTTTATCCGAAACGCCAGTCGGCGCCCAGCTATAAGAAGTGATAGGTTGGCCAGTGACCGGACCGGAGACAAGGATGTTTGACGAACTCGGGACGATCAGGAACCAGTTCACCGCGCACGACACGCTGGATGGCCGTATCGACCAGGTGTTCGAGGCGATGAAGTCGATCGGCTTCGAGGCTCTGATCTACGACTATACGCCGGTGCCCCGCGATCTCGACGGCACGATCATGGTCCCGTCGCTGCTGAAACTTCGCAACATCTCGGAGGACATGCACGACTACTGGTTCGATCGCGGCTATTTCCGCATCGATCCCGTGCAGCAGGTGGCGCTGCGCACGTCGACGCCGTTCTTTTGGAACTATGATCCCGCTGCGGACACGCTGATCAGGCGCTTCATGAGCGATGATACGGCGCCTGTCGCCCGTTACCTGAGCGAACGGGACATGTCGACCGGCGTCACCGTTCCGGTCCACATGCCGCGCGGCGACTATGCGACCGTCACGGGTGTGCGTTTCGGCGGCAACCGCGCATTCGAGGGGCATGCGCTGCGGTACATCGCCGATTTCAACCTGCTCGCCCATGTGTTTCACGAGGCGGCCTATTCGCTGTTCGACGCGCAGGCCTTCAGTGCCGGCACCGCGAGGCTGACGGAGCGGGAGCGCGAATGCCTTCGCTATTCCGCCGAGGGCCACTCGGCCAAGGAAATTTCCCGTATCATCCACCGCTCTGTGCCGACTGTCGTCATGCACCTCAACGCCGCGGCCAAGAAACTCGGTGCGAAGAACCGAACCCAGGCGGTTGTGCGCGCCACGCACTACCGCCTGCTCGAAGAGCGCCCATCCTATAACTTGTGATAGCTGCCACGGCTTGAAACCCCGCGTTATGTTGCCTCCGTTGTCCGTCAGACATGGAGATGCACGTGGCCGCCGTCGCGTCGAAGGAAGCCTTCCTGCCCTTTCGCGAATACCAGACCTGGTATCGCATCACCGGTTCGCTCGGCAGCGGCAAGCTGCCGCTCGTCGTTGCCCATGGCGGACCGGGCTGCACCCATGACTACGTGGATTCCTTCAAGGGGATCAGCGAGATCGACGGACGCGCCGTCATTCACTACGACCAGCTCGGCAACGGCAACTCCACGCGCCTTCCGGACAAGGGCCCGGATTTCTGGACGCCCGCCCTGTTCCTCGGGGAACTCGACGCGCTGCTGAAGCATCTGGGCATCCAGGATCGCTATGCCTTTCTCGGACAGTCCTGGGGCGGCATGCTGGGTGCGGAACATGCGGTTTTAAAGCCTGCGGGGCTGAAGGCGCTGGTCATCGCCAATTCGCCAGCCAACATGCATACCTGGGTGGCGGAAGCCAATCGCCTGCGCGAGGAACTGCCGCAGGCGGTTCAGAATACGCTGCTCAGGCATGAGCAGGCCGGCACGATTACCGATCCGGAATACATCGCCGCCTCTCGCGTCTTCTACGACCGCCATGTCTGCCGCGTCACGCCGTGGCCGGCGGAAGTCGCGCGCACCTTTGCGATCATGGACGAAGATAATACGGTCTATCGCAACATGAACGGCCCGACCGAGTTCCACGTAATAGGTACGATGAAGGACTGGACGATCGAGGACCGGCTGATGCGGATCGAAGCGCCGACCCTCTTGATTTCCGGAAAATACGACGAAGCCACGCCGCTCGTCGTCAAGCCGTATGTGGATCGCGTGAAGGGCTGCGAATGGGTGCTGTTCGAGCATTCCAGCCACATGCCGCATGTGGAGGAGAAGGCCTTGTGCCTGGAAACGGTCTCTCGATTCCTGTCATCCCACGATACCGAGGCTTGATAAGGAGACGCGCCGTTTCGTTTGTGCTCTTCAGGTGAGGGTAGCCGGGACAGCGGTTCCTTCGAGCTCTGCCGCCTTGGCGGCATAGCGCTGGGCAATGACCGCACAGGCCATCAACTGAATCTGATGGAACAGCATGACCGGCAGAACGATCATGCCGATGTTCTGCCCGGCGAAGATCGCGCTTGCCATCGGAATGCCGCTCGCCAGGCTCTTCTTCGATCCGCAGAAGGTGATGGCGATTTCGTCCGCGCGGTCGAACCCGAGCAGCCGGCTACCGAATGTGGTGGCCGCCAGAATAAGCGCGAGGAGGACGATCTCGATAGCGATGAGGATCGTAAGGTCGCTCAGCGTGAAGGCGTGCCAGAGGCCGGCCGTGACGGCCTGGCTGAAAGCCAGGTAGACGACCATCAGGATCGAACCGCGGTCGACCGGCGCGAGCAGTTTCTTGCGGGCGCGAATCCAGTCGCCGATCCAGGGCTGCAGGATCTGGCCTGCGACGAAGGGGGCAAGCAGCTGCAGGAGGATCTGTTCGATCGCGTCGAGCGATACGCCGCCATGTCCGCCGGCCGAGAAGATGATGCCGACGAGAAGCGGCGTCAGGAACACGCCCAAGATGTTGGAGGCCGATGCGGCGCAGACGGCTGCCGGAACATTGCCGCCGGCCATCGACGTGAATGCGATCGACGACTGTACCGTCGAGGGCAGAACGCAGAGGAAAAGGATGCCGGTATAGAGCGACGGCGGCAGGATCCATGGCGGGACGAAACCGATGAGGAGTCCGATGAGCGGGAAAAGGGCGAAAGTCGAAAAGAGAATCGCAAGGTGCAGCCGCCAATGCAGGAAGCCGGCAATGACGACCTCGCGCGAAAGCCGTGCGCCATGAAGAAAGAAGATCAGGCCGACACCCAGCTTTGTCGCGATTGCGAACCAGGCCGCGGCGGTACCGTCGATGGGCAAAACCGCTGCGAGAGCGACTGTCAGCATCAGGAGGATGGTAAAGGTGTCGGGGAGATAACGGCGCATGGTGCTTGCCGTGTAAGCCCATCCGGAAGCCGGATGCAAGCCCTAGATCATGTTCATGTTTTTAGGTCGGGTCGACCTAAAAACATGAACATGATCGATTCCAGGAAAGTTGAGACGCCGGATGCGGGCGGAAAACTGCACACATTTTTCCTCATCCCGCTCTATCGGCCGCGATACGCGGCGCATTCGAACGATTTCATGCGGCGCGCTTCGATATCTGCCGTGCGGCCCGCATCAGCAGGCGGCGACGAAACGGTCGACGTCCTCGGCGCGGGTGGCGAAGCTGGTAACCAGGCGATAGAGCCCTTCGTCTTCCGCGAGGCTGCCTTCGAGGTCGTGCGGCACTTCCCAATCGTAGAAAAGCGCGCCCTGCCGCTGCAGCCGGCCCGCGGCCTCCCGTTTCAGCACGACGAAGACCTCGTTGGCATCGGGCGCCCAGGCAAGCCGGCTCCCGGCCGAAGCGGTGATGCCGTCGGCGAGGCGCTGTGCCATCGCGTTGGCGTGGCGCGCAAGATCGAGCCAGAGATCGCCGGCAAGATAGGCGTCGAACTGGGCGGCGACGAAGCGCGACTTGGAGAAGAGTTGAGCCGAGCGCTTGCGCAGGAAGTGCATCTCCTGCGCCTTCGGAAGGTCGAAGAGCACCAGCGCCTCGGCGCACCAGCAGCCGTTCTTGGTTCCGCCGAACGAAAGCAGATCTACGCCACGCTTCCAGGTCATCTCGGCCGGTGTCGCACCAAGGCTGACCAGGGCATTGGCGAAACGGGCGCCATCCATGTGCAGCGGCAGTTTATGGGAGCGGGCGATCGAGCCGATCGTTTCGATCTGGTCGAGCGAATAGACGGTGCCGCTCTCGGTCGCCTGCGTCAGCGTCACCGCCATCGGCTGACCGCCATGGACGTTCTCCCTCGGGAACCGCCGAATTTCGGCCTCGAGCTTCGCCGGCTCCATCCTGCCGCGGGCGCCCTCGACCGGGCACAGCCTCGCGCCGTGCGAGAAGAACTCCGGCGCGCCGCACTCGTCGACGTTCACATGCGCTTCGCGATGGCAGAAAGCGATTCCGCCCGCCCGATTGGCGCTCGAAAGCGCAAGGGAGTTTGCGGCGGTTCCGGTGCCCACGAAGAATACCGCGACGTCCCTCTCGAAAATCTCCGAAAATCTCTGTTCCACCCTCCGGTCGAGTTCGCTCGTGCCGTAGGCGGAAGCATAGCCCTGCGCATTCGTGACCAGACTTTCGGCAATCGCCGGATGGGCGCCGGCCCAGTTGTCGGAGGAGAAGATCATCTGAAGCTTACCCTGTTTACATCGAGCCACGCGGCGCGGAGAGGCGCGCCGGCGCGACCATAGCCGAGTCCCGTCGGCAAGCAAGCGGCTGCGCTTAACTGTGCCTGCCTTGAGTGCCAACCGGAGACCAGTTTGAAACCAAAGTAAAGAAAGTGCCCGGTACCGGTAATTAAATTTCAAAACCGCGCAATTTCCGGCAATGTTCGGCAAAATCTCTCGCATTATTTGCGGCCGAGGCCCTTGCGAAGGGGGGCGGTTTCTGGCATAGAGCGCATGAAATAGGACAGGTTTGCTGTCCTATTTCGGTCTAGGGGCCGGAACAATCGCCGGAAGCACCGTGAAAAGCGGCAGCCGGCGTGAAGCGCGAGGGGGTTTCGCCGGATTTCATCCGGTCGTTATTCCTTGGCGTCAGTATGGTCGCGGACATCAGTGCCTGACGCGGCCGCGCTTCATTTGCGACCTGATCAGGATCATGCGACGATAATGCCCGGTTTGCCGCCGTGCGAAAAGCGCCATGCGGCAACAGCGTGCGGGCCGCGTTATGCCCGGAATTCCCGGGTTCAACAGGAGGGAAAAGATGACGGATCATTCGCCATCACGACAGATTGGGCTCAACCTCGCACAAGACGCTGCGACGGCTGTGAAAACGCCCGCATTCCCCTCCGGGCTGCCGCGAAAACAGGGGCTCTACGATCCACGGAACGAACATGATGCCTGCGGCGTCGGCTTCGTCGCCCATCTCAAGGGCGAGAAGTCGCATCAGATCGTGCGCGATGGCCTCTTCATGCTGGAAAACCTCACCCATCGCGGCGCGGTCGGTGCCGACCCGCTGATGGGCGACGGCGCGGGCATTCTCGTCCAGATCCCCGACCGCTTCTTCCGCGAGGAGATGGCGAAGCAGGGCGTGACCCTGCCGAAGGCGGGCGAATATGCCGTCGGCTATCTCTTCATGCCACGCGACGAGGCGCTTATCGCCCACTTCAAGGAGGTGATCAGCGAGGTCGTGGCCGAGGAGGGCCAGATCGTGCTCGGCTTCCGCGACGTGCCGGTCGACAATTCGTCTCTCTCCAAAGCGCCCGACATCGCCGCGACCGAGCCGCACCATGTCCAGGTGTTCATCGGCGCTGGCCGGGAGGCCGCGAGCAGCGACGAATTCGAACGGCGGCTGTTCACGCTTCGCAAGGTGATCTCCAACCGCATCTATGCGGAAGCCGATGGTGGCGATCTCGGCTTCTATATCGTGTCGCTGTCGACCACCACCATCGTCTACAAGGGCATGTTCCTCGCCTATCAGGTGGGTGCCTATTACAAGGACCTCGCCGACGAGCGCTTCCAGTCGGCCGTCGCACTCGTGCACCAGCGCTTCTCGACCAACACCTTCCCGTCCTGGAAGCTCGCGCATCCGTATCGCATGGTTGCGCATAACGGCGAGATCAACACGCTGCGCGGCAACGTCAACTGGATGGCCGCACGGCAGGCTTCCGTTTCCTCGCCGCTCTTCGGCGACGACATTTCCAAGCTCTGGCCGATCTCCTATGAAGGTCAGTCGGACACGGCCTGTTTCGACAATGCGCTCGAATTCCTCGTGCGCGGCGGTTATTCGCTCTCGCATGCCGTCATGATGCTGATCCCCGAGGCCTGGGCCGGCAACCAGCTCATGTCGCCGGAGCGCAAGGCCTTCTACGAATATCATGCGGCGCTGATGGAGCCGTGGGACGGACCGGCGGCGGTCGCCTTCACCGATGGGCGCCAGATAGGCGCCACGCTCGACCGCAACGGCCTGCGCCCGGCGCGCTACATCGTCACCAGCGACGACCGCGTCATCATGGCGTCGGAGGCCGGCGTGCTGCCGGTCGCCGAGGACAAGATCGTCAAGAAATGGCGGCTGCAGCCCGGCAAGATGCTGCTGATCGACATGGAAGAGGGCCGCATCATCTCCGACGAGGAGGTGAAGTCGTCGCTCGCCGGCAAGCATCCCTACCGCCAATGGCTCGACAACACCCAGCTGATCCTCGAAGAGCTGAAGCCGGTCGAGCCGCGGGCGCTGCGCCGCGACGTGTCGCTGATCGACCGCCAGCAGGCCTTCGGTTATACCCATGAGGACACGAAGCTCCTGATGTCGCCGATGGCGACGACCGGTCAGGAGGCGATCGGCTCGATGGGCACCGACACGCCGATCTCGGCGATGTCCGACAAGCCGAAGCTGCTCTATACCTATTTCAAGCAGAACTTCGCGCAGGTCACCAACCCGCCGATCGATCCGATCCGCGAGGAACTGGTGATGAGCCTCGTCTCGTTCATCGGTCCCCGCCCGAACATCCTCGACCATGAGGGGATGGCGCATGCGAAGCGGCTGGAAGTCCGCCAGCCGATCCTGACCAATGGCGACCTCGAGAAGATCCGCTCGATCGGCCATACCGAGGACCGCTTCGACACGAAGACGCTCGATTTCACCTACGACATTTCCCGCGGTGCCGAAGGCATGCTGGAAATGCTCGATCGTCTTTGTGAAAGGGCGGAAGCGGCAGTCAAGGGCGGCTACAACATCATCGTGCTTTCCGACCGGCAGATCGGTCCGGATCGCGTGGCGATCCCGGCGCTGCTCGCGACCGCAGCCGTCCATCACCACCTGATCCGCAAGGGTCTGCGCACGTCGGTCGGCCTCGTCGTCGAGTCGGGCGAACCGCGCGAGATTCATCATTTCTGCCTGCTCGCCGGCTACGGCGCGGAAGCGATCAACCCCTATCTCGCCTTCGACACGCTCGTCGACATGCACAAGCGCGGCGAGTTTCCGAAGGAAGTCGACGAGAAGGAAGTCGTCTACCGCTACATCAAGGCGGTCGGCAAAGGCATCCTCAAGGTCATGTCCAAGATGGGCATCTCCACCTACCAGTCCTATTGCGGCGCGCAGATCTTCGACGCCGTCGGCCTTTCGTCCGCGCTGGTCGGCAAGTACTTCTTCGGTACTGCAACGACGATCGAAGGCATCGGCCTCGAGGAGATCGCTGCCGAAACCGTGGCGCGTCACAAGGCTGCCTTCGGAAGCGATCCGGTGCTTGCCAATACGCTCGACATCGGCGGCGAATATGCCTTCCGGATGCGCGGCGAAAGCCATGCCTGGACGCCGGACGCCATCGCGTCGCTGCAGCATGCCGTGCGCGGCAATGCCGAGGACCGCTATCGCGAATTTTCCGCGATGATGAACGAGTCTGCGAGCCGCATGAACACGATCCGCGGGCTATTCACGATCAAGGGAGCCGAGGAGGTTGGCCGCAAGCCGATCCCGATCGAAGAGGTCGAGCCGGCTGCGGAGATCGTCAAGCGCTTCTCGACCGGTGCCATGTCCTTCGGCTCGATCAGCCGCGAGGCGCATACGACGCTCGCCGTCGCGATGAACCGGATCGGCGGCAAGTCCAACACCGGCGAAGGCGGCGAGGAGAGCGATCGCTACCTGCCGCTGCCGGACGGCTCGACGAACCCCGAGCGGTCGGCGATCAAGCAGATCGCCTCCGGCCGCTTCGGCGTCACCACCGAATATCTGGTCAATGCCGACGTTCTGCAGATCAAGGTGGCGCAGGGCGCGAAGCCCGGCGAAGGCGGCCAGCTGCCGGGTCACAAGGTCGATGCGACCGTCGCCAAGACGCGGCACTCGACGCCGGGCGTCGGTCTCATCTCGCCGCCGCCGCATCATGACATCTATTCGATCGAAGATCTGGCGCAGCTGATCTACGATCTGAAGAACGTCAACCCGGAGGCCGATGTCTCGGTCAAGCTGGTATCGGAAGTGGGTGTCGGCACCGTTGCGGCCGGCGTCGCCAAGGCGCGCGCCGATCACATCACCATTGCCGGCTTCGACGGCGGCACCGGTGCTTCGCCGCTGACCTCGCTGAAGCATGCGGGTAGCCCGTGGGAGATCGGCCTTGCCGAAACACAGCAGACGCTGGTGCTCAACGGTCTGCGCTCCCGCATCGCGCTGCAGGTCGATGGCGGCCTGAAGACCGGCCGTGACGTCGTCATCGGAGCGCTGCTCGGCGCCGACGAATTCGGCTTCGCGACCGCGCCGCTGATCGCGGCCGGCTGCATCATGATGCGCAAGTGCCATCTGAATACCTGTCCTGTCGGCGTCGCCACCCAGGATCCGGTGCTCCGGAAGCGTTTCAAGGGGACGCCGGAGCATGTCGTCAATTACTTCTTCTTCGTTGCAGAGGAAGTGCGCGAGATTCTCGCATCGCTTGGCGCCAGACGGCTCGACGACATCATCGGGTCCTCGGATATGCTGGACCGCGACCGGATGATCGAGCACTGGAAGGCGAGGGGCCTCGACTTCTCGAGGATCTTCCACAAGGTGGAGGCTCCGAAGGAAGCGACGTATTGGACGGAGCGCCAGAACCATCCGATCGACGACATTCTCGACCGCAGGCTGATCGAGAAGGCGAAGCTCGCCCTCGAGACCAAGGTGCCGGTCGCCTTCGAGGCCGCGATCAAAAACGTCGACCGCTCGGCCGGCGCCATGCTTTCGGGCGCGCTTGCCAAGCGCTGGGGCCACAAGGGGCTGAAGGACGATACGATCCACGTGACCCTCAAGGGCACGGCGGGCCAGTCCTTCGGCGCGTTCCTCGCCCGCGGCATCACGTTCGATCTCGTCGGCGACGGAAACGACTATGTCGGCAAGGGGCTTTCGGGCGGGCGCATCATCGTCCGGCCGCCGGAGAACGCGCGGATCGTGCCGCACCAGTCGATCATCGTCGGCAATACCGTGCTTTACGGCGCGATTTCCGGAGAGTGCTACTTCAACGGCGTCGCCGGTGAACGCTTTGCCGTGCGCAACTCCGGTGCGATCGCGGTCGTGGAAGGCGTCGGCGATCACGGCTGCGAATACATGACCGGCGGTGTCGTCGTCGTTCTCGGCGGCACGGGCCGCAACTTCGCCGCCGGCATGTCGGGCGGTGTCGCTTACGTGCTCGATGAGGAGGGCGACTTCGCCCGGCGCTGCAACATGGCCATGGTCGAGCTGCAGCCGGTTCCGGAGGAGGACGACATGCTGGAGAAGCTGCATCACCACGGCGGCGACCTCATGCACAAGGGCATGGTGGACGTCTCGGGCGACATGACGCGCCACGACGAGGAACGCCTCTACCAGCTCATCTCGAACCACCTGCACTATACGGGTTCGGTCCGCGCCAAGGAGATCCTCGATCACTGGGCGGATTACCGGCCGAAGTTCCGCAAGGTGATGCCGGTAGAATACCGCCGCGCGCTCGAGGATATGGAGCGCATGAAGATGGCTGAAGCGGCCGAGTAACCGGCCCTCGTGAAAACGGCTCCCGGCCCGATCGGGTTCAGGGGGCCATCACGCGCGCTCGAGGCGCGCCTGTTGAGATTGAAGATGTCAGGATCATAAGATGGGCAAGGTTACTGGGTTTTTGGAGATCGACCGGCAGGTGGCGAAGTACCAGCCGGCATCCGACCGCATCCGCCATTTCCGCGAATTCACCATTCCAATGTCCGATCAGGAAGTGCAGAAGCAGTCCGCTCGCTGCATGGACTGCGGCATCCCCTATTGCCATGGGCCGACCGGGTGCCCGGTGCACAACCAGATCCCCGACTGGAACGACCTCGTCTATAACGGCAATTGGGACGAGGCGATCCGCAACCTGCACTCCACCAACAACTTCCCGGAATTCACCGGCCGCGTCTGCCCGGCGCCCTGCGAGGAAGCCTGCACGCTGAACCTCGAGGACGTGCCGGTGGCGATCAAGACGGTCGAGCAGGCGATCGCCGACAAGGCCTATGAGATGGGCTATATCGTGCCGCAGCCCGCCGTGACCAAGACCGGCAAGAAGGTCGCGGTCATCGGCTCCGGGCCGGCCGGCATGGCGGCTGCCCAGCAGCTGGCGCGCGCCGGCCACGAGGTGCATGTCTACGAACGCGAGTCCAAGCCCGGCGGGCTGCTGCGCTACGGAATCCCGGACTTCAAGATGGAGAAGAACTTCATCGACCGGCGTGTCGAGCAGATGCGGGGCGAGGGCGTGACCTTCCATTGCGGCGTCAATGTCGGTGTCGATGTCGCGGTGCAAAAGCTCGTCGATGAAAACGACGCCGTGCTCTATTGCGGCGGCTCCGAGACGCCGCGCGACGCCGGCATTCCCGGCGTGGAGTTCTTCGGCGTGCACGACGCCATGCCTTATCTGGTACAGCAGAACCGTCGCATCGGCCGCGAGAACATCGACAGCGTGGGCTGGCCGTCCGAGCCGATCCTCGCCGGCGGCAAGCACGTCGTCGTCGTCGGCGGCGGCGACACGGCATCCGATTGTGTCGGTACCGCCTTCCGCCAGGGCGCCGTCAAGGTGACGCAGCTCGACATTCGTCCGCAACCGCCCGAGAAGGAAGACAAGCTTGCGGTCTGGCCCTTCTGGGCAACGAAGATGCGCACCTCCTCCAGCCAGGCCGAGGGCGCTGTCCGCGAGTTCCAGGTCGCGACGCTCGAGTTTGTCGGCGACGAGGACGGCAATCTCACCGGCGTCAAATGCTGTCAGGTCGACGAGCGCCGCAAGCCGATCGCCGGTACCGAGTTCATCATCAAGGCCGATCTCGCCTTCATCGCGATCGGTTTCCGTGGTCCCTTCGCAGACAGCGTGCTAAAGGATCTCGGCGAGAAGCTGACGGTCAACACCGACCGCCGCGGTTCGACCAATGTCGTCGCCAACGAGCGCGACTACAGGACTTCGGTCGACAAATTGTGGGCGGCAGGCGACATTCGCCGCGGCCAGTCGCTCGTCGTATGGGCGATCCGCGAAGGCCGGCAGGCGGCACGCGCGATCGACGAGGCGCTGATGGGCTCGACGGTGCTGCCGCGGTAGGGCTGCCTAGGGCACAGCCCCCGCCTCCCGCAAGCGGGAGGCAGCCTGTGGCACGGGCGCCCCTCATCCGCCTGCCGGCACCTTCTCCCCGTTTGACGGGGAGAAGGGACTCGCGGCACACTCTCAAGTCCCCCTCTCCTCTTGTGGACCGCAGCGGGTGAGAGGGAGCGAGCGTGCACCGCTTGCCCCTTCGCCCCGCCTGCGGGGAGAAGGTGCCGGCAGGCGGATGAGGGGCAGAGGCGGTGTTCCCGGCGAGCCCCATTTCCGCATTAGAGCGGGATGAGGAAAAGTGTGCGCGGTTTTCCGCCCGCATCCCGCGTCACATCGTGATCTAGCGTGTGGTGCTGCCGGCTTGCCCCTGCTTCGTCAGCCGGAAATCGTCGATACGCCCGGGCGGCGCAACGACCACCTCGCCCTTTTCGATGAGCCGGTCGCGCGGGCTCTTGCCCGTGCTCTTGAGGGGCGTGTCGCCGCCGAGAAGGGCGGTCGCTCCGTCGAGTTCGGGATCGATGAGGCTGATCGGCTGCGTCTTGATGATATCTTCGTTGGCAAGCGGCTTGCTGACGACCAGGTCCTTCAGGCCTTCCGCACCCGGAACGTCCGTCGTCGCGGCCGCTTCGCCCAATAGCTTGCGGATATCCTTTTCGACGTAGAAGGCCAGTTTGCGCTTGCCGGCCTTCGTCAGGTTGATGCCGTCAGACCCCCTGAGGCGGACCTGCTGGCCGTTGATATCGGAGCCGGTCAGAACGAACTTCCCCCCTTCATCGACGAAGCCGTCCCAGATGTCGATGAACTGGCCGCCGACCTTCTCCACTTCTTCGCGATAGATGCCGTTGAACGTCACCATGTCGGCGGTCATGGACGTCGATTGGAAGGACGGCATTCCGACCCAGAGGACCGGAAGATTATCCTTGCGCGCGAGCGTCGCCAGTGCGTTGACGCGCTTGCGGTATTCTTCCGTCCAGGCGTCGGTCCGGAACTTCTCCTGCACGTCGCCGATCCGCATCATCTGGCGATCATTGGCGCCGAGGCTCACGACGATGACGGCGGGCTTGAGTTCCGCGATGGCGTCCGGCAGCGCCTTGGGCCAGTCGAAATAGTCGTCGCGGACGATACCCGAGGAGCCGTTGGCGCGCGTCTCGATCACGATGCCGGGCGTCGTTTCGAACGCAACTTTCAAACCGTCACCAAGGCTGCCGGCAACGAAGTCTCCGACGACCAGGACCTTCTTGGCGTCCGGAGATTTCTCCACGACGACCGGCGCGGGCGGCGGTGCTGCGGCTGGCCGCGGCTTGGCCCGGCTCGGGCGAGACTGCCTTGGCTCCGAAGGTTGCGCCCGGCGCTTCTGTATGCGCTGCGGCCGCGGCTGGCGCCGAAGATCGTATTGATCCTCGTAATAGACGCGCCTTTGCGGCGTGAAGACGCCGAAGAGTCTTTGCAGCACGTTGCGCCGCGGCACCCGCTCCTGCGCCTCGGCCACAGTGGCAAAGAAGCCGGCGGCGACCATCGCCGCGGCGCCGAGCAAGACGGGAGCCAGCCGAAGCAAACGCGAAAACAGTCCCTTTCCCCGGGATAGGATCGTCAGCATGATCATTTCACCGTCGAATGGCAGACACTCCCGCAAGCATACGCCAGATCACGGCGATTGGCACCGTTTGATCGGAATCGCCGTGACCGGAGAAAGCGACGGGTGTATTTACCTGCGCAGGGCGCGCAACAGATGCTGCGTAGGCTCCCCGTCCGGCGCCAGGCCGTTCTGGTTCTGGAACGCCTGGATTGCGGCTTTCGAGCCCGAGCCGAAATTGCCGTCGACTTCGCCGTCGTAATAGCCGAGTTCCTTCAACCGGTTCTGCAGCTCGAATTTTTCGCTGATGTCGAGCGAACCGTCCGGACGCGGCCAGCGTTGCTGCATGCCGGCATAGCCTGCGATCTGATCGGCAAGAAGCCCGACCCCGAGCGCGTAGGAATCGGAGGCGTTATAGCGCTTGATGACGAAGAAGTTCTTCGTCATCAGGAAGCCGGGACCGTTACCGCCCCCGGGCAGCTTCAGTTCGGCCCGCATCTTCGGATTGCTGAAGCCCTTGCCGCCCGGGCGGGCGAAGCCGAGGGCCGCCCACTGACCGAGCGTCTTCGTCTGGCCCGAATATTTTGCCCCATTGGCCGGCGGGACGACCTCGTAACCCCATGTTTCGCCGGGTCGCCAGCCGTTCTTCCGCAAGAGATTGGCGGCCGTTGCAAGTGCGTCGGGCACCGAGTTCCAGATATCCCGATGGCCGTTGCCGTCGGCATCGACCGCATAGAGCAGATAGCTCGTCGGAATGAACTGGGTGTGTCCCATTGCGCCCGCCCAGGAACCTGTCAGCTCCCGCGGGGTGATGTCGCCGCTCTGCAGGATCTTCAGTGCCGCGATGAGCTGGGTCTTGGCAAATTTGGACCGTCTCGAATCGGCATAGGCAAGGGTCGCCAGCGCGCGCGGCACGTAGTGCAGCCGGTCGTCTTTCTGGAGAATCGCGCCGTAGTTCGATTCCATCGACCAGATGGCGAGCAGGATGGATTTGTCGACGCCGTAGTGCCGTTCGAGGGCGTTGAGCGTGCGGGCATGCTTCGCCGCCATTTCCTGTCCTATCCGCTTGGTGTACGGATTGACACGCGCGTCGACATACTCCCAGATCTTGTGCTTGAATTCGGGCTGATAGGCCGCCTTCTCCAGCACGGCCGGGTCAGGCGTCTTCACGCCGGCGAAGGCCTTGCGATAGGTCGCCTGGCTGATGCCGTTCTTGGCAGCCGTTGCATAGAAGTTATTGATCCAGTTTTGAAAACCTTGATCCGCACGCGCGGGCGACGACCCAAAAGCGGCGGCAACAACGAGAGCGGCGGCGATATGTCGGAAGAACGTCCTGCGGTTTCTCATCATCTGCTGTCGGTTCCGTTTCTCGGTGGAGCGTTCAGCCGGCGTTCATGCCGGACCGACTACTCCGAGGTTCGCAATTTGCCCGCACCAGGCCACTGGAAAGGGCAGTATGCGGTTCTTCTAGTGACCGGACGGCAAAAAACCGTACCTGGTCGAGGGAGAAGCCTACAGAAACGAAGTCAACAAAGTCTTTACCATGAAAAAACCGAGTCGTCTTCCTTCGCAAAAAATTGGCAATCGGCGACTAAATCCAATTCAATTTTCCTGTTTCAGGCTAGACTGAGATGCACTGCAAGGAGGTGCCAATGACCGACAAGCGCAAAGTCCGCAAAGCCGTTTTCCCCGTTGCAGGTCTCGGGACCCGTTTCCTTCCCGCGACCAAGGCGGTTCCGAAGGAGATGCTGACGGTGGTGGACAAGCCGGTCATCCAATATGTTGTCGATGAGGCGCTCGAAGCCGGGATCGAGCATCTGATTTTCGTGACCGGCCGCAGCAAGGCGGTCATCGAGGACTATTTCGACATCCAGGTCGAATTGGACCAGACGCTGCGCGAGCGCAACAAGAAGGCGGAGATCGAGCTCCTCGAAGCCATGCTGCCGAAGGCCGGCACCACGAGCTTCACCCGCCAGCAGGCACCCCTGGGCCTCGGCCATGCCGTCTGGTGCGCCCGCGATCTCGTCGGCAATGAGCCCTTCGCGCTGCTCCTGCCCGATATGATCATGAAGGGCGAGAAGGGTTGCCTCAAGGGCATGGTCGAGCTCTACGAAGAGTCCGGCGGCAACGTCGTCGCGGTGGAGGAATGCGCGCCCGACCAGGCGCATAAATACGGGATCGTCGGAGTGGGCGAGACGGTCGGCGACGGTTTCAGGATCACCAGGATGGTCGAGAAGCCGGCCAAGGGGACGGCTCCGTCGAACTTCTTCATCAATGGCCGCTACATCCTGCAGCCGGAGATTTTCCCGATCCTGGAAACGCAGGAACGCGGCGCCGGCAACGAGATCCAGCTGACCGACGGCATGGTGAAGCTTGCCGAGGCCCAGGCCTTCGCCGCCTATCACTTCCGCGGCGATACGTATGACTGCGGCGCCAAGGACGGCTTCATCCTGGCGAACGTCGCCTTCGCTCTCGAGCGCGGCGACATCCGCCCCATCGTGGAAGGACCGCTCAAGACGCTCCTGCAGGGTCTTAAGTAATCTCGCTTGTATAGCCGGGAAAGCCGCGCAACGCGGCCTTCCCGCTCAGCGTCGCAGCGTCAGGCCGAGGCCAACCCGCGTGGTATCGGTCGAGGTGCCTTCGTCCCTGTCCGTGCGCTCGTAGCTCACGTCTCCGGTGAGCGCGAGATAGCGGCTCATGTCCCAGGTGAGCCCGGCGCCGGTTCGCCAGGTGGTCTCGTCGGAGGCGGTGGCATCCGAAGGAAAATCGCGCAGGGTGAGACTGTTCGAAAGCCGGCCGACGAGGGTCGAACGCAACTGATGCGTGACCACGTTCGTCAGTTCGTAATTGATCGATCCAGCCTCGCCCGGAGTGGTCGACGGATCGACATAGGTCAGCACGCTGAAAAGGACGTCGGTGCCGCGGTGCGGCGACCAGTTGACGCGGCCGTCGAGCGAGAGCCCGCTCAGGTCTGCGAGCCGTGCATCGTCGAAGCGGAAGGTCTCGTAACCGAGCGCCAGTTCTCCGTTGAGCTTCTCGCCGAGATCGACCTCCATGCCGGCGCGGCCCGCATAGCTCTCATAGGAGCGCTCGAAGCCGAACGTATCCCGACGCAGATCATAGATCGATTTGCCGACGGAGGCCTCGAGGAAGGGGATGAGGGCCGGCGAAAGCTCGTAGCCGATCCGCCCGGTGAGCGTGCCGAGATTGCGGTCGCGGTCCTCCTGCGAGAGCGTCGTGCCATTGTCGAGCTCGACATCGCCATAGGTGCGGCGCTCGAAATCCACGCCGAGCGAGCCGCGAATGAGACCGAGGTCGCGCTCGACCGCGGCGCCCAGCCGATAGCTGTCGACGCCGGATTGGCTGTCCGCATTGGCGATGGCATTCGGGTCGTTCGCATCTTCGCGTTCGAAACTGTAGCCTGCCCTCAGCCGCGCAATGGTCTGCGCGCCGAGGTCGAGGCGCAGTTCTGCGTCGATGTCGGCGCGCGGCTCCTCCTGGCCTTCGCCGGATATGTTGTCCTGGATCACGCCTTCGCCGGTCACGCTGAGCTGATGGCGGGACCAGTCGGAAGTGAGCGAACCCTTGAGCCCGGTCTCCATGAAGCTCCGGCTCTGGCTGCTGCCGCCGTTCTTCTGCCGTTCGTGGTTGAAGGTCTCGCTGAGCGCCGGCTTCAGAACGAAGGTACCGATGCGAATGCCGGGTGCCTGGCCATCATCGGGATCGATCCGCCTGCGCAGCCCGTTGATCGTCTCCTCGCGCCGGTTCAGGCGGTTGAAGTCCTCGTCCAGAGCCGGCGAAAGGTCGGTGCCGGCAACGGCGCCGGTCGACTGCGGGTCGATCGTGGCGGGAAGCGGCTGACCTGCAGGGATGGCGACGGTGGCGCTCGCGGGCGGTGGATTGCCGAGGCTTTGCGCGCTCGCCGGCGCACAGGCGAGAAAAGCGCAGCCCGCCAGCAGCCATGCCGGCGGCTTCACACGCAAGGCGCCCGCCATCATCGAGCGTGAGATATTGGGCACCATGCGCCGTCTGTCCGCAATTGATTGCAATCGTTTCGCAATCGTAAAGGCGCGTGGTTAATCAATCGTTTCTCTGCCGCACTTTCCGAACGCGGTTTTCCGATGTGCTCAGATTTGCTCGACCGTCAGGTGGCGGCCGCTGCTCGCGACGATGCGAACGCGTGTGCCGACCGGAAGGTCGGGGCCTTCGACGGACCAGGTCGTGTCGTCGAGCCGGACGCGTCCTCGGCCTTCCGCGATCGGCTGCTCGAGCACTGCCGTCCGTCCGACCAGGCTTTCGCCGCGCCTGTTGAGCAGCGGCTCGTCGCTCTCGGCGGAAGAGGAGACGAAGCGCCGCCCGATAAGGACGGAGGCGACCGAAAGCAAGGCGAAGGCGACGAACTGCACCTGCCAGCTCCAGAACGGCGCCTCCCAGAAGAAAAGCGAGAGGGCCCCGGTGACGAGCGCGGCGAGCGCGGTCCACACGAGGAAGACGCCGGGCAGGATCAGCTCCGCCGCCAGCAGCAGGAGACCGAGGACCCACCAGCTCCAGGGGCCGAGTTCGAGGATGATGCGCGTGATCATGGGCGATCCTCAAGGCGTTTCCGAGGGAACGGAAGGACCGGTTCGGGGCGTGGACTGGCGCTGGCGCGGGGAGGACGCGGTGCCTTCACCGAAGACCTCCTTCGCGATCGCGCCTATGCCGCCGAGTGATCCGATGAGCGACGAGGCTTCCATCGGCATCAGGACGACCTTCTGGTTATTCGCCGTCCCGATCGCGGCAAGGGCCTCGGTGTATTTCTGCGCGACGAAATAGTTGATCGCCTGCACGTCGCCGGCGGCGATCGCCTCGGAGACCATCCGGGTCGCCTTGGCCTCCGCCTCGGCCAGGCGCTCGCGCGCCTCCGCCTCGCGATAGGCGGCCTCGCGCTGGCCTTCGGCCTGGAGGATCGCCGATTGCTTCGCGCCTTCGGCACGCAGGATCTGCGCATTTCTCGAGCCCTCGGCTTCGAGCACCTGCGCGCGCTTCTCGCGCTCCGCCTTCATCTGCCGGGCCATGGCGTCGACCAGGTCTTTCGGCGGCGCGATGTCCTTGATCTCGATGCGGGTGATCTTGATGCCCCAGGGATTGGCGGCCTCGTCTACGACGTGGAGCAATCGATCGTTGATCGTGTCGCGGTTCGACAGGAGTTCGTCGAGGTCCATCGAGCCCATGACGGAGCGGATATTGGTCATCGTCAGGTTGAGGAGCGCGTTTTCCAGGTTGGCGACCTGGTAGGCCGCCTGTGCGGCGTTCAATACCTGGTAAAAGGCGACCGCATCCGCGGAGACGCTCGCATTGTCCTTGGTGATGACCTCCTGCGTCGGAACGTCGAGCACCTGCTCCATTACGCTCAGCTTGGAACCGATGCGATCGATGAAGGGGACGATGAGATTCAGCCCCGGCTCCATCGTCCTCGTGTAACGGCCGAAACGTTCGACCGTATATCGGTAGCCCTGCGGCACCGTCTTGATCCCGGCAAAGAGCACGAGGATCACGACAACGACGAATGCGACGACTGCTATATCCATACCGCCCATGACAGCCCCTTCCTTTTGCAACTCCAGCGTTTGGAGTCGCGCCCGAGTGATCAGGTGGCGATTCGCCGGGATAATTCAAGCGTGTCGGGAAGGTCCGCGCGTTTCTGCGATGCCTCACGGCCGAATGCCGTCAAGACAAATGGGTCAGGTCCCGTTATCGGCATGATCGAGGTGGCGGATTGCGCGGTAGAGGTTCGCCTGCCGGCGGGACAGCGCCGCCCATGCTTCCGCGGTAGCAGGGCGAGGTTCAACCTGTTCGGCGAGGCGCGACATGGCGTCGGCGGCCTCGCTGAAATGCCCGTACCAGCCGGCGCCGACGGCGGCGGACATGCCGGCGCCGAGCGCGGAGGCCTCGTTGGAATGGCTGCGAATGACAGGCAGGCCGCTGGCATCGGCGACCATCTGTCGCCACAGAGGGCTGCCGGCGCCGCCGCCGATGACGAAGATGCGGTCGGCGGCCACTCCCATCGATTTCATCTCGAGAAGGGATCGGACGAATTCCAGCGTAATCGCCTCCATTGAGGCACGGTAGAGATGGCCTATGCCTGTCTCCGGACCCATGCCGGTGAAGGTGGCACGGGCATTCGCGTCCCAGTGCGGGTCCATGCAGCCCATCAGATAGGAGCACACGGTAACGCCGCCCGAGCCGACATCCAGCCTGCTGGCTTCCGATTCGAGCCGGTCGAAAATGGCAGGGTCCGAACGGCCGCCGGCAAAGGCGTCCAGCAGCCAGTTGACGAAATAAGCGCCAGCGCGCTGGCAGCTTTCGAGCAGGTAGCCTTCGCCGCTTGGCGAGACCAACGTGCGCCAGTAGCGGCTGAGCTTGCGAGTGGGCGACCAGCAGCCGCCGACCGCGGCCGTTCCGAGATTGAGATAGACGACCCCCGGCTTGATCACGTTGACCCCGAGGCCGGCGCAATGGCCATCGCCGCCGCCGGCATAGACCGGCAGCCCTGCCGCAAGGCCCGTCGCCATCGCGGCATGCGCGGTGACCCGGCCGATCAGGATGCCGGGGCGGTAAAGCGGCGGCAGCTTGGTGACTGGAATGCCGAGGTGATCGAGAATCGCGCGGGACCATTGCTTCGTCTCGATATCCAGGAGGCCGAAGGGATCGCCGCTGGTCCAGCTCGCCGCGGCTTCATCCGTCAGCTTTTGAGTCAGGAAATCGTGAACGCTCAGGATCTGCGCCGCGCGGTCCAGAAGTTCCGGCTCGTGTTGGCGATAATAGCGAAGGCGATAGACGCAGGGAATGACGTCGACCGGCTTGCCCGAAATCGCATGCAGCCGCTCGCCGCCGAATTCATCGGCCAGCGACTGCACCACATCCTGTGCGCGGCGGTCGAGCCAGACGGTTGCCGGGGCGAGCGGTTTTCGGTCCTCGCCGAGCAGGACCATCGTTTCGCGCTGGTTTGAAATCGCGATGCCGTCGACGCGGTCGGCATCGATCTGGCTCATGAGCGATGACAGCGCCTGGCAGGCGGCCGACCACCAGTCCTCGGCGTCCTGCTCCGCCTTGTGCGGATGCGGCGTCGAAATGCGGTGCGGTGCGCGGCCCTCGGCCCGCGGTGTGCCGTCGGCCGTCCAGGCGACTGCCTTGACGGACTGGGTCGATGAATCCATGCCGATGACATAGCGTTCGTCAGGCTGCATGCGCATCTCCTCCACGACGAAAGGCCACGCGGTCCTTCCGTCCTCCTCAGGCCGCAGCAGATGCAGCAGCCTTTCCTCCCTATCGGCCCTGACGCCGGTCCTGCCTACCGGCCGGGCAGCCGGCTCATGCCGCCAGCAACGCCTCTCCCGTGGCGATGTCGGTAACGAAATGGGTGGCGTAGCCGGCTTCGAGAGTGGCGGTGATCGCAGCGATCTTGACCGCGCCGCCCGCCACGCAGATACGGCTCGCCACCTGCTTCAGCTCGTCGAGCGAGATGCCGACCATCCGTTCGTCATGGTCGCCGCCGATGGCGGCGCCGTGCGAATCGATGAAGCGCCCGATAATCACGGCTGCGGCGCCGCGCGCCACGTAGTCATCGATCTCCTCCTTGCTGGCGATGCCGGAGGCCCGCACCGTGCTCTTCGGCCCGATGTCGCCGACGCCGAAGAGAATGCGGTTGGTCGAATGCACCAGTTCCATCTGCTTCTTGAGCACGGGCTCGTTGAGCAGCGCCGCCTTCAGTTCTCGCGTCGACAGCACGGCCGGCGCCAGAAGGTTGACGCAGCGCGCGTGGATACGGTTCGAAAGCAGAGACGTGCAGAGTTCGGGCGAGAAATTCGGCTCCCCAGTCGAGCTGCCGGAGACTTGCACCACAGTCAGGTTGCCGACCGGGCGCGCCAGCGAAATGCGGTCGGCGACCGCAAGCACGGTGCGACCCCAGGCGACGCCGATCGTATCGCCATCCTCGATCTGGTCGGCCAGTACGCGTGCGCCGGCGTCGCCGAGCCGCTGCGACAGGCTGTCCTCGTCTCCGCTCGGGATGACGAAGGCGCCCTGGAGGCCGAACTTCTCCATCAGAGCGCGGGCGACGCTGGTGCGGCCTCCGGCCTTGGGATTGATGTTGACGGAGACGATGCCGCGCTCTCGCGCCTCCTGCAGGTAATTGACGATGGTTGCGCGTGATACGTTTAGCTGCTTGGCGATCTCGCTCTGCGTCATCTGGTCCGCATAGTAGAGCCATGCGGCCCACATGACGGCGTCGTCGAATTCGGTGGGCACACCCGCCGGGGGCTCCTCGCCAGTTCTGCCTGAAGTCTTTTCCCTTGCCATGCCGTTATTTGGCAGAGGCTGGTGGCATTTGTCAATCATCTCTGTCATGTGTATTGACATATGCCAACGTGTGTTGTCATATGCTATCCAACTTAAAAGCGGATCGAGGAATGGAAACGGCAAGCCAGCAGAATATCGCCGCAGATGCACCCGAAGGAGGCTGGACGGCCCTCATCGACGACATTCTCACCGGTGACTGGATCAATCCTGAGACCGGCAGCCGGGCGACCGTTCCCTATGAGAAAATCGTCATCAAAGAGAGCCTCGACGGCGCGGAGGCCGATCTTGTTGCCAGTCTCGGATTAGGCGAGCGCTACACGGTGGTCGCGGACGAGGCTACCTGGGATGCGATGGGCGGGCGCATCGCAGCCGCGCTGAAGAGCCTCGGGCCGGTCGACACGGTCATCCTCGACCATCCGCATGCAGACATGGGTGCCGTGAACGACCTGACCGAAAGGCTTGCGAATGCCGACGCCGTGGTGGCGGTCGGCTCCGGCACGATCAACGACCTCTGCAAGTTCGTCACCGGCCGCACCAACCGCCGTTATGCCGTTTTCGCGACGGCCGCCTCGATGAACGGCTACACCTCCACCACGGCCTCCATCACTTTGCAAAACGGCCTCAAGGTCTCGCTACCGTCGCATGCGCCGGCTGGCTTCTTCGTCGATCTGGCGGTTACCGCCGCGGCTCCTCGCTATCTCTCGGCGGCGGGTTTTGCCGATTGCCTCGTGCGCTCCGTCGCTCAGATCGACTGGTGGATGTCCCACCGGCTGATCGGCAGCCTCTATTCGAGCGTGCCCTATATCATCCAGGATGCCGACGAACGCGCGTTGAACGCGCGTGCGGCCGGTATCGCCCAGGGTAGCATCAGTGCGAATGGCTATCTTCACCGCGTCCTTACGCTTTGTGGCTTCGGTGTCTCCTTCACCGGCATGTCGAACCACGGTTCGATGGGCGAGCATCAGGTCTCGCACTATATCGACTGCTTTGCCGGCGAGGATCATCCGGGCACGCTGCACGGCCAGCAGGTGGGCGTGGCGACGCTGACCATGGCGCGGCTGCAGCGCATCTTCCTCGACAGCGACAAGCCGCCGGTCATCCGCCCCACAAGGATCGACCCTGCGGATATGGCCCGGCGCATGGGCGGCGACATCGCCGCCCAATGCTACGCCGAAATTCAGCCGAAGGTTTTCGATGAGCGGTCCGCCGCCGAGATCAACGAAAAGCTCGCCGAGCTCTGGCCGACGCTCCGCCGGGAACTGGAGGCTTTCGCGCTGCCGGTCGCCGAAATGAAACAGCTCTTGCGGGATGCCGGCGGCCCGATGACGGCAGCCGATCTCGGTCTGTCGGCCGATTTCTACCGCGAGGCGGTGCTGCACTGCCGCGAAATGCGCAACCGTTACACTTTCCTCGATATTGCCGCCGATGCCGGCCTCCTCGAGGATTTCGTCGGCGGGGAGACGTGAGACGATGCGCGCGGTTACCGAGATGCCGATCGATGTCGCCGCCCGGATCACGGTGCTCTTCGCCGACATCGACGATACGCTGACCAACGAGGGGCTGCTGCCGGCCGCAGCCTATGACGCGGTCGAGCGCCTGACGGAAGCAGGGGTGGCGGTAGCTCCTATTACCGGCCGGCCGGCAGGATGGTGCGACATGATCGCCCGCATGTGGCCGGTCGCGGGCGTCGTCGGCGAAAACGGCGCCTTCTATTTCGCCTATGACCGAACGAGACGCCGCATGCGCCGCAGCTTCGCCATCGCCGATGCCCAGCGCGCCGCCGACCGGGAGAAGCTCGCCCGGGTGCGCGCCCGCATCCTCGCCGAGGTGCAGGGGGCGGCAGTCTCCGCGGACCAGCTCTATCGCGAGGCCGACCTCGCAATCGATTTTTGCGAGGATGTGCCAACGCTTCCGGTCTCGGACGTCGACCGAATCAAGCGCATCTTCGAAGAGGAAGGCGCCGTCGCCAAGGTCTCCTCCATCCATGTCAATGGCTGGTATGGAGCCTATGACAAGTTGACCATGACGCGCCGGTTTGCCGACGACATCCTCGGCGTCGACATCGACGCCGAGCGCGACAGGATCGTCTTCGTCGGCGACAGCCCGAACGACGCGCCGATGTTCGGCTTCTTTCCCAACGCCTGCGGCGTTGCGAACGTGCTGGCCTTCCAGGGCCGCATCGATGCGGAGCCGGCTTATGTGGCCGAGCGCGAGGGCGGCCATGGCTTCGTCGAAGTTGCGAACCGCATTCTCGACGCCCGGTCGGGAAGGAGTGCGGCATGAGGAGCGCGGTGTACGACATCGCCATTGTCGGCGGCGGCATCAATGGCGCAGGCGTCGCCCGCGACGCGGCCGGTCGAGGCCTGAAGGTACTGCTGGCCGAACAATCCGATCTCGGCTCGGCCACCTCCTCGGCCTCGACCAAGCTCATTCATGGCGGCCTGCGCTATCTCGAACACCACGAATTTCGGCTGGTTCGCCACGCTCTGGAAGAGCGTGAACGGCTCTGGGCGATTGCGCCGCACATTATTTGGCCGCTGCGCTTCGTGTTGCCGCACCGCAAGGGCCTGCGTCCCGCCTGGCTGCTGCGGCTCGGCCTGTTTCTCTACGATCATCTCGGGGGGCGCAAGCTCCTGCCGGGGACGAAGACGCTGCGGCTAAGGACCCATCCGGCGGGCGAGGCGCTGCGCGACGTTTCGGCGATCGGCTTCGAATATTCCGATTGCTGGGTGCAGGACAACCGGCTTGTCGTGCTCAATGCGCGCGATGCGGCGATGAGAGGGGCTGATATCAGGGTACGCACCCGTTGCGTCGCTGCACGCCGCGACGGCGCTCTCTGGCGGCTGACGCTCGAAGACGCCGAAACCGGTCGCAAGAGCGAGGCCACGGCCCGCGCACTGGTCAATGCCGCAGGCCCTTGGGCCGACAAGGTGGTGTCCGATGTCGCCGGCATCGGGGCGCGAGGCTACGTTCGTCTCGTGCAGGGCAGCCATATCGTCGTCAGAAAACTCTATGAGCACGATCGCTGCTACATCTTCCAGAATCCGGACGGCCGCATCTTCTTCGCCATTCCCTATGAAGAGGACTTCACCCTCATCGGCACGACGGACCGTGATTACAAGGGCGCTCCCGAGGCGGTCGCAGCCTCGGCGGAGGAAGTCGACTATCTGCTTGCCGCAGCATCGTCCTATTTCCGCACGGAGCTTTCGACAGCCGATGTCGTCTGGACCTATTCCGGCGTGCGCGCCCTTTTCGACGACGGCGCCGCCAACGCGCAGGAGACGACGCGCGACTATGTGCTGCAACTGGACCGGCCGGGGGCGCAGGCGCCGATGCTTTCCGTATTCGGCGGCAAGATCACCACCTATCGCTGCCTTGCGGGTGACGTTCTGGACAAGCTCGCCACAGTCTTTCCGGATTGGAGCAGGCAGCGAGGCTGGACGGCGACGCAGCCGCTGCCCGGCGGCGCCTTTCCGGCCGGAACGGCCGATGATCTCGCAAGAGCCATTCTCGATGAGCATCCCTACCTCACCGAGCGGGAGGCGCGCCGGCTCGTACGCCATTACGGGCTGGAGGCGCGGGACATTCTCGGCAAGGCGCAGGACCGCCTCGATCTCGGCCGCGATTTCGGCGGCTCGATGACCGAGGCGGAAATCACCTTCCTTATGGAACGCGAATTTGCACTGACGGCTGCCGATGCCGTCTGGCGGCGCACGAAGTCCGGATTGCGGATGACGAGCGAGGAGATCGAGGCGCTGGACCGATACATGCGGGAGCGGCGCGGCGCCGGTGCGACTTCGCGCGCAGCCGGATAGGCCTGCCGCTTCCTGAAAAGGGCGGTGGGGTCCGAAGGAGGAGACGACGGTTTTATCCATGCCGTCGCGGAATGGTTGGAGGGGACGGGCAAGGGGCGGGAGACCGCCGCCCGTGATGTCCGTGGGAGGAGAAGGCAATGTCCATTGCACAGGTTAAGCGCATCGCGATCTCGGATTCGCCGTGGCCATGGCTCCTGCCGCTGATCGCGCTGCTCGTCGTCTTCACCATCTATCCGTTTTTCTACAATATATGGCTCAGCTTCCACGAGTTCGTACCGAAGAGCCGCGGCCTCAAGTTCGTCGGCGTGGACAACTGGATTCAGCTTTGGAACGACAGCCGCTTCTGGGGCGCGCTTGGCGTCACCTTCCTCTATTTCGCCGTGGCCCTGATCATCGAGATCACCCTCGGCATGGCGATCGCGCTTCTGCTCGACGCGGAACTGCCCGGTTTCGGGATGCTGCGCGCGGTGCTTTCGATGACGCTGGTCATCCCGCCGGCTATCGCCGGCATGATGTTTCTCCTGATGGAGGATTCGCAGTTCGGTGCGCTCTCCTATCTCCTCGGCCTCGTCGGCCTGCTCGACAAAGCGACGCCGATGCTTGCCACGTCCTCGCTGGCGCTGATCGGCGTGCTGATCGCGGAGGTCTGGCAATGGACGCCGTTCATGGTGCTGATCTTCCTGGCCGGGCTGCGATCGCTGCCGGCTGAACCGTATGAGGCGGCGATGATCGACGGAGCATCCTCCTTGCAGATGTTCCGCCGGCTGACGCTGCCGATGATGTCGCGCGTCATCGCCGTGGCGGTGCTCCTGCGCGGCATCGATCTCTTCCGCGTCTTCGACTACGTCTTCGTCATGACTTCGGGCGGCCCCGGCACCGCGACGTATACGGTCAGCCTCTATGCGTGGCAGCAAACCTTCTCCTTCCTGAAATGGGGCTACGGCGCAACGCTGAGCCTGACGAGCCTGATCATCGTCATGGTCATGGCCAACATATTCATCCGCGTTGCAAAGGTGAGGTGGTAACATGCATCAGAGCGCTTTCACCCGCACGCTGCGCACCATTGCCGGCTGGCTCGTCGTCGGGGCTTTCTTTTTCCCGATCTATTTCTGGACCTCGGTCGCGTTCCGTGACGCCAAGGACATTTTCAACTGGCCGCCGATCTTCTTCGGCTTTCAGCCGACCGTAAGGAATTTCGAACAGGTCTTCGGCATCTCGCTGGGCTTCGGTTTCGGCAGCCAGGAAACCGTGACCCCGGGCGGGGGCAACTTCTACATGGGCCCCCGCCTCTGGGACTCTATCGTCGTGGCATCCTTCTCGACGGTGCTGGCGATCGTGGTCGCGACGCTTGCTTCTTATGCGCTGTCGCGCATGCACTTCCGCGGCCGCCACGAATTCGTCAACTGGGTGCTGTCGACCCGCATGATGCCGCCCGTTGCGGTGGCGATCCCGATGTTCTTCATCTTCAAGCAGTTCAACCTGCTCGACACCTATACGGGCGTCATTCTGGTTCATGGTCTGATGAACCTGCCGCTGGCGGTGTTGCTCCTGAAGAGCTTCTTCGACGACATCCCCGCGGAAATCGACGAGAGCGCGCTGCTCGACGGCGCGTCGCGCTGGACGATCTTCCGCCGCATCGTGCTGCCGATGGCCAAGGGCGGCATCGCCGCCACCGCCGTGCTCTGCTTCATCTTCTCGTGGACGGAGTTCCTCTTCGTCCTGACCTTGACGCAGACGGGCCTGAAGACCGTGCCGGTCGTGTCGTCGACCTTCGTGACATCGATCGGAACCGCCTGGGGCAATATGGCGGCCCTCGGCGCGGCGGCGATCGTGCCCGCCTTCATCGTGATCCTGCTCGTTCAGCGCCACCTGGTGCGTGGTCTGACGATGGGTTCGCTGAAGCAGTGAGAATGCGGCGCGCGCGCCGACAACAGGAGATATCGGAGCCACTTCCGGCACCCGATAGAGGAGGAGAGACATGAAAGAGAAAGACAGAAAGTTTTATCTCGCATCCGTGACCGACCGCTTCGTCCGCGGCCAGATGGACCGCCGCAGCTTCCTGCGCACGGCCGGCACGCTCGGCCTCGGCGCGACTGCGCTCGGGATGGGCTTCGGCAGCCGGCCCTTCGGGGTGACGAGGGCGCTTGCCCAGGAACAACTCCAGCCGTCCGCCGAAGTGCTCTCCTGGCTCAAGGAGGTGGCCAAGCCCTTTGCGGGAACGACGCTGAAGCTCGCGACGGAATCGACGCCGCCGTCGAATGCCATCAACTCGCAACTGAAGAAATACTTCGAAGAAGCGACCGGCATCAGGGTCGAGATCGAGGTTCTGCCGCTCGAGCAGGTTCTACAGAAGCTCACGCTGGATGTCGCCTCCTCGCTCGGTAGCTACGACCTCTACTACATCGACCAGAGCTGGTCGGCATCCTTCAGCGAAGACGTATTCGATCCGCGCGAGCAGCTTCAGGAGAAGCCCGACCTCGCCATGCCGAACTACAATATCGACGACTTCATGCCGGCGCTCGTCGACGGCATCGCCAAATACGGGGACCGCTGGGTCGGCGTGCCCTATGATATCCCCATCTTCATCATGATCTACCGCAAGGATATCTACGAGAAACTCGGGCTCAAGGCGCCGGCAACGTTCGAGGATCTGCTGAACAATTCCGCCGCCATCACCAAGGAAATGGGGCCTAACCTCTACGGCTATGCCGGCCAGATGAAGTCCGGCCATTATGCGCTGGAATGCGAATGGACCTCCATGCTCTGGGGGAATGGCGGCTCGATCTTCAACGCCGACAAGAAGTTCGTCGGCAATGATGAGCGGGGCATCGCCGCGCTCGACTATTATACCAGGCTCAAGGAAGCCATGCCGCCGGGCGTGGACCAGTGGACCTGGGACGGCCAGGGCCAGGCGATTGCTCAAGGCGTTGCCGCCTCGATGCTCTCCTGGGGCGAGTTCTTCCCCTATTTCGACGATGCCAGCCAGACCAAGGTTTCCGGCCTCTGCGAGGCGATCGTCCCGCCGCAGCCGGTCGCGCTCAGGAAGCCCGAAGAGTGCGGCTATGGCGAAATCCCAGGCGTCGGCCACCAGGGCGGCTCCTCGCTGGCAGTGTCCAGATATTCGAAGAGCCCGGATGCGGCGTGGATATTCATGCAATGGGCGACCTGCGCCGATACGCAGGCCCTCATCACCACGCTCGGCGGCGGCACCGGCCCCACCCGCGCCTCGGTCTATGACGACCCACGCGTCAAGGCCAATGCCCGCGTCGGCGCGGGCACGACTCGCCACCTGTCGGTCGTTCGCGAGACGATCGACAAGTACATGGGCTCGGAACCGGATCTGCCGGAATGGGCGCAGCTGTCGAGCGACACGATCCCCGTCGGCCTCGGCAAGTATTTCGCAGGCAGCTACGGTTCCTCCAAGGAAGCGATGGACGACATCGCCTCTCAGGTCGAAACCGTGCTGAAAGGTTGACGAATATGGGCGGGGGCGCCGCTGCGTCGGCGCCCTTTCCGGCCGGGATAAGACGAAAGACAGGGGAACACGATGTCTGAAAAACCGCTGATCGCGATTACGGGCGCCAGCTCCGGTATAGGCGAGGCCGTTGCGCGGGCCTTCTCCAAGGCCGGCCATCCGCTTCTGCTGATCGCCCGCCGACTCGACCGGCTCGAGGCGCTCGGCCTGCCGAACGCCGTGCTGAAGAAGGCCGACGTGCGCGACCGTGCTGCACTTGCCGGCGCAGTCGGCGAAGCCGAGGCGAAATTCGGCCCGGTCGACATGATGTTTGCTAATGCCGGCATTGCGCGGCTCGGCGACATCGCCCGCCAGGCGCCCGAGGAATGGGACGAAATGATCGACATCAACACCAAGGGCGTGATGAACAGCGTGCATGCGGTGCTCACAGGCATGATCTCGCGGAAGCATGGAACGCTGGTGATGATGAGCTCGATTGCCGGACGCAAGGTTTATCCGGACCATACGGTCTATTGCGGCACGAAGTTCTTCGTCCACGCGGTCTCGGAAAGTTTGCGGGAGTATCTGGCGCCACACGATCTGCGCGTCATCGTCGTCTCCCCCGGCATCATCGATACGGAGGTGCTGGATCACGTGAAGGACGAAACGACCCTTGCCAATTACAAGGCGAACAAGGCGGCGATCGGCGGCGGCATTTCGGCTGACGTGGTCGCGGACCTCATCCTCGACGCCTATCAGCTGCCGCAACGCGCGATCGTCCAGGAAATCGTCATCACGCCGACCCGCCAGAAATACTGACGCAGCAAAGACATCGCCCGCGACAGGGGCGGACAAACGGATAATGGAGTACGACCGATGGCGACCGTGGAATATCAACGAATTGGCAAGTCCTTCGGCGCCGTCACGATCATGCGCGACATCTCCTTCCGGATCGAGGACCACGAATTCGTGGTCCTGCTCGGACCATCGGGCTGCGGCAAGACGACCTTGCTCAGAATGACGGCCGGCCTCGAATCCGTCAGCGAAGGCGACCTCATGATCGGCGGCAAGCGCGTCAACGACGTGCATCCGCGTGACCGTTCGATCGCGATGGTCTTCCAGAACTACGCGCTCTATCCGACGATGAAGGTCTATGACAACATCGCCTTCAGCCTGGAAGTGGCGAAGATTCCGGTCGCGGACATAAAGAAGCGGGTGGAATGGGCCGCTGCGACCCTCAATCTCACCGCTTATCTCGACCGCTACCCGAAGGAGCTCTCCGGCGGCCAGCGGCAACGCGTCGCCATGGGCCGTGCCATGGTGCGCGAGGCGGAGGTGTTCCTGTTCGACGAGCCGCTTTCGAATCTCGATGCCAAGCTGCGCGCCCATATGCGAACGGAGATCCGCCAGCTGCACAACCGGCTGAAGACCACCACCATCTACGTGACACACGACCAGATCGAGGCCATGACCATGGCCGACAAGATCGTCGTCATGCGCGCCGGCAAGATCGAGCAGATCGGCTCGCCCGACGACGTCTATGACCGGCCGGCCAGCAAATATGTCGCCGATTTCATCGGATCCTCTTCCATCAACTTTCTCCCCGGAACCGTGGTCGTCGGCAATGGCGCTCCTGCCGTCGATACGGCGACCGGTCGCGTGACGGTCGAGGAGTCTTCCGCTCTAAAGCCGGGCCAGAAGGTCGTGCTGGGCCTGCGCCCGACAGACGTGGTTGTCGATGCCGATGGTCCGCTTGTAGCCAAGGCGATCCTCACCGAGCGGCTCGGCCACGACGCGCAGCTCTTCTGCGAGGGCCCTGAGGGGAGTTTTGTCGCCGTCGTCGACAAGGCGGCGCGTTTCTCGGAAGGCGCCGAGATCCGCTTCGCGATCCCACCTTCCAAGGTGCACGTTTTCGATGCCGAAACCGAGATCCGCATCTGACTGCTGCGGACCGGACTTCACGCTACTGATTGACTGGAGCCGGCCGCTGCGCGCGGTGCCGGCAAGGAAAGGAACTGCCATGAAATCGCGCTGGTCGGACTCCGAGTTCACCTCAATCATCGAGGCCTATGTTGCCAAGGGCGTCAATCGCGACCTCGCCATCCGCACCTATACGACCCGGCTGCTCGGCTCAGATCCGGAACTGGTGCTGCACGGCGGCGGAAACACCTCGGTCAAGACCACGTTCAAAGAAATGGATGGCACCGAGGTGAGCGTGCTCTGCGTCAAAGGCAGCGGATGGGATATGGGGACGATCGAGCCGCAGGGTCTGCCGGCCGTACGCTTGCAGCCTCTGCAGGCCATGATCGATTTCGAGACGCTCTCCGACGACGACATGGTGATGCTTCAACGCCGCCTGCTTGTCGATCCCGGCGCGCCCAATCCGTCGGTCGAGGCCATTCTGCACGCAATCCTGCCCTTCCGGCACATCGACCATACCCATGCGAACGCGATCGTCTCGCTCACGAATCAGCCGCATGGCGAAGATCTCATCCGTGAGCTCTTTCCCGAATCGATCATCGTTCCCTATGTGATGCCGGGCTTCGATCTGGCAAAGGCTTGTGACGCCGCCTTCAAGGCAAATCCGACGGGCGACGGCATGATCCTGTTGAAGCACGGCATCTTCACCTGGTCGGATGACCCGCGTGAGGCCTATGAGGACATGATAGCCAAGATCGACAAGGCCGAGCGGCACCTGTCCCGAGGCAGGCTGAAGCCCTTCAAGGGCATCGCCGTTCCCGGAGCCCTTGCCTCCGCCGCGGATATCGCGCCGATTCTGCGCGGCTCGCTGGCGATCGACACCGGTATCGAAGGCGCCCCGCGGCGCTTCGTCCTCGAACACCGTACGAGCGAGAAGATACTCGACTTCTGCAACGCCGAAAATATCGAGAGCCTGGTGCGCCGCGGCAATGCGACGCCGGAACACGTGATCCATATCAAGCGCTTCGGCGTGGCTCTGCCCGCGCCCGAGAAGAACAGGCTCGGCGAATGGGCGGAGAAGGCAAGGGAGGCGGTCGCCGCCTATGAGGCCGACTACAAGGCGTATTTCGAGCGCAACAATGCCCGCGTCGGCGGCGGCAAGCACATGCTCGACCCGAAGCCGCGCGTGTTCTATGTCGCCGGCATCGGCCTCTTCGCCGCCGGCGCGGCGCGAAAGAACGCGCTGGTCGGAGCCGACGTGGCGGAGGCGACCGTCGATGTCATCACCAAGGCGGAAGGCATCGAGGCTTTCGAGGCGCTCTCGGAGGCCGATCTCTTCGATATCGAATACTGGTCGCTCGAGCAGGTGAAGCTGTCAAAGGTGCAGGAAAAGCCTTTGACGCGGCAGGTGGCGATCGTCACCGGCGCCGCAAGCGGGCTCGGTCTTGCCGTGGCCGAGGCCCTGAAGGCAGAGGGTGCCGAACTGGCACTGTTCGACATTTCCGAGGGCGCGTTGAATGCGGCGGCAAAAAAGCTGGACGCGCTGCCTGTCCTCTGCGACGTGACCAGCCCGGAAGCTGTCGACGCGGCGGTCACCAAGGTCGCGCAGCACTATGGTGGCGTCGATATCCTGATCTCGAATGCGGGTGCCGCCTTTCAGGGCAAGCTGCTCGGCGTCGAGGAGGCGACCTTCCGAAGGGCCTTCGATCTCAATTTCTGGAGCCATCATTATGTAGCGCGCGCGGTAGTGCGCGTCATGGAACAGCAGAAGACGGGCGGCGCGCTGGTCTTCAACGTCTCCAAACAGGCGGTGAATCCTGGGGCCGACTTCGGCCCCTATGGGACCTCCAAGGCGGCACTGATGGCGCTGATGCGGCAGTATGCGATCGAGCACGGCGGTTCCGGCATAACCTCCAACGCCGTCAATGCAGACCGTATCCGGACCGGCCTGATGACCGACAAAATGGTCGAGGAACGCTCGAAGGCGCGCGGCCTGACACCGGAGGACTATATGCGCGGCAACATGCTCCGCCGCGAAGTGACCGGCGCCGATGTGGCAGCGGCCTTCGTGCATCTTGCCAAGGCTCGCACCTCAACCGGAGCGGTCGTCACCGTCGACGGCGGCAATGTCGCCGCGATGATGCGCTGAGGGAACGGAGGAGGACGAAGATGGCAATGATCCTCATTCTCGGAGCTGGCGTGATGGGCACTGCCTTGGCCGTGCCGGCAAGCGACAATGGCCATAAGGTGCTGCTGGCCGGCACGCCGCTCGATGCAGTGCCGGTTGCCCGGATGAAAGCGGGCGGAACCCATCCGAAGCTCGACGCACCGCTTTCCGAAAAGGTGACGATCCTCGCTGACGAGGAACTCGGTGCGGAACATGCCGAGGCGGCCGATCTTGTCGTCGTCGGCGTCAGCAGCCCGGGCATCGCCTGGGCGGTTAACCGGCTGAATGGCCTGCTGCGCTCGAAAAAGGCGGTCGCCTTCGTCACGAAGGGCCTCGACCGCGAGGGCGAACGGATCGTCACCTATGCCGAGACGCTGCTGGCGCAGATCGCCAATATGGAAAGCTTCATCGGCATCGGCGGCCCCTGCATCGCGCGCGAGCTTGCCAACCGCTACCCGACATCCAGCATCTATGCCAGCCGCGACCGGGCGGCGGCCGCCTTTGCCGCGGGCCTGATGCGGGCGCCCTTTTACCGTCTTGCGCTCAGCGAGGATGTAACCGGCGTCGAGGCCTGCGCGGCGCTCAAGAACTTCTTCGCGATCGGCGTGAGCGCCATGCAAACGCGATATCCGGACAGGCTGCGCGCCGATTGCCAGTCGAGGAACCCGACGGCGGCAGCCTTCAACCAGGCAGCGCAGGAAATGGCGCTGCTCTGCGAACGGATTGGCGGCAGCCGTGCTTCCGCCTTCGACCTCGCCGGGATCGGCGATCTGCATGTGACGGTCGGCGGCGGGCGCAATAGCCGGCTGGGTCACGGCCTCGGCCTTGGCCACACCGTTTCTGAGGTTATGGCGGGCGAGCTCGGCGGCGAAACGGTCGAGGGTATCGACACCGCACGGATCGTCGGCTCGCTGCTCCGGCAAATCGACAATGCCGCTACCCTCTTGCCTCTCGCAACTGCCATCACGACGGCCGTACTGGACGGTGGTGCATTCTCCTTCGACTTCCAAAGGATTTAGAGCAATCGCCGGAAAGCGTTAACGGTTCCGTGCGCAAGTGCGTCACCTCGAACGGCTGGAGCGTTTCAGCGTTTCAATGAGACTCTGAAACGCTTTGGGCTACAGCCAGCCCTCAAGCTCGCGGCGCACCACATGGTTGAGCACGGCCATGCCTTCGGGACTGTCGTTCAGGCAAGGTATATGGGCGAATTTCTCGCCGCCGTTATGGTGGAAGCTCTCGGCGGCCTGGCCGGCGATCTCTTCGAGCGTCTCCAGACAGTCGGAAACGAAGCCCGGATTGATGACGGCGATCCGCTTCACGCCTTCCTTGGCCAGTCTTTCCACGGTGGCGTCCGTATAGGGCTGCAGCCACTCTTCCGGGCCGAAGCGCGACTGGAAGGTGACCTGAAGTCTGTCCTGCGGCCAGCCGAGTTTTTCGCGGAGCAGCCGCGCAGTCTTCTGGCATTGGCAATAATAGGGGTCGCCTTTTTCGAAATAACTCTTCGGGATGCCGTGGAAGGAGGCGAGCACGAGTTCCGGCTCCCAATCGAGAGTCGCGAGATGCTTGTTTATCGAGGTGGCCAGGGCATCGATATAGACCGGGTCGTCGTGATAGGGCGGCACGGTTCTGAGCGCCGGCTGCCAGCGCATCTTGAGCAGGGCCTCGAAGGCCTTGTCGTTGACGGTGGCGGTGGTGGCTGCGGCATATTGCGGATAGAGCGGGAAAACGAGAATCCGCTCGCATCCGGCCTTCTGCAGCGCCTTGACGCGCGACGCGATCGAGGGCTGGCCATAGCGCATCGCCCAGTCGACGACGACCTGCGGCTGGCCGCCAAAGGCCTCGGCCATCAGTGCCGCCTGGTTGCGCGTGTAGGTCCTGAGCCAGCTTTCGTTCAGGTCCTTGTTCCAGATGAGCTCGTAGGCCTTGCCGACCTTGCGCGGCCGGGTGTTGAGCACGATGCCGTAGAGGATCGGATACCAGAAAAGACGCGACCATTCGATCACGCGCCTGTCGCTCAGGAACTCCCTGAGATAGCGGCGCATGGAGGTCACGTCGGTGCCGTCCGGCGTGCCGAGATTTACCAGGAGCACGCCCAGCTTCCCGTAGCCGACGGCGGGGTGTTCGGTGTTCGCATCCATGGCTGTCATCCCGGTTCTCGTGAGGCGGCCGCGCTTCTGCGTGGCTGCGCGGCAGTTTCAAAACCTTCTAAAAAGAAATACCGGCGCGGGAAAGCCCGCGCCGGTCGCAAATGTCGAGGCAAATTGTCTTACTCGGCCGGAATGTCCAGCTCGCGGCCGATTTCGAGCGCCCGCGGCGCCGGATCGCCATTGGCCGACGATATCCGCCTCCATTCGGTGCCGCTGCCGTAGAAGGACTGGGCGAGGTCCCACAGCGTGTCGCCCCGGACGATGACGTGCTTGCGCGGACCTTCGGCTGCGGCCGCTGCCTCGGCCGAAGGCTCCGGGGCTGGGGCGGCCGTTCCGCCTTCGGCCGGCTTTGCGGCGGCTTCCGGATCCGGTGCGGCGCTCGGCGACGCTTCCGGCGCGGCAGCCACTTCTGTTATGCGGCCGTCGGTGTAGGGCTTGAACGGCTGATGCGCCGCAAGATAGTCCGCAAGCACGGTTTCGAGGCCCGGGCCGTAGTCATAGGCGTTCTCGCCCTTGTCCTTGAAGACCGCATACCCATCGCCGCCGCCGCGCATGAAATTGTTGCTGACCAGCGAATAGGTCTTTTCCGGATCGAGTGCTGCGAAGGCGTCGCCCTCCTTGACCTCGACGCTGACGAGGCGGCTGCCGGCGGGCTTCGAACGATCGAAGGAATATTTGAGGCCCGCGACCTGCGGGAAGCGCCCGCCGCCTTCTTCGACCTGGCTGAGCCCGTTTTCCAGGGCTGCGCGGATGTCGGAGCCCTTCAGCTGGAAGGTGGAAAGCGTGTTCTGGAAGGGCAGCACGGTGATGACTTCGCCCATCGTCACGTCGCCGCCGTCGATCGAAGCGCGCAAGCCGCCGCCGTTGGTGATGGCGACCGTCACACCCTGGCCCTTGACGCGATCGAGCATCGCGTCGGCCACGAGGCTGCCCATCTCGCACTCCTTGGCGCGGCAGGTCTCGCGCGATCCGTCGATCGGCGCCTCGGTTTTGGCAATCACTTTCGACCGCAACTCTTCGATGGGCTTGGCGAGTTCCTTGACGCGCGCGACCACGGCCTCGTCCGGCTTTACGGAGGAATCGACGAGGATCGGGTCGCCCTTGGCGGCCTTGACCACGCCGCTGTCGTCGAACGTCACCACGAGATCGCCGAGATATTTACTGTAGGAGCCGGCCTGTACCACCGGCACCTTGTAGCCGCCGGGATTGTCGACCATCGTCGGGTAGGGGCCTTCGGCCTTTTCGTCGGTGTTGGAAAGCAGGCTGTGGGAGTGCCCGCCGACCACCACGTCGACGTCCGGGATCTTGGCGATCGCCGCGAGGTCGCGCGGGTAGCCGACATGGGTGAGCGCGATGATCTTGTTGACGCCCTGCTTTTTGACCTCTTCGATCGCGCTGGTGATCGTCGCCACGTCCTCGCCGATGAGGATGTCCGGCCCGACCGACGAGAGCTCCGGCGTGTCGTTGGCCACTGCGCCGACGATGCCGATCTTCTGCCCGCCGACATCGAGCACGATCGACGGCTTGATCCGGTCGCCGATCTTCGACTTGTGGCTCGGCAGCACATTGGCGGTGACGACCGGGAAAGCGACCTTGTCGAGGAAGCTGGCAAGGCCGTCTTCGGCTTCGTCGAACTCGTGGTTGCCGACGGTCATCGCGTCGAACTTCATCAGGTTGAGGAATTCCGCTTCGGTGGCGCCCTTATAGGTGGTGAAGAAGAGCGAGCCCTGGAAGTTGTCGCCGGCGTTGAGCAGAAGCACGTTCTTGCCCGTCAGTTCCTGGCGCTTCTGGTCTATCAGCGTCTTGAGGCGGGCGACGCCTCCGAAGCACTCGTTCTTGCCCTCTTCCTCGGCCGAGCAGGTCGAATCGAATTTGTTGATCGATTCGATGCGCGAATGAAGGTCGTTGATGTGCAGGATGTTCAATTCATAATCGGCAAAAGCTGCGCCCGACGAGAGCGCGAGAAGGGAAGCGGCAAAGAGGCCCGTCCGCATGTGTCTGATCATGGTCTGCTCCTGTGTGCTGTCGGCCGAGTTCCAGGTAAGACGCGCCGCGCTGTAGCGGATGTTTTCACCAGTCGAGATCGACTTCAAGCCGCAAACGCATGCCTTCTTTGCCGGATTTCAGATAAGGTTAAGCCCACTCGAAGAGAAAAAAGGCCCCGCTGGAGAGCGGGATGAGGAAAAGTGTGCGCGGTTTTCCGCCCGCATCCCGCGTCTCAACTTCTAGGAATCGATCACGTTCATGTTTTTAGGCCGACCCGACCTAAAAACATCGTGATCTAGGGGCCTTGCTCGTGGGGCCGGAGGCCTCAGCCGCGGCGCGCCAGCGAGAACTGTGCGCCGGAGTCCGTCGTACAGTTCAGCTGCGCCGGCGTTGCCAGCGCACAGTTGACCTTGGACTGGGTGTTGCGCACCAGCGACGTCATGTTGATTTCCACCAGCGTCGGGCTGACGTTTACATAGTTGCCGGAGGCGAGAAGCTGGTTCGTGTCGGTCGTGCGCGTCGAGAAGGTACCGCCTGCGAAAGTGGAGACGATGCCGTTCGGATCGACCCAGGAACCCTCGACACCCGTCGCCTGCGGCGCCGAAGACATTGGCCGGAGTTCCCGAGGCTGAGACTGACAGGATGCCAGCGCGGCGGCAGTTGCCAGGAGGGTGAGGATGGCGAATGGCTTCATCGGCGTTTCTCCCGCGTCACGAGTTGAGCGGGATGCGAACGCAAAACCGCTTCATACTTTCCTGTCCCCGCTCTACCGCATAATTGCGCGGATCGGAACCGATCCAGGGGCAATTGTGCGGCGTTTCAAAGCACCGCAGCGACCGTTGTGCGTCTTTTGAGACACGCGGTGCTGCAGTGCGCGAAACATGCCGCGATCATGAGTTGAAAGCAAGAGCGGGCATGCGCGCGGCGCGCTCGACATTCGCAAAAGAAAAGGCCCGGAGCAGGACTGCTCCGGGCCGACAGGGCGTGCTTCGTCGCGTGAACCTCAGCGGACGAGAATGTTCCTGAACTGCCAGGGGTCCTTCGAGTCGATGTCTTCCGGGAAAAGGCCCGGGCGCCCATCGAGCGGTGTCCAGTCGGTGTAGTGCCCCTCGACGGGGCCGAGATAAGGCATCTGCACTTCCAGGCAGCGTTTGTAGTCCATCTCGTCGGCTTCGACGATGCCGGCCTTAGGGTTCTCAAGAGCCCAGACCATGCCGGCAAGAACGGCGCTCGTGACCTGCAGGCCGGTGGCGTTCTGGTAGGGCGCGATGCGGCGGGTTTCCTCCAGGGAGAGACGCGAGCCGTACCAGTAGGCATTCTTGGCATGGCCGTAGAGCAGCACGCCGAGCTCGTCGACCCCGTCTACGAGCTCATGCTCGTCCAGGACGTGCAGTTCCGGCTGCGCCTTGCCGCCGTTGCCGAACATCTCGTGCAGCGAGAGAACGGCATCGTTGGCCGGATGATAGGCGTAGTGGCAGGTCGGGCGGTAGGAGACCTCGCCGTCCTTGTCGCGGACGGTGAAGAAGTCGGCGATCGAGATCGATTCGTTGTGGGTGACGAGGAAGCCGTATTGCGGGCCGGGCGTCGGGCACCAGCTGCGCACGCGGGTGTTGGCACCGGGCTGCTCCAGGTAGATCGCCGCCTTGCAGCCCTTCTTGTGCTTCTTGGCGTTCTTCGGCATCCAGTTCTCGTGGGTGCCCCAGCCGAGTTCGGCCGGCTGCAACCCTTCGGAAATGAAGCCTTCGACCGACCAGGTGTTCCAAAATACATTGAGCGGCTTCGGGTGCTTCGCGCGCTGGGTATCGCGCTCGGCGATGTGGACGCCCTTGACGCCCGCTTTCTTCATCAGCTTCGCCCAGCCTTCACGGTCGTCCTGGTGCGGTTCCTCGTATTTCAGTCCGAGATCGTCGGCGAGGTTGAGGAGGGCCTTCTTGACGAACCAGGAAACCATGCCGGGATTGGCGCCGCAGGTCGAAACGGCGGTCGTGCCGCCCGGGTTCTTTTCCTTTTCGCGGCGAACGGTTTCGCGCAGCGCGTAGTTCGTGCGCGCGGCATTGTCCATTTCCGCGTCGAAGTAGAAGCCGAGCCAGGGCTCGATGACCGTGTCGACGTAGAGCACGTCGAGCTTGCGGCAGAGTTTGATGATGTCGAGCGAAGAGGTGTCGACCGAGAGATTGACGCAGAAGCCCTGGCCGCCGCCTTCGGTCAAAAGCGGCTTCAGCAGTTCCTTGTAGTTGTCCCTGGTGACGGCCGCGCGCACGTGACGCACGCCGTGGCGCACGAAGATCTCCGTGTCCTTGGCATCCTCACGGGGCTCCACCACGATCAACCGGTTCTTGTCGTATTTGAAGTGGCGCTCGATCAGCGGCAGGGTGCCGTGACCGATCGAACCGAAGCCGATCATCACGATCGGGCCGGTGATCTCACCGTAAACCGGGTAGGTGGTGTCTGCCATTTTTGTCTTTCTCCTGAGAAAACGTCCCTGAGCGATGCTTGCATGCGCGCAAAGCGAGCCTCGAATTCCTGGCGGGGCCTGCATGGTCGGGCAGATTCACGCAGGCAACAAGAAGCGCTGCAGCGGCTTTGCACGTCTGGATAGATGCGCGGCGCTGTAGAGCACAGTTTCCTGTCACAATAAAGAGCCGGCCCGTCAACCCGGCACTTGAGACTTTGCTTAACCGGCTGTCTTCGACAGGGTCGCGATGACGGACCGATATGGTCATGATTTCAGGTCGATTCGATCAGAAAACCACGATCCGGGCAGTTTGCCACAAGCACCTCGTGCTATAGTTTCGCGTGCTGATTGATATTTTCCTGGAGCAGCCCGACCGTGACTGGTGATCACCTCAAGGCCCTGATGGGCCTGCAAGCCGCAACACCGGTGTTGATCGCGCTCTATGACCCGCATGATCGACTGCGCTACGCCAATGAAGCCTTTCGGTCCGCCTATCACGTCGGGGAAGACGAGGCGCCGACCTGGGCGGAGATCATGCGTCGCAACCATGCCGCGGGCAGGGGCACCGTCCTCAAGACCGACGACCTCGAAGCCTGGATCGCCGCTACGGTCCACAGGCGCGGCAAGGTGCCGTTCCGCACCGTCGAGACCGATCTCCACGACGGCCGCTGGCTTTGGATGACGGAGACCGTGGACCAGAAAGGCTGGATGCTCTGCATCGCCGTTGACATGACGGACGTACGCGCAGGGGAGCGCAAGCTTCGCCAGGACCGCGATTTCGCCCTGCGTGCCTCGCAGGTGGACGAACTCACCAGCGTGCCCAACCGGCGTTATACGATGGAGAGACTCAATGAGTTCATCCGGAACTGCGCCGAGAACCCGCACATGTGGGGATGCGTGGCGATCATCGACATCGACTATTTCAAGGCGATCAACGATCGCTACGGCCATCACCGGGGCGACGAAGTGCTGCTCGACTTCGCCCGCCAGATGCAGGAGTTCGTCCGGCGCTCCGATTGCTTCGGTCGTATCGGCGGCGAGGAATTCATGCTGATCCTGCCGGACACCACCGTGGGCGAAGCGAATCTCATCCTCGACAGGCTGCTGGACAAGATCCGCAACGCCAGGCCGCTCTCGAACATACCGGAGTTCTTCTACACCTGTTCGGTGGGGCTTGCTGAGTATCGCGAGGGCGACAGCGTCGGCGACATCTATTCACGCGCGGACGAGGCGCTTTACATCGCCAAGCGTGAAGGGCGCGATCGCGTCAAGCGTCATACGCTGCCCGGATCAGACCGTGAGTTCAGCCCGGATCAGACCCCTTAGGGAATTGCCGATGTAAAGACGGCCGCTTGCGAGGTCGGCGGGAGCCAACCGCTCCACCCGTGCCCGCCGCTGGCAGATGAGCTCCGTGCGCAGAACGCCGGCGAGAAGGCCGCAGGCGATCGGCGGCGTCTTCAAGTAACCGCTGCCGTCATCGAGAAAGACCGAAGTTATCGTGCCCTCGCAGACTTCCCCCTTTTCGTTGAGCAGGATCACCTCGTCGGCCTCCGCCGCGGAAAACTCGCTGCGTGCCGCCTCGTAGCGGCTCCGACGCGTGGTCTTCATCCGGAGCAGCCGGTCGTGAGAGTCGAGCCGCGTCGAGGCGATCCGCACCCGCCACGCCGCGCCTTCGGCAAGCGGCACGAATGGTGCCGTCGTCAGGTCGATGCTGCCGTCGCGGTCGAGCGTGAGGCGCACGCGCAGCGGCGCCCGCGCGCCCGAAACGGCTCGCCCCAGCGCCGACTCGGCTGCGGCCGCACCCGTAAAGCCGAGACGCCTGGCGGAGCGCGTCAGCCGCGCCAGGTGCAGCCGCAGCCTCGTGAAGCCATGCTCCGGTTCGTAGCGCAGCGTCTCGATCAGGGAAAAACCGGTCATCGGGCGATCTCGGCATCGCCGACGGCAAAGCGGGCCTTCAACAGGCATTCCTCGTACTCTGCCTCGGCCTTGGAATCGAAGACGATGCCGCCGCCGACATTGAACACAGCCCGGCCCCCGGTAAAGAGGGATATGGTGCGGATCGCGACATTGAAGCGCATCGTGCGGTTCGGGGCGATGTAACCGATCGCGCCGCAATAGGCGTCACGCGGCCCGGACTCCAGATCGTGCAGTATTTCCATCGCCCGCATCTTCGGCGCGCCGGTAACGGAGCCGCAGGGAAAGAGCGCAGCGAATATGTCGGCGATGCCGATATCGGGCAGAAGCTTCGCCCTGACGTGGCTGACCATCTGGTGGACCGTCGGATAGGTCTCGATGTCGAAGAGCTTAGGCACGTCGAGTGTGCCGACTTCGGTGACGCGGGAGATGTCGTTGCGCAGAAGGTCGACGATCATGCGGTTTTCGGCCTGCGTCTTCTCGTCGGCACGCATCGCTGCGATGATCGCGTCATCCTCATCAGGGCTCGAGCCGCGCCGCGCTGTGCCCTTCATCGGATGCGTCTCTATCCAGCCGTCGGCGTCGACCCGGAAGAAAAGCTCGGGCGAGCGCGACAGCAGGACCGGACCGTCGAGGGCGACGAGTGCGCCGTATTTGACCGGCTGACGCTCGATCAGCGACCAGAAGGCGGCGAGCGGATCGCCGGACCAGCGCGCGTGGATCGGCATGGTCAGGTTCGCCTGGTAGCAATCGCCCTGGCGCAGGTGCCGGTGCAGCTTTTCGAAGCGCTGGCGATAAGCAGGAAAATCCCAGCCGGCGCGAGGCTCCAGGAGGAAGGGTTCGTTTTCGGTGCGCCGCTGCGGCACCGCAAGCGGATGGTCCTCCGCCGGCGCGTCGAAGACGCCGAAGGACATCAGCGGTGTTTCCCGGTTCTCCGGCGCGAAGGAGGCCAGTTTCTTCTCGAAAAGATGGCCCGCTTCGTAGGCCATGAAGCCCGCGATCCATTTGCCGGCACGATGGGCCGCGTCGATTTCGCCAAGACCGCGGTGGAACTCAGCCCTCGTCCGTGCCGTGATGACGCGTAAAGGCTCGGCGAAAACCGTCGTGCGGTTCTCGCTGTCGTCCCGGAAGAGGACATAGGGCGCGTGTTCGATCATCGAGGTCGGTCGCTGTCAATTCGGTCCGACGGGGCCACCAAGGCCCGAGCGGGTCACGCCTTATCAAGCGCCTCCAGTTCGTCGATGAGCCCTTCAATCATCGACAGGCCCTGTGCCCAGAACGACGGATCGGTGGCGTCGAGCCCGAAGGGCGCCAGAAGTTCGGAATGATGCTTCGTGCCGCCCGCCTTCAGCATCTCGAAATACTTCTCCTGGAAGCCGCGCTCGGCGTTCTGATAGACGGCATAGAGGGAGTTCACCAGGCAATCGCCGAAGGCATAGGCATAGACGTAGAAGGGCGAATGGATGAAGTGGGGGATATAGGCCCAGTAGGTCTCGTAGCTCTCAGAAAGCCGGATCGCCGGGCCGAGGCTTTCGCTCTGCACCGACAGCCATATCCGCCCCAGGTCCTCGGCCGTCAGTTCGCCTTCCTTGCGAGCCGTATGCACCTTGCGCTCGAAATCGTAGAAGGCGATCTGCCGGACGACCGTGTTGATCATGTCCTCGACCTTCTGCGCAAGCATCGCCTTGCGCTCGCGCTTGTCCTTCGTCCGGTCGAGGAGCGCGCGGAAGGTGAGCATCTCGCCGAACACGGATGCGGTTTCCGCAAGCGTCAGCGGCGTCGAGGCCATCAGCGCGCCCTGCGCGCCCGCAAGGACCTGATGGACGCCGTGCCCGAGTTCGTGAGCGAGCGTCATCACGTCGCGCGGCTTGCCCATGTAGTTGACCAGAACATAGGGGTGCACGGAAGGGACGGTCGGATGCGCGAAAGCGCCCGGCGCCTTGCCGGGTCGCACCGGCGCGTCGATCCAGCCATCGTCGAAGAAGCGCCGCGCGATCGCCGCCATTTCCGGGGCGAAGGCGTGATAGGCGGAAAGGACCGTGTCCCTGGCTTCGTTCCAGGGAATAAGCGCGTTCGGCGTTTCCGGCAGAGGCGCGTTCCGGTCCCAGAAATCCATCTGCTCCATGCCGAGCCACTTGGCCTTCATCGCATAGTAGCGGTGCGAGAGCCGGGGGTAGGCGGCCTTTACCGATGCGGCCAGAGCATCCACGACCTCACGCTCCACCCGGTTGGCGAGATGGCGGCTGTCGGCGATATCCTCGAAACCGCGCCAGCGGTCGGAGATTTCCTTGTCCTTTGCAAGCGTATTGGTGACGAGGGTAAAGGTGCGGATATTCGCCTTGAAGGTCTCCGCAAGCGCGAGCGCGGCCTTCTTGCGCACCTCGACCGAAGGGTCCTGCAGAAGGTTGAGCGTCACTTCCAGCGGCTGCTCCTTGCCGTCCACCGAAAAGGTCAGCGATGCGATCGTCTCGTCGAAGAGCCGGTTGAAGGCGTTTGCGCCGGTCATCGACTTTTCGAGGAAAAGCTGCTCCAGCCTGTCGTCGAGCTGATAGGGCTTGTCCTTGCGCAGGTCCAGAATCCAGGGCCGATAGTGGGCGGCAAGGCTGTCGGTCGTGAGGGCGTCGTCGATCACCTTGTCGTCGATGCGGTTGAGTTCCAGCGAGAAGAACAGGAGATGCGCCGATATGTCGGTAAGCTTCGACTGGACGTCGCCGTAGAGCTTTCCGTTCGCCGGATTGGACGTATCGGAAAAATAGGTAAGTCCGGCAAAGGAGGCGATGCGGCCCATGAGGTCGTCCAGCGCCTCGAATTCCTTCACGGCCGCGCCGATGCCCTGATCACCGGTTCGGCCGGCAGCCTCCTTCAGCTTGCCCTTCCACTTCGCTTCGAAGGCGATCGCGTCGGCATCCGCCTTCGCGAGGTCCGAGCGGAATTCCTCGGAAGAGGGTGAGAGGTAGAGGTCCGTGAGCCGCCAGGACGGCAGCTCGCCGAGCTCGGCCGGCGCCGCGGTAGCCTGATCGGCCCCCGAGTTGACCAGCGTGGCGCGCAGGAGGGATTGCCCGGAGGCGGCGAGACGTGGCGAGGCAAAATTCATCGTCGGTTCTCTCGTTTTGAACAGGCCTTAACCCTGAAGCGAGGCAACGGCATGGCGCCCATTGCTACCGCCCGCGATGGATAAAATGCAAGCATTTCTCAAAACAGGATGTTCAGCCGTTTGTGGGACGAATGGCCGGTATGATTTGGCACATGATGCTGGCCAAAAGTACCCCGCGTGTCCCAAGCAGGAGGCTTTCGTGACATCCCATATTCTTGTCATCGACGACGATCCGGTGCAGCGGCGGCTGCTGACGAACATGATCGAGCGGCTGGGCCATGTCGCGCATCTCGCCGACAACGGGCGCAGCGGGCTCGAACTCCTGCAGCGCAAAGGCGGCATCATCAACGTCATCCTGCTCGATCTTCTGATGCCGGAAATGAACGGGCACGGCCTTCTCGAGGCGCTCGCCGAGCGTGGCATCGACATCCCGGTCATCGTCCAGACAGGGCAGGGCGGCATCGAGACGGTGGTCCAGGCGATGCAGGCCGGCGCCTTCGATTTCCTCGTCAAGCCGGTTTCGCCGGAGCGGCTGTCGATCGCCTTGGGCAACGCACTGAAGATGGCGAGTCGTGACGGCAAGGTCAAAACCGCGCGGCGTCCGCGTGGCGGGGCCGTCGGTTTCGACGATATCGTCTCGGCGAGCCCGGCGATGATCCGCGTCATCGATCTCGCGCGCCGCGCTGCTCAGTCGAACATCCCGATCGTGCTCGAGGGCGAGTCGGGCGTCGGCAAGGAAATGGTGGCCCGCGCCATCCAGGCGGCGAGCGACCGGGCGGCGAAGCCTTTCGTCACCGTCAATTGCGGCGCGATCCCCCACAATCTCGTCGAGAGCATTCTCTTCGGCCATGAGAAGGGAGCGTTTACGGGCGCGAGCGAAAAGCACAGCGGCAAGTTCGTCGATGCCGACGGCGGCACCCTCTTTCTGGACGAAATCGGCGATCTTCCGCTCGACGTACAGGTCAAGCTGCTGCGCGCCGTCCAGCAGGGCGAGATCGAGACGATCGGGGCGCGTCAGCCGCAGAAGGTGAATGTGCGCCTCATCTCGGCCACCAATAAGGACCTTATCACCGAGGTTCGCGAGGGCCGGTTCCGCGAAGATCTCTACTATCGGCTGAACGTCTTCCCGATCACCATTCCGGCGCTGCGCCGGCGCAAGGAGGATATCCCCGTTCTGGTACGCGCCTTCGTCGAGCGCTTCTCCGCCGAGCAGAGACTCGATCAGCGGCTGACGGTATCGAGCGGTGCCATGGCGCTGCTGACGTCCTATGACTGGCCGGGCAATATCCGCCAGCTCGAAAACGCGATCTTCCGCGCCGTCGTGCTTGCTGACGGCCACGAACTCACGGTCAGGGATTTTCCGCAGGTCGCCACCCAGATACCGGGCTACATCGTTGCCGACCGCTCCGGTCTCTCCTGGGGGGAAGCCGGCCCGGAACGTCGTCCCGCCTCCGGTCAGCTCGCCGCCGCCCAGGCCGATGCCGGCGCGCGGGAACAACCGGCGCATTCCGAGCAGACCCCGGAAGGCCGTCTGGAGAACGCCATCGCCAGCCTCAGCGAAGGCGGCGAGGTCAGGAAGCTCGCCGAGGTCGAGGAGGAACTGATTCGGTTTGCCCTGAAATTCTACCGCGGCCAGATGAGCCAAGTGGCGCGCAAATTGGGAATCGGGCGCTCGACTCTCTATCGCAAACTCAAGGATTACGGCATCGATCCCGACAATCCCCTGCGTGAAGCGGCATAAAATCGACGCATTCACACCTCATTTGCCGTGCAAATCGTTCACCGCCGTTTAGACCTTGTTAGCAAACTGTTCACTATATTATAAGGGGCGGTGAACACTGTGGCATAATTGCCATGCTGTCACCTTATTTGACAGTCATCTGAGACAGCAAAGCACGGTTGTCCGTCGGACGGGGATTGAATGCCAAATTTGTTCGGTTTGGAGGAACCAGTCGGTTCCTTTGCGCGCAGACTCTGCTCGGCGGTCGCTCGAAAGGCGCCCCAGGTCCTGGCGTCCATCGCGCTGGTTTGCTCCCTTGTCACACCCGGCATGGCGCCTCCGGTCGAGGCCGCCGGCCAGACACGCACCCTCAAGCTCTATTTCATCCACACCAAGGAAAAGGCGCAGATCACCTACAAGCGCAACGGTCGCTACGATCAGAAGGGTCTGCAGCAGATCAATCGCTTCCTGCGCGACTGGCGGCGAAACGAGCCGACCAAAATGGACCCGCGCCTGCTCGATCTCGTCTGGGAAGTTTACCAGAAGAGCGGTTCGCGCGACTACATCCATGTCGTTTCCGCCTATCGCTCCCCCGCCACGAACGGCATGCTGAGGTCGCGGTCGAAGGGCGTCGCGAAGAAGAGCCAGCACATGCTCGGCAAGGCGATGGACTTCTATATACCGGACGTGAAGCTCAAGACGCTGCGCGAGGTCGGCATGAAGTTCCAGGTGGGCGGCGTCGGCTATTATCCGACTTCCGGTTCGCCCTTCGTCCATATGGACGTCGGTGGCGTGCGAGCCTGGCCGCGCATGACGCGCAACGAACTCGCGCGGCTCTTCCCGGACGGCAAGACCATGCATATTCCCTCCGACGGCAGGCCGCTGCCGGGCTATGAGCAGGCGGTGGCCGATTACAAGCGCCGCGTCGGCGCATCGGCGATCGAGGTCGCAGGCGGCGGCGCCAAGGGTCCGGGCGATACCGGCAAGCGCCGCAACCTGTTCGCTGCGCTCTTCGGCGGAGGCGGCGACGAGGATGAAGAACCCGCGGCAATCGCTGCCGGCGGCGCCGAAGAGGAAGCTCCGGCCAAGGTTCAGACCGCATCCGCGCCGGCGGCCCGGGATGCGCTTCCCGGCGTTGCCGGTTCCACCGCGGCGCCTGCCGAACAGGATATCAACGCACCGGTGCCGGCCGTGCGACCGGCATTCAAGGAAACCCCGGCTGATGGCGGCGTAGCGGTTGCACTCGTCGCGCCGGAGAAGAACAGTGCCCAGGAGGCGCTGGCAGCCGCCATGCAGCCGACGACGGCCGTGCCTTCGGAATTCGCGGATCTGAGCGCGCTCAAGGTTCCGGTTCCGCAAATGCTCGACCGTCGCGACATGAACGCTCTGATCGCCAACGAGACGCTCGTCGCCTCCGCCGACGGCCAGGCTCAGGAGTTCGGCTTCGTGCCGGTGCCTGGAATGCGTCCGGCCGGCGAAGAGGCACTCGCGGCCGTGGCTCACGCCGAGGTCACTATTCCCGCTTCCGCGGATCGGCCTGCGCTCGCTTCCGCGGCACAGCCGCCGGCAGCCGGCACACGCGTGGCCCTCGCCGCGCCGACCAGCGAGGATCGGACGCCTGCATTTTCTCCGGCGATCGAGGTCGCCGCCTATGCGCCGCAGCCGGGTTCCGCTTCACGTGAGGCGATCTTCGACAGCGTCTTCGACACGGAGGCCGACGCTCCCTCGAAGGGCGCACGTCCCAAGAGGCAGGATGCCGAGGCGAAGAGCCGGTCTTCTGTCCGCACGGAACCTAAACTGACGAAGAAGATCATTTCCGAGTGGGCACTTTCGGCGGGCCGTGTGGCGACCCTGTCGAAGCCGGTCAAGGCGCCGCGCTTCGTCAGCAAGTCGCTCCGCGTCGCTCCGACGACCGTTTATGCGGCCGGCTTTACCAGCAATAGCGGAGCGGTCGATACGGCGCGCTTCAGCGGCAGCGCCGTCAACTTCATGGAAGTGAAGAAGTTCAGCACAAACTGAACCTTCGCTTGCCGCCTAAACATAAAAAGCCCGCCAGGTCAGTCCGCCGGCGGGCTTTTTGCTGAGTCGTCAGGCTGCGTCCTCGGCTTCGACGGCAGGGATCATGCCCAGCGCCTGCAGATAGGTGTCGAGAATCGCTTCCTGTTCCATGCGCTCGTCGGCGTCCTGCTTGCGGATCGATATCACCTTGCGCAGGATCTTGGCATCGAAGCCCATCGATTTTGCCTCGCCATAGACATCCTTGATGTCGTCGGCGATGGTCTTCTTCTCTTCTTCCAGCCGTTCGATCCGTTCGATGAAAGCGCGAAGCTGGTCGCGGGCAATGCCGTGAGCATCCGACATGGTCGTCTCCTTGTGGGGATGAATTTTCCGGGTGGTGTGAACTGCCGTGAACGGCCGCCGAGGTCAAGGGCGATTGCGCAACAACACAGGCATTTCCCGCGCAGGTCCTACTCCTTCGGGCGATTGCGCTCGAACGCGGCTTTCTGCTCGGGCGAGGCCTCACCCTGATTCTGCGTCCGCCATTCCTCATAGGGCATGCCGTAGACGATCTCCCGGGACTCCTCCTTGCTCATCGGCACGCCGGAAGCCTCCGCCGCCTCGCGATACCAATTCGACAGGCAATTGCGGCAGAAGCCGGCGAGGTTCATCAGGTCGATGTTCTGGACGTCGCTGCGTTCGCGCAGATGCTCGAGCAGCCGGCGGAAGGCCGCGGCCTCGAAAGCGGTGCGCTGTTCCGGGCTGATTTCGCTCATCGGTGTGGCCTCCTCTTCTTCAGTCGCTGTAAGCACCCGTACGGGACGGGTGGCGATGGTAGGCATGAAGCTCCGGCAGACCGTTGAGCGCCGCAAGGATGGGCGTCAGACGTTCCGCCCAGGCGGCGGCGCCCGCGGCATCGGCGATCAGGTCCTGGCGGACCTCTATCAGCGCATGCGCAATCCCGGGAGCCATGCAGTGCCGGTACATGGTATCGCCACGCAGCGCACCGTCATAGGGCTCGTTGTTGCCGACGACGATGTCGCCGGCCGCCTCCAGCCGTTCGATCAGCGGAAACACGGCGCGAGGGTCGTTGTCCCAGAGAACCGAGGCATGCCAGGGGCGTGCCACGCCCTTCCAGAAGGGCGTGAAGGAATGCAGGGAGATGACGAGAGGCGCTCTTCCGCCGGCGGCGGCGGACCGGGCGATGGTCTCGGATACGGCCTCGTGATAGGGGCGGTGAAAGCGCCTTATGCGGTTCTGCCACTCCTCGTCCGAGATCGGGTGGTTGCCCGGAACGATCGCGCCATCGGAAATCTTCATGATCAGGGTGGGGTCGTCTTCGCCGCGATTCGGATCGATCAGGAGGCGCGAGAAACAGCCGAGCACGGCCGGCGCGTCAAGTGCGGCCGACAATTGCCGCGTCAGCGGTTCGATGCCAATATCGTAGGCGATGTGACGCTCGAAGGCGCTTTCGGGCAGGCCAAGCCGGCCATATTCCGGCGGCAGCCGGTTCATTGCATGGTCGGCAACCAGCACGAGACCCTTTGCCGGATCGCCCCCGGTGATCTCGTAAGGAGAGTAGTGCTGCATTCCGCTCCTGCCAGGCTGAAGGTACCCACCTGATTGCACGCAAAGCCGCCATTCGCAAGAAAAACGCGAAGCTCTTATGCCGTTCCGTCACAGGAATGACGATTATAATCGATTAGAGTTGCGTTGACTTTCGGGGCTGGGCGTCGCAAGAAAGTGCCACGCAAATCAAAACGGAGTTCCGTAGGAAGCCGTGTCTAGATATCCTTTTTCCAGAGTGAAGCCGGGGTCGATGACGTTTGGATCCATCCTCCTGTTTTCCTTGGCAATTTCCGCTTCATTTCTCTCTGCCGGCGATGCCCGCGCCGATTTTCGAGTCTGCAACGGGACGCAGACTCTGGTCGGCGTGGCAATCGGTTATCGGGCCAAGGAAGGCTGGGTGACGGAAGGCTGGTGGCAGGTTCCGGCGACGACCTGCGCCACGCTGATCGAGGGCGAACTTCAGTCCCGATATTATTATCTCTACGCGGAAGATGCGGCCAAGGGCGGCCGTTGGACCGGCGATGTCAACATGTGCGTGGCCGAGAACGAGTTCAAGATCGTCGGCGTGCAGGACTGCTTCGCCCGCGGCTTCCAGCGCATGGGATTCAAGGAATACGACACGGGGCGGCAGGGAAGCTGGATGGTTCAGCTTTCCGACACGCCCGGCACGCAGGAAAGCCAGAATTGATGAGACGGAACAGGAAAGTCAAAATCCTCGCGACGCTCGGGCCGGCATCGGCCGACGAGCAGATGATTCAGAAGCTGCACGAGGCGGGGGCCGATCTGTTCCGTATCAACATGAGCCATGCAAGCCATGAGGTCATGCGCACGCTGATCGAGCGGATCCGTGTGGTCGAGGCGCGCTGCGGCCGTCCGATCGGCATCCTCGCCGATCTGCAGGGGCCGAAGCTGCGCGTCGGAAAGTTTGCCGAAGGCAAGGTCGAGCTCAAGATCGGCCAGACCTTCACGCTCGACAACCGCGACGTGCCCGGCGACAGCCGCCGCGTCTATCTTCCGCATCCGGAGATCCTCGAAGCGGTGAAGCCCGGCCATCGCCTGCTCATCGACGATGGCAAGCTGCATCTGCGCGCCGAAAAGACCGACGGCAAGAGCATCGTCACCACGGTCGTTTCCGGCACGCGGATTTCGGATCGCAAGGGCGTCAGCCTGCCCGATACCCTGCTTGGCGTCGGCGCGCTGACGGACAAGGACCGCGTCGACCTCGACGCCGTGCTGGCGACGGGAGAGGTCGATTGGGTGGCGCTTTCCTTCATCCAGCGCCCTGAGGACCTTGCCGAGGTTCGCAAGATCGCCCGCGGCCGCGTTGGACTGATGTCGAAGATCGAGAAGCCGCAGGCGATCGAGCGGATAGACGAGATCATCGAGCTTTCGGATGCGCTGATGGTGGCACGCGGCGACCTGGGCGTCGAAATGCCGCTCGAATCCGTACCGGGACTTCAGAAGCAACTGACGCGTGCCTGCCGGCGAGCCGGCAAGCCGGTCGTCGTCGCCACGCAGATGCTCGAATCGATGATCTCCTCGCCTGTGCCGACGCGCGCAGAAGTGTCGGACGTGGCTACCGCCGTGTTCGAGGGTGCCGATGCGGTGATGCTTTCGGCCGAATCCGCCTCCGGCGAGTACCCCGTCGAGGCGGTTTCGACCATGGCGTCGATCGCCAGCAACGTCGAGCGCGATCCGCATTATCCGGGGATCATCTACGCTCAGCGCACGCCGCCGGAGGCAACGGGCGCGGACGCCATTTCGCTTGCCGCTCACCAGATCGCCGAGACGCTCAAGCTTGCCGCAATCGTGACCTACACCTCCTCTGGCACCACCGGCCTGCGCGCGGCGCGCGAGCGCCCCCAGGTGCCTGTCATCGCGCTTTCGCCGATCGTCCAGACGGCCCGCCGCCTTTCCGTGGTCTGGGGGCTGCACTGTGTCGTCACAGAGGACGCGACCGACCTCGACGATATGGTCAACCGCGCCTGTCGAATCGTCTCGACGGAAGGCTTCGGCAAGCCGGGAGACCGCATCATCGTTACCGCCGGCGTGCCGCTCGGTACCCCCGGCGCCACCAACATGCTGCGCATCGCCTATATCGGCTCGGACGGCCAATCGGGCATCTGAGCCGCCGCGGTTCGAGCGAGCGCATTTCGAAACTGCCCCTCATCCGCCTGCCGGCACCTTCTCCCCGCAAGCGGGGCGAAGGGACTCGCGGCGCCAACTTCGTCCCCTCCCTACGTTCCTTGCGCCATTGTCAACGGCCGAGGAGGGATGGGAGCCTGCCGCTCGTTCCCTTCGCCCCGCTTGCGGGGAGAAGGTGGCCGGCAGGCCGGATGAGGGGCATTTTTTAACGAGTGCCGGTCACGTGCGGCTGCCGGCAAGCTTTTCCGCGAGCTCGCCGAGTTGCTCCTGCGCCTTCCGGTCGGAGGGGTAGATGTCGAGGAATTGCTGCCATGCGCGCATGGCAAGTTCATCCTTCCCGGCGGCCTCGAGCATGGTGGCCATGCCGGCGAGCGCACCGAAATGGCGGGGCTCCAGGGCAAGGACATGATTTATGTCGGACATCGACTTGCGGAAGTTGCCCATCTGGTAGTGCAGCGTGGCGCGGCGGTTCCAGCCTTCGACATAGTCGGGGGCGAGAGCGATCGCCTGGTCGAGAAGGTCGAGCGCCGCCGTCTGCTTCTCATCGGCAATCGCCTTGCTGGCCCATTGCATCAGGAGATTCACGGTCGCGCTGCCGGAATCCTGCCATTCGAGGCGGATGCGTTCGGCTACCTGCCGGGCCTTGTCCTCATCGCCTTCCTTCTTGAGATCGGCGAAGAGGGCGTCGACACGCTCTTTGGGAGTGGTGAGGGCAGCGACCTCGGCCTGAGGCGCGGGCTCTGCCGCGCTGAGCGGCGCGGCGGCCGCCACCGCGGCGGCTGTCATGGCAAGAGATGCCAGAATCAAGTTCACAAAAACACGCATGGCGGACATCGTAGCCCGCCATGAAACAAGATCAAATCAATTTTGGGAAATCGGCGAGCAAGCCGCCGTATTCCAGTTTTCCTCGGATCGCTGCCGCTTCGGGAAACGTGCAGTCACCCAAGTGGTACGATCTTTGCGCATCCGCCAAGACGCGCGGCGCTGCAGGCACGGCCTGCAGCAAGCATCAGCCCTGGCGTGCCTTGAAGCGCGGGTTCAGCTTGTTGATGATGTAGACGCGGCCCTTGCGACGAACCAGGCGGTTTTCGCGGTGACGGGTCTTCAGGGACTTGAGCGAATTCTTGATCTTCATTTTTCCTGATCCGCAGGTTTCGGGGAACGAAAATTCGCCCGGTAATTCCAACAATCAAAAGCGCGCCGTTCAGCGCGCTGTTCAAGTAGGCAGGCACATACCGTGTCGACCCAATCGTGTCAACCGCGTGCCGGGGATTTTGCCGCCTGTCCCCGCCTTCCGTGGCGTCCCCGTCAGAGCAGGCGGGTGAAGTGCCCCATTTTGCGGCCGGGCCGCGCCTCGGCCTTGCCGTAGAGATGAAGGAACACATTGCGCTCGGCAAGCAAGTCCGGAACGCGGGCGATGTCGTCGCCGACCAGGTTCTGCATCACGCAATCCGAATGGCGCGACGGGTCGCCGAGGGGCAGGCCTGCAATCGCGCGGATATGCTGCTCGAACTGCGAAACGACGCAGGCGGCCTCCGTCCAGTGGCCGGAATTGTGTACGCGCGGCGCGATCTCGTTTGCGACGACGCCGCCGTCGGCCAGAACGAAGAACTCGACACCGATGACGCCGACATAGCCGAGCGCGTCGAGGATGGCGGTTGCCGCCTTGCGGGCGGCCTCCGTGGCTGACGGACCGACGGATGCGGGCACGGTCGAGGTGTGGAGAATGCCGTTGCGATGCACATTCTCGGCAGGATCGAAACAGGCGGTCGTGCCGTCGGCCGCGCGTGCGGCGATGACCGAGATCTCCCGGTCGAACGGCACGAAGCTTTCGAGGATCAGCGGTACCTGTCCGAGCGCGACATAGGCGCCGGCCGGATCGTCGGCAGCGGAACGAAAGACGCGCTGGCCCTTGCCGTCGTAGCCGAGCCGGCGGGTCTTGAGCACGCCGGCGCCGCCGAAGTCCGCAAGGGCGGCCTCGAGGTCGGTCTGGCTGTCGACGGGTTGGAACCCGGCGGTGGCGATGCCGCAGCCGTTGATGAAGCGCTTCTCGGCGAGGCGGTCCTGTGCCACTTCCAGCGCCTTCGGCGGCGGAAAGACCGGCCGCGAACGGGCGAGTTGCTCGGCGGCCGAGACCGGGACGTTCTCGAATTCGTAAGTGATGAGATCCGCCACCCGCGCAAGCTCGTCCAACGCGCGCGGATCGTCATAGGCGGCGACGATCTGGTCGTTCGCCACCTGCGCCGCCGGGCAGTCCGGCTGCGGCTCGAGCACCACGGTGCGGAAGTTCAGGCGGGCAGCGGCCATGGCCAGCATGCGGCCAAGCTGGCCGCCACCGATGATGCCGATGGTCTTCATGCCTCGTCTACCGGATATTCCGCGACCGATACGGTCTGCTGTTCGCGCCAGTCGTCGAGACGGTCGGCAAGATCCTCGTCACCGAGCGCGAGCACGGCGGCGGCCAGAAGTGCCGCATTGATGGCCCCCGCCTTGCCGATCGCAAGCGTGCCGACCGGAATGCCGGCCGGCATCTGCACGATCGACAGCAGGCTGTCCTGGCCGGAAAGCGCTTTCGACTGGACCGGAACGCCGAAGACCGGAAGCGGCGTCATGGCCGCGCACATGCCGGGAAGATGCGCAGCACCGCCTGCGCCGGCGATGATCACCTGGAACCCCTCGTCGCGCGCGCCCTTGGCGAAGCGGACCAGGCGGTCGGGCGTGCGATGGGCGGAAACGATCCGGGCTTCGTAGGCGATGTCGAGCGCCTCGAGCGTGTCGGCCGCGTTCTTCATCGTCTCCCAGTCCGACTGGCTTCCCATGATGATGGCAACGGGCGGGGGCGTAGTATCGGTCACGTCTCGGTCCATTTCAGGCGATGATGTCGGGAATGATCTGGTCTTCGATCTTGGTGATCTTGTCCTTGATGGCCAGCTTCTTCTTCTTCATGCGCTGGACGCGCAAGGCGTCGCAGCCCGTCTGGATCATCGCGTTGATTGCCGCGTCGTAGTCTTCGTGTTCCTGCCTCAGGCGCGCGATAGTCAGTCTGAGTTCGGCCTGGTCCTGGTCCGGCATGCAAAGCGATCCCCATAAGCCCGGCTTCGCCGATCCGCGATCCGGAAATTCCTGCGTCGCTCTACCACATCTTGGTTAGCGACGGGAAGTTACCCGGCGTCATCATTTCGCCTTCGACAAATGAAAAATGGCATGGCACAGTAAAAAGGTTTCAACCATGGAACATCCGGCATTTGCGTGCCGGATGCAAGCTAAAGGGAAGGGACTGCCAATGACCATTGAGGCTCATCTTGCAACGCTTGAGAAAAAACATGGCGTCCTTGAAGAGGAGCTACACGAGGCTCTGAACTCTCCGTCCTGCGAGGACGAACTGATCAGCGAACTCAAGCGACGGAAGCTGCGCATCAAGGACGAAATCGAAAGACTCCGTTCCTCGACGCACTGAGCGTGAACGGTATTCCCGATTGCATCGGGACGCATCGCCGCGCGGAGCTGCAGAGGCGATGCGACGATAGGGTCAAAACAATCCCGAAAAGATAGATTGCATTGCTTGACCGGGCCAAGGTCCGGTCGGCTTTGCACGGCCGAGCGGAGTGCATCAGGACCAGAATTGGTCCAGCCACAGGTTGAGCCGGTCGAAGCCCGGCCTGTTGATCGCGTAGATCCGCCGTGTGCCGCTGGTCGATACCGATACCAGTTTGCAGTCGAGCAGGGCTTTGAGATGCTGGGAGACGGCGGGCCGGCTGATCGGCAGACCTTCGGCGAGCTCGTTGACGGTCCTTGGCGCGCGCCTGAGTTCCTCCAGCAGATGGCGCCGGTTCGGATCCGCAATGGCATCGAATGGGTCCGCGATCGTCATGAGCGGACGTTAGGCGAATTCCCCCGGAGCGGCAAGGAAAATTGTGCGGTGCGGAATTGCACTTCGCGCCGCAGCATCGGCTACACTCCTCCCGATATGATGCTCCGGAGCCCATCCCATACGAGCTTCGAGCCGGCGAGGAAGGCCATCGTGTACATGAAGGGATAAAAGATCTGCGGCTTCATCCGCCGGACGATCCAGGCGCCGCAGGCGGTCGCGACCATGGCCAGCGGGAAGAGCGTTGCCGAGGTCTTGAGATTGCTGAAATCGAGTTGGCCGAGGGCGAAATAGGGGATGAGCTTCACAGCATTGAGGATTGCGAAGAAGCGCACGATGGTGCCGGTATATTCGCGCGGCGCGAGCTTCAGCGGCAGTGCGTATATCTGGAAGGGCGGACCGCCGGCATGGGCGACGAAGCTGCCGTACCCGGCGAAGGAGCCCCAGAGTGCTGCCGGACCGGCGCGCTGCGGCTTCGGCTGGATGGGCGCGCCATTGCGGCTGCGCCACAGGGTGTAGACATAGCGCAGTACGAAGACCACGGTGATGAGCCCGATGATCAGCCTCAGCGCGTCGCGGGGCACATAGGCGGACGTGGCCCAGCCGATGGCGATGCCGGCAAGCGCGCCCGGAAGGAGCATCACAAGGGTTGGCCGATCCCCGTGCTTGCGCCAGATCCAAAGGGAAACGATGTCCATGGCGATGAGGATCGGCAGCAGCAGCGCCGCGGCCTGTACGGGCGAAACGGCCATGGACAGGATCGGGACGCCCATCAGCGACAGGGCCTCGCCCATGCCCCCCTTGGACAGGCCAACGAGCAGGACGGCCGGAACGGCAACGAGATAGAAGTCGATGTCGGGAAGCATTGGCGGCGGTTGATCCTTTTGTCATCTCCGTCTATCGGTTTTCCCGAATGAAATCGAGTGCCGGCTTCCGGCCCGAAGCGAGATCGCCAGGATTGACCCATGAGCAACATTGAAGACCGCTGCCGCCTCGTGCTGGTCGTTCCGGATATCGCAGATAGCGCGGAACGCGCGAAGCTCGTCGGCGAGGCGCTGAAGGGCGGCGACGTAGCGTCGGTGATCGTGCCGCAATACGCGCTCAGCGATGCGGATTTCCAGAAGCATGCGGAAGCGCTCGTACCGGTGATCCAGCAGGCCGGCGCCGCGGCCTTGATAGAGGGCGACACGCGGGTCGCCGGACGGGCGAAGGCGGACGGTCTCCACATCGCCGGCGGTCCGGATGCGCTGGCCGATGCGATCGAGCGGCACGCGCCGAAGCTGATCGTCGGCGGCGGCAACGCCACCGACCGTCACCATGCGCTCGAGATCGGCGAGCTGCGGCCCGATTACGTTTTCTTCGGCCGCACGGATGGCGACATAAAGCCGGAGGCGCATCCGAAGAACCTGGCACTCGCCGAATGGTGGGCGTCGATGATCGAAATTCCCTGCATCGTCATGGGCGGCACGGATCCGCAATCCGCGCTTGCGGTCGCTGAAACCGGTGCCGAGTTCGTGGCGCTCCGCCTTGCCGTCTTTGGTGAGGCCGGTCAGGCACCGTCGGTGGTTGCGGCCGTGAACGCATTGCTTGACGAAAAAGCGCCACGGTTTGAAGGTTAAGACCTGCCGATGGTAATCCGCTCTCTCCTGAAATCCAGCCGGCCCGCAGCCCTTGCCGCCGCGATGCTTCTTGCAGTCGCGCCGGCAGCGGCTCAGCAACCGGTCGCGCCTGCGCCGGCCGACGAGGGCAGCGCGCCGAAGCGCGGGCGGATCACGCCTTTCAACGGCGCTGTACTGCCGGAGGATACGGAGCGCAAACCGGCAGCGGCCGGTCCGGAAAAGCCGAAGGCCAGCGACGGCAGCGCGCCTTCGAAGGGCGTCACCGTGTTCGATCGCATGGGAGCCGAATTGCCGGCTCTGCCCGAGGAAAAGCCCTTCACCGGCAAGATCGACGAAGCCTATGGCGCCTTCCAGCGGGGTTACTACCTGACGGCGATGGACCTTGCCTTGCCGCGGGCCCAGCTCGGCGACCCCGCCGCCCAGACGCTCGTCGCCGCGATCCTGGAACAGGGCCTTGGCGTTGCGCGCGACGCCAAGGCCGCCGCCTTCTGGTACGGCCAGGCGGCGAACAATGGCGACCCGGCCGCCATGTTCAAATATGCGCTGATCCTGATGGAGGGCCGCTACGTCAAGCGCGACCGGAAGAGGGCCGACGAACTGATGAAGAAGGCTGCCGATCTCGGCAACGCCTCGGCCCAGTTCAACTACGGGCAGACGCTCGTGGCCGACATGCCGGGCGAGCGGGGGCTGAAGGCGGCGATGCCCTATTACGAGAAATCCGCCGAACAGGGCATTGCGGATGCGCAGTATGCGCTCTCGCAGATCTATCTCAATGTCGACGGCATCGAGGAGAGCAAGCGGGCCCGTGCGCGCGAGTGGCTGCTCAGGGCGGCGCGGGCCGGCTATGACACCGCGCAGCTCGACATTGCCATCTGGCTGATCGAGGGGATCGCCGGCGACCGCAATCTCGAAGAGGGGTTTGCCTGGATGAAACGCGCCGCCGAAAGCGGCAACGTCGTCGCCCAGAACCGGCTCTCCCATCTCTATGTCAATGCCATCGGAACCCGTCCGAACCCGGTGGAGGCGGCAAAGTGGTACGTGCTCTCGCGCCGGGCCGGCCTCAAGGACGATGCGCTCGAGGATTTCTATCTCGGCCTCAACGAAACGCAGCAGAAATCGGCGCTGACGGCGGCAAACAAGTATCGCTCGACCTGACATGCGTCGGCGGACCCGATCTATTTCGCTTGAACTTCCGGGGTTTTTGTGGTCTTGAAGCCCCGGTTTTGTCCGTGGCCTTCCATCCCCGTGCCGCCGCGGACGGAGTGACGTCTCACTCGGTTTTTTGACGACGGTTCCCTTGCCCGCGCTTCGAGCTGCGGCCCGCATGCGGACTGTCAGACAGGTTCAATGTCCGGTCGAGCGGTCTCGGCCGGCCTTCGCTAGAGGAATTGCCGTATGGCCCGCTCCGCCCTTCTCAATGTCATGGTCCAGGCCGTCTTCAAGGCCGGCAAGTCGCTGGCACGCGATTTCGGCGAAGTACAGAACCTGCAGGTTTCCTTGAAAGGCCCGGCCGACTACGTTTCGCAGGCGGACCGCAAGGCCGAGCGGATCATCCGTGAGGAGCTCATGAAGGCCCGCCCGACCTACGGCTTCCTCGGCGAGGAGGGCGAGGAGATCAAGGGGACGGACGGCGCCCACCGCTGGATCGTCGATCCGCTCGACGGCACCACCAATTTCCTTCACGGCATCCCGCATTTCGCCATCTCTGTCGCGCTCGAGCGCCAGGGCGAGATCGTCGGCGCGGTCGTCTTCAACCCGGCGACGGACGAGCTCTACACCGCCGAGCGAGGCGGCGGCGCCTTCCTGAACGACCGCCGCCTGCGCGTCGGTGCGCGCAAGGCCCTCTCCGATGCCGTGATCGGGACCGGCACGCCGCATCTCGGCCGCGGCAATCACGGCAAGTATCTGGTCGAGCTGCGCCACGTCATGGGTGAAGTCGCCGGCATTCGCCGCATGGGCTCCGCCTCGCTCGACCTCGCTTATGTTGCGGCCGGTCGCTTCGACGGCTTCTGGGAACGGGACCTTGCCGCCTGGGACATGGCTGCCGGCCTCTTGCTCATCCGCGAAGCGGGTGGGTGGTCCACCGATGCCGAAGGCGGCAGCAAACCGCTGGAAGCGGGTTCGATCGTCTGCGGCAACGAGCATATCGCGAAGGCGCTTCGCGAGGTGATCCAACGACCGATTCCGTCCAAGTAACGGCAATATAATTCACCCGGAACCGTGCAACGTTTCCGGGATGGCGACATGCATAAAACAGCAACCTGAAGCGCGCCCAATGAATTCGATTTGAATGCGACGCGCTTTAGGGCCGTGCCCTTTGTTTTCCCTTCAATTCGGCGCAAACTTCCACTAGTCTCCGGGCCAATACGGATGGCCTGCGGCCATCGGCAGCACCGCTCTTCGATCGTCCTCGATTCGGGAATGGTGCAGCAATTCAGAGTGATGCGGCCGCCCTCTTGTTCGTCGGACAGGCGCGGAAGCTGCCGCAAAACCGGGAGACTGGCGAACTTATGGCGAAACTGAATCTGTCCGGGTGGCGCGATCGCGAAGACGTGGAGGAGGACTACGGTCCGCACAAGCTTTCGAGCCCGATGCCCTATTTCTGGACGATGGTCCTTTTCCTGATCATCGTCGGTTTCGTCGCTGCGATCCTCTTCCGCCAGGCAAGCGAGGCCTTCGCCGGCAATCCCGGCCTCAACGGACTGATCCTGGGCGTGCTCGTGATCGGTATCCTGCTGGCGTTCAACCATGTCCTCAGTCTGAGACCCGAGGTTCGCTGGTTCAACTCCTTCCGTGCCGCCGGCAGCGCCGACAAGGTCGGGCGCGATCCGGTGCTGCTTGCGCCGATGCGGGCTCTCATCGGGGGCCGCCAAACGACGGCAATCTCGACGGCCGCGCTCCGGTCCATCCTGGATTCCATCGCTGCGCGCCTCGACGAGTCGCGTGACATCACCCGCTATCTCGCCGGCCTTCTCGTTTTCCTCGGCCTTCTCGGTACGTTCTGGGGCCTGCTCGGCACCATCGGTTCCATCAACACCGTCATCCAGTCGCTGGATGCGGGAAGCGGCAGCACGGACGATCTCCTGAGCTCCCTCAAGGGCGGCCTTTCGGCGCCTCTCACCGGCATGGGAACGGCGTTCTCCGCCTCGCTCTTCGGTCTTTCCGGTTCGCTCATCGTGGGCTTTCTCGATCTGCAGGCGGGACGCGCGCAGAATCGCTTCTATACGGAGCTCGAGAACTGGCTCTCGTCGGTAACCGACGTCAGCTCCGGTTTTTCCTCGCCGGGCGACATGACCGACGGCGCTCCGGTGGAAGAACTGCGGCGGCTCACCGACCAGCTCACGCGCCTGACGCATGACGGCGGCGTGAACCAGCGTACCACCGCCGCGATGGCAAGCCTCGCCGAAGGCATCCAGGGCCTCGTCAAGAATATGCGCGGCGAGCAACAGATGCTGCGCGACTGGATCGAGGCGCAGCAGGAGGAGGCCAAGGCGATGCGCAAGACGCTCGACAGGCTGACGGCGCGCATCGGCCAGGCCGACCGGATCACCGTGCAAAGCGAGAAGGCCGTAGGACAGGCGAAGCTCAGCCGCATGGAAGACAGCGGAGGGGATTGATCATGGCGCTTTCCCGACGCCGCGAACCGCGGGCGATCAACTACTGGCCGGGCTTCGTCGACGCACTCTCGACGCTGCTCATGGCGATCATGTTCCTGCTCAGCGTTTTCGTCACCGCGCAATTCCTGCTCGGCAGGGAGATCAGCGGTAAGGACGAGGTGCTGAACCGGCTGAACAGCCAGATCAACGAACTCACCCAGCTTCTGGCGCTGGAGAAGAGCGGCAAGCAGGATCTCGAGGATTCGCTCGCCAATCTGCAGGCGTCGCTTTCACAGTCGGAAGGCGAGCGGTCCCGCCTGCAGGCTTTGCTCGACCGGGGCGCCGGCAGTGCCGAAGTCGCAGACGAAAAGATCGGCCGGCTTGGCTCGGAACTCGAAAACGAGCGGCAGGTCAGCGCCCGGGCGATGAGTCAGATCGAACTCTTGAACCAGCAGATCGCAGCGCTTCGCAGCCAGATCGCCGCCATCGAAGGTGCACTCCAGGCATCCGAGGCGAAGGACGACGCCTCGCAGGCCAAGATAGCCGATCTCGGCCGCAGGCTGAACGTCGCCTTGGCGCAGCGTGTCCAGGAGCTCAACCGCTACCGTTCGGACTTCTTCGGTCGGTTGAGGGAGATCCTCTCGGATCGGGAAAACATCCGCATCGTCGGCGACCGTTTCGTCTTCCAGTCGGAAGTGCTCTTTCCGTCCGGCGGCAGCGACCTGAACCCGGAAGGGCAGACCGAGATGGCGAAACTCGCGACGGCCCTTCTCGACCTTGCCAAGGAAATTCCGGCGGAGATCAACTGGGTGCTGCGCGTGGACGGCCACACGGACGATGTTCAGCTGTCGGGGATAGGGCGCTTCCGGGACAACTGGGAACTGTCGTCCGCCCGTGCTACGTCCGTCGTCAAATTCCTGATCTCGAAGGGCGTTCCGGCCGACCGCCTGGTGGCGGCCGGCTTCGGGGAGTATCAGCCCATCGCACCGGGCGAAAGCCAGGAAGCACGCGCGCAGAACCGCCGCATCGAGCTCAAGCTCACGGAGAAATAGGCGCGGGCGAAGCGACGAACAGTGCTTCGGCGCCGTGGTCGAACTGGAGCCGCGCGAGCTTCGCGTAGAGCCCGCCCTGGCGGATCAGCGACTCGTGGGTGCCTTCCTCGACGATACGGCCATGCTCCATCACCAGGATGCGGTCGGCCTTGAGCACGGTGGCGAGCCGATGGGCGATGACCAGCGTCGTGCGCTCCTGCATCAGGATGTCGAGCGCCTTTTGCACCAGCGTTTCGCTCTCCGCATCGAGCGCTGAGGTCGCCTCGTCGAGAAGAAGGATCGGAGCGTTTTTGAGGATGGCGCGGGCAATCGCGATGCGCTGGCGCTGGCCGCCCGAAAGGGTCACTCCGCGCTCGCCGACCAGCGTGTCGTAGCCGTGATCCAGCCTGCCGATGAACTCGTCGGCCTGTGCCGCAACGGCGGCGGCGCGCACCGCTTCGCGGCTTGCGTCCGGCACGCCGAAGGCGATGTTGTCGTGCACCGAGGTGGCGAAGATGGTCACGTCCTGAGGCACGATCGCAAGCCTCTCCCGCAGCTCCTCGGGATCGACGGCGCGCACATCCGTACCGTCGACGCGGATGGTGCCCTTCGCCGGGTCGTAATAGCGCAGGAGCATCGAGAAGACGGTGCTCTTGCCGGCGCCGGACGGGCCGACGATGGCCACCGTCTCGCCCGGTCTTACCGCAAAGCTCAAGCCCCTAAGACTCTTATAGTCCGGCCGGGCGGGATAGGCGAAGTGGACGTTCTCGAACTCGACCGCGCCTGTGGCAGGGACGGGCATTGCGACCGGATGCTCGGGCGCCTCGATCTCCGGCACTTCGTTCAGCAGCTCGTTCAGGCGCTCGGCGGCGCCCGCCGCCTGCGAGAGCTCGCCCCACACCTCCGAGAGTGCGCCGAGGCTGCCTGCCGCAAAAACGGAATAGAGCAGGAACTGACCGAGCGTACCCGCGGAAAGCGAGCCCGCCAGGACGTCCCGTGCACCGAACCAGAGCACGGCGACGACGCTTCCGAAGACCATGGTGATGGCAAAGGCGGTCAGCACCGAGCGCGCCCTGGTCGCAGCGCGCGCGGCGCGATAGGCCGCCTCCACCGCGCTGCCGTAGCGCGAGCGCGCGCTCTCCTCGCCATTGAAGGCCTGCACGGTGCGGGTGGCGGCGATCGCTTCGCCGGCATAGGCGGAGGCAGCTGCGAGCATGTCCTGCGCTTCGCGGGAGCGCCGGCGTACCGAGCGTCCGAAGCCGACGAGCGGGAAGACGATGAGGGGGATGGCCGCAAGCACGAGGCTCGAAAGCTTCGGGCTCGTATAGACCATCATGCCCATCGCGCCGAGACAGAGGATCAGGTTGCGCAGCGCCACGGATGCCGTCGCACCCACCGCCGACTTGATCTGCGTCGCGTCGGCCGTCAGCCGCGAGACGATCTCGCCGGACTGATTGACGTCGAAGAACGAGGCCGAGAGCTGCATGACGCGTGCGAAGACGTCGCGCCTGAGATCGGCGACGATGCGCTCGCCGAGCGAGATCACGAAGTAATAGCGGGCGGCACTGGCAAGGGCGAGGACCACTGCAAGCACCATCAGCATGGAGAAATAGGTGTTGATGAAGCCGGAATCGGAATTGGAGAAGCCGTGATCGATCATCCGGCGAACGGCCAGCGGCAAGGTCAGCGTGGTGGCCGCTGCAATGGTCAGAGAGACGGCAGCGCCGATCGCGAGGCCGCGGTAACGCGAGAGATAAGGCAGCACGGTTGCGAGCGGGCGTATGGACCTGCGCGCCGGCGTTTGTTTTTCTTGTCTTGGCACAGAGCCCCCCGTTCGCCTGTCACGGGGCCACAGCCTTGTGCGCCGCCGAGGCGCCAGAGCTGTGCGACTGCGATCTGCTGCCGTCCAGGACCGGTGCCGATCCGACGAACCATGCAGAGATCACAAGTCTTCCGCGCGGCACTTGTTATCCCGCAGACCTTCATGTATAGGCACGGCATCGAATTGGGAAGCCGCGGCCCAAGAGCGGTCTGCGGCTTCATTTACGTGTTCGGTCCCAAAGTCGCAATGCCTTGCGACAATTGGACCCTGGAACTCTAGGAAGATTGTTATGAAGGCAGACATCCATCCCGACTACCACACGATCAAGGTTGTCATGACCGACGGCACCGAATACGAAACCCGCTCGACCTGGGGTACGGAAGGTGCGACCATGAACCTGGAAATCGATCCCAAGTCGCATCCGGCCTGGACCGGCGGCAACCAGCAGCTCGTCGACCGCGGCGGCCGCGTTTCCAAGTTCAAAAAGCGCTTCGAAGGCCTCGGCCTCTGATATCAGGCGCTCGACAGCGTGTTTCGAAGCCCGGCAGTGCCGGGCTTTTTTGTTGGCTGCCACATTATCTTGCCGGCTTTTGGGCAGGTGGTCCTCGTTCGGGTCGCCGGTGCATGATCCTCGGTCAAGCCGGAGGATGACACCTGCGCGGGGACATTCCAGCCTATACATCGCGCGACGGCGACCCGATTTTTCCTCCGTCATCTTCGGGCTTGACCGGGGCTTGACCCGAGGATCCAACCGCAGGCATTCATTTCACGCCCGCGCCAACAAAAAACCCGGCACACATGGCCGGGCTTTGGATTTCAGGGGCAGGGGCCTGCCTCGCTCAACTCGCCCCGAAGGCCGTCTGCAGCAGCTTGATCTGCGCCTTGACGCCGTTCTGGTTGTCCGGAACGAAGCTCGTTGCTTCCTGGGGCCGATAAATCTCGCGGTCGAGCAGTGCGACCCGGTTCTGCAGCCGGAGCGACCGCTCGATGAGGTCGCGGAAGCTCTCCGGCAGATCGTTCCAGCCCGGCGCGCTGCGGTCGACGTTGAAGCTGTCCAGGCGCACCTTGCTCTTTTCCGACAGGACCTGCTCGCGGCTCATCTCGCCATTGTTGACGGCCCGCTGCAGCAGGAGCCACGAGGCCATCTGCATCAGCCGGGTGGTGAGACGCATGGACTCGGCAGCATAGAGAACGGATGCCATGCGGGGCAGCACCTTGGCGGCGGTGCGGCCAGGACCGTCGAGATAGCTTGCCGTTTCCTCGACCAGGCCCATCCCTTCAGCGTAGAGCGCCTTGAACTGCGCCGATGACGCAGCGTGACCGGCGAAACTGACGGTATTCAATCCTCTTTCGGACATGCCTGTATTCCCTGGTTCCAACGCATCACGACTGTCAGGTAACGGGCGGCTCTGGGAAAAGTTTCCTGAGGCCCCTCCATGCTCGAAGAATGATCCCATACCGCATTCCGCGCAAGGGCATTCTTAAGAAAGGGTTAATCTCCACACTTCTTTGAAGGCCGCCTGTCGCAAAGCAAAAAAAAGAGCCGCGCGAAGCGGCTCTCAAGGTAAAACAGGGAGAAAAATCAGACCCATTCGCCAGTCGGTGAAATTGTCTGAGTCCGGAAGGACCGGATGCTCAGACAATCGCAGAAAATGCTTAATTTGCGGTTAAAGGCCAAGCATTCTTCTGGATTAAACGTGCTGGAACCATTCCATCAGCGCTCAACGGAAAAGGCTTTCGGCGGCCGAACGGCTCGCCGATTTGCGGTTCCTCTCCGCTTCGAGCCTTGCAATTTCCTCCGTCAGAAGCGCGATGCGCGCGTTCAGCTCGTCCACGGAGAGCAGCGAAAGATCGCTGCCGATCTCGTGCTCGGTCTTCTTTTTCGGCTGGTCCTCGTCATACAGGCTCATTCGATCTCTCCTCTTCCTGGGGATCGTCGGCGCCTTCGTCCGGCAGTTCCTCCAGCGGAGCCGCACGCGGCGAGAGCTGCAGGCTCTCCGGCGTCGTCGCCGTGCCGGCATTGACCGGCGAGAAGTTTTCGCGCTCGGCCGCGGGCACCGGTGCGCGCCGGCGGCTGCGGACGATTGCATAGGCAGTGATCAGCATATGCGCACAGGCCGTGATCATGAAGAGGCCATAAGGCCCGCTGGCGGTCATTATCGGCCCGCCGATCGTCGGGCCGATGATCGTGCCGATGCCGTAGAGCAGCAGGAGCCCGCCGGAAACCTTCACGAAATCCTCGGGCGTGGCGAAGTCGTTGGCGTGGGAAACCGCGATCGGGTAGAGCGCATTGGCGGCCGCGCCGTAGATCGCGATCAACGTCAGAACGATCCAGACCTGGCCGGGCTCGACGAGGAAGATCAGGAGGCCGGCGAGAGCGCCGACCCCGGCGAGCGCGGCAAGCACATAGCGGCGGTCGATACGGTCGGAGATGCGGCCGGCCGGCAGTTGCATGACGGCGCCCGAGAAGATCGCGACGCTCATCATCGCCGCAACTGTGCTGTCCGACAGCCCCGCCTGGCGGCCGAAGACCGCGCCGAGCGTGCCGAAGGCGCCGTTGGCGATGCCGATGAGCAGGATGCCGAGGAAGGAAACCGGCGAATTGCGGTAGAGGCCGCGCAGATCGAGGCGGACCTGTTTCAGCGGCTGCGGCGAGGCGGCCCTGGACAACAGCGTCGGCAGCATGGCCACGCAGTAGAGAATGCCGCAGATCATGAAGAAGAAGGTCGTCGACGTTTCGCCGAAGGGAATCATCATCTGGCCGCCGACGACGCCGAAAAGGGTGATGGCGATATAGAGCGAGAAGATCACGCCGCGGCTCTCATTGGTGGCGCGCTCGTTCAGCCAGCTTTCGATGATCATCGACGTTCCGGCAGTGGAGAAACCCGTGACCGCGCGCAGCGCCAGCCACCAGATCGGGTCGATCAGAATGCCCGTCAGCAGGGAAACGATGGCGATCAAGGCCGTGAACACGCTGAAGGCGCGCACATGCCCTATGCGCTTGACGACGTTCGGCGCGAAGAAGCAGCCAAGCACGAAGCCGGTGGCCCAGAGCGTACCGAACAGGCCGAGGATGGTTGTCGGATAGCCCTCCGCGGTGCCGCGCACCGGCAGGAGCAGGCCCTGCAGGCCGTTTCCGAGGAAGAGAAACAGGGTACCGAGCAGCAGCGCGGCAACGGGAAGCAGGTTATTTCTCATCGTCCACCCGGAATTCGTTCGCCCTTCGGCGTGTCGTGACGAGGACCGCCGCTCTGCCGATGGAAATCAATACCACCGGTCATTGCAAATCGACGGCGAAAACAATAGCCCTCTATGCGACGAAAAGTGACGTCCGTATGGCGTCGCTCCCATTGCGGCGGATCTTCCCGGAAATGAGCGAATGTCAAAGGCACTGACGGTTCTCCTGCTGCTGGCCATGTGCGTCCAGCTCATCAAGCCGCTCGGCTTTCCGGGCCTCAGGCAGCGCCGCGATTTCTGGAAGATTGCCGTCTTCGCCATCGTCGTGATGATGGTCACGGTGCTCGTGCGTCCTTGAACTCCTGCCGTGCCACGCGGGATCTCGATTCTCCGGCGGCTCGGCGTTCCCCGAGAAACAGCAGCTTGGGCTAGGGCCGCGCTATTGTCGTCACCAAGTCGCTCTATCTCCGCACGACATGACGACAGGAAAAGGTTAAATTACCGTGCTCGGCCACAAGATGAAGATCGAGGCTCTGTTGGAACGTCGTCTCACCGCCATTCTCGCAGCCGATGTCGTGGGCTACAGCCGCCTCATGGGAGCGGATGAGGCCGGCACGCTCGCGGCGCTGAAGCGCCACCGCCGCGAGCTGCTGGAGCCCAGGATCGCCGATCATAAAGGCCGAATCGTCAAGCTGGCAGGAGACAGCATGCTCGTCGAGTTTTCGAGCGTGGTGAACGCTGTTGCCTGTGCCGCCGCCATTCAGCGCGGTATGCTCGCCGCCAACGAGGGCTTGCCGAAGAGCAGGCGCATCGAGCTCAGGATCGGCATCCATCTCGGCGACGTGATCGTCGAGGACGGCGACATCTTCGGCGACGGCGTCAATGTCGCGGCGCGGCTCGAAGGGCTTGCCGACCCTTCCGGCATCGCGGTTTCTGCCTCCGTGCGGGACCATGTCGGCTCGAGACTCGATGTCGGCTTCATCGATAAGGGCGAATACAGTCTGAAGAACATCGCATCGACCGTTCGCGTCTATACGGTGTCCCTCGGCGACAATTCGCTCGGCAAGCGTGCGGAATCGTCCGGCGTGGTCGACCGCGGTTACGAATTATCGATCGCCGTCCTGCCCTTCACCAATATGAGCCATGATCCCGAGCAGGAATATTTCTCCGACGGTATCACAGAGGACGTCATCACCGATCTTTCGAAGATTTCGCGCCTGCACGTCGTCGCCCGCAACACCGTCTTCACTTACAAGGGCAAGTCCGTGAAGGTTAAGCAGATCGCCCATGAACTCGGCGTTCGCTTCATCCTCGAAGGCAGCGTGCGCAAGGCGGGCGGGCGCGTGCGCATCACCGGCCAGTTGATCGACGCGCAGACCGGCGGGCACCTCTGGGCCGATCGTTACGACCGCGATCTAACGGATATATTCGCGATTCAGGACGAGATCACGCACGCCATCGTCGACCAGCTCAAGATAAAGCTTCTGCCGGAGGAGAAGAGGGCGATCGAAAGCGACCCGACGACCTCGGTCGAGGCCTATACCTACTATCTCCGCGGCCGCCAGTTCTCCCATACCTGGACCCGGCCCTATCTGCTGCTCGCGCGTCGCATGTTCCTGAAGGCCGTCGAACTCGACCCGAACTATGCGCGGGCCTATGCCGGCATCGCCGAGTGCGAATGTGCGATCAGGGACTGGCACGAAAAGGAGTTTCCGCTGGAGAGCATACTCGACATGAGCGCCAGGGCGCTCGCGCTCGATCCGAACCTGGCGGAAGCGCATGCCTCGCGCGGGCTCGCATTGAACCACGACGGCCAGACGGAGGAAGCAAGCCGTGAGTTTCTCCAGGCTCTGGCGCTCGACCCTTCGCTCTATGAGGCGAATCTATATTATGGCCGTTTCCTCTTCGCGCAGGGTCGATTCCGGGAAGCGATCGGATTCTTCGAGCGCGCGGCGGAAATCCGGTCGGACGATTACTTTTCGCCGATCCATTTGATGGGTTGCTACCTGTCGCTTGGTATGGAGACCGAGCGCCAGCGCTGGGCGCGGATCGGCATCGAAAGAGCGCAAAGCGCAATGGAGCGGAACCCCGAGAATGCCAGCCCGGCGCATCGCGGTGCATTGGCGCTAGCGCATATGGGCGAGGCGGAACGTGCGAAGGAATGGGTTTCTCGCGCGCTGGCGATCGATCCGGACGATATCGTCGCGCAGTACAATGCAGCCTGCGTCCATTCGCTCCTCGGTGAGGGCGAACGTGCGCTGGAACTGCTGGAAACCGTGGTGCCGCAGAGCTCCAGCTACCATGTCCAGTGGTTCAATCAGGACCCCGACCTGGACCTCATTCGCGACGATCCGCGCTTCCGCGCGCTCCTCGACGCACTCGCAGAGTGCAAGGGCGGGAGGCGCTGAATAGTTCGGCGATCAGATCTCGATCTCGCCGCGCATCGCCGAAACGCAGTCGCCCGAGACGCTGACCTTGCGGATTGTGCCGTTCCTCTTGTCGATACCGACCGTGATGAGGCTGCGGCGCCCCATTTCCACGCCCTGTTCGATGACGAGTTCCACCTCCGCGTCGGCCGCGGGAAGCAGCGAGACGAGGTAAGCGCCGAGCGCCGCCGAAGCGCTGCCGGTTGCCGGATCCTCGATGACGTTGTCGAGCGGCGCGAACATGCGTGCCCTTACCTGGCCGGGCCGCTCGCGCGTGCGGGCATAGAGAAACAGGCTGAAGCTGTCTTCCGCAAGCGGATAGCGGATATTCGCCTCCTCGAAGGCCGAGACGTTCGGCCGGGCTCTCGAAAGGGCCTCAACGTCGCGCACCTCAGCGACGGAGAAGGGCAGTCCGACCGAAATGCGCACCGGCGGATGATTTCGGTCGATGAGGTCGTCCTGGCGCAGCGATGCGCAGGCGGCAATCGTCGCGGCGTCTATGGCGGGGCCGATTTGCAGCGCCTGCGGGGCGACGATCCTTGCGCCCGTGACGATGCCGTCACTGCCGAGAAGGGTCACTTCGACCAGGCCCGCCTTTTCCTCGAAACGCAATGCGCCGCCCGGGTTGCGGCCGAAGATTTCCTGTTGCCGGCCGAGCACGAAGGCCGTGCCGACATTCGGGTGGCCGGCGAAAGGCACTTCGGTCGTCGGCGTGAAGATGCGCACGCGCGCAGTGTTCTCCGGGTTTTCGGGCGGAAGGACGAAGGTGACTTCGGAATAGCCGAACTCGGTGGCGATCGCCTGCATCCGGGCCTCGCTCAAGCCCCGCGCATCCGGGATGACGGCAAGCTGATTGCCGGCGAAACGCTCGGCCGTGAAGACGTCGACGGTAATGAAGGAGACGGTGCTCATGGGGCCCTCTGGTCGGTCGCAGATGGCGCAGATTTAAAGTCGTCGCCGGCGCTGCTGAAACAGCGAACTTGTCTCCCTGACAATTGTCGGGGCAGCAAGGCGGCGCCATGCAAAAAGGCCCGGCGGCATCGCTGTCACCGGGCCTCTCCTCTCTCCCTCTGACTATTTTGGCGCTTAGGCTGCCTTTTCGAAGTCCTTCGTCCAGCTTCCCTTGGCGGCGAGGCTGCACATCTTGGCGCGATGGGCGAAGGCGCGCTGACCGGCGGCGACGTTTTCCGACTTTCCGCCCCAGGCATTGAGCGCTTCCTGCTGCAGTGCCCGGCCATAGGAGAAGGTAAGCTTCCAGGGCAGGTCGTGCGCTGCGTTCATGGCCGAAAGGTGGGCCGTCGCCTCTTCGGTCGATTGGCCGCCGGAGAGGAAGGCGATGCCCGGAACAGCCGCCGGAACGGTGCGCTTCAGCACCTTGATGGTGCGTTCGGCGACCTCGTCGACGGACGCGTTGCGCGCTTTTTTGCCGTCGATCACCATGCTCGGCTTCAGGATCATGCCTTCGAGCCTGACGCGGAGCTCGCCAAGTTCCTCGAAGACTGTGCGCAGGACCCATTCGGTGACTTCTTCCGAGCGCTCGATCGAGTGATCGCCGGGGGCGCCATCCATCAGCACTTCCGGCTCCACGATCGGTACGATCTTCGCCTCCTGGCAGAGCGCGGCATAACGGGCGAGCGCATGGGCATTGGCCCTGATCGCGCCCCAGGTCGGGAGAGCGTCGGAAATCGCGATCACGCCCCGCCATTTGGCGAAGCGGGCGCCGGCCTCGTGATATCTGGCGAGGCGGGCGGCGAGCCCGTCGAGGCCTTCGGTTATCGTTTCATTCGGGAAATGGGCCATCGGCTTGGCACCGGTGTCGACCTTGATCCCCGGGATCGAGCCCGCGTTGCGGATGACGTCGGCGAGGGGCGTGCCGTCGGCAGCCTTCTGGAACAGTGTTTCCTCATAGAGGATGACGCCGGAGATATACTCGCGCATCGCATCGTCCGAGCGCAGCAGCATCTCGCGATAGTCGCGGCGCGAGTTCTCGGTGGACTCCAGGCCGATGCTGTCGAAGCGCTTCTTGATCGTTGCGGTCGACTCGTCTGCAGCGAGCAGGCCCCGGCCATTGGCGACCATGGCAACCGCAATGTCTTCCAGTCTTTCGCTCATATTCTTCTCCTACACACAGCGCCGATCACCAGCGGAACAGCGAATGAATCCAATCTCGAACTGAGGCGCGAAAGCGTCGTTCGCACCTCAGGAACAAAGGCGCGTTAACAGAAGATACCGTGCGGGAAAATGGCAGTAAAACGGGCTAAAACGATTTAAATAATTTTAATCGTTTGAAAAGGCATAATTATTTTTGATGGTCAGGTCAGAAGCTCTCCTCGAAAGCCCCTCACCCTAATCCTCTCCGTTCCGACGCTACGGCATGCACATATCTCTTGTTGTCCAGCCCTTCGCGGACAGTAGCGAGGCTTGCGGATGGGTCCATGGGATCAAACCCGTATGCGCTAACATTGGCATTAGCGGTCACCCGCCCCTCATCCGCCTGCCGGCACCTTCTCCCCGCAGGCGGGGAGAAGGGACAAGCGGCGCCGACTGAACCCCGCATTCACCGTCCGCCCGAGGGCGCGAGCGGGCGCGGCATATCCCTTCTCCCCGCCTGCGGGGAGAAGGTGGCGGCAGCCGGTTGAGGGGCAATCCCGACCGAGCGGGTTGAGGCGGTTGGGTTCCCGAGGGATCCCTTTCATGAGCAGTATCCGCCGCACCGGCGCGCAAGAGATATGTGCATGCCGTAGCGTTCCGACGGGGAGAGGGGACTGAAAGTCGCCGCGAATCTCCTTCGCCCCGCTTGCGGGGAGAAGGTGGCCGGCAGGCCGGATGAGGGGCTGAAGCCGAGCTCAGTTCCGCTGCCGGAGAACATCTACGCCCGGCAAGGGCTTGCCTTCCATCCATTCGAGGAAGGCGCCGCCGGCGGTCGAGACATAGGTGAAATCGTCCGCGACCTCGGCATGGTTGAGTGCTGCGACCGTGTCGCCGCCGCCGGCGACGGAGACGAGCGAGCCGGCGCGGGTGCGGGCTGCCGCGTGTTTCGCCGCCGCCACGGTCGCCCTGTCGAAGGGCGCGATCTCGAACGCGCCGAGCGGGCCATTCCACACGAGGGTTTCGGCGCGCGAGATCCATTCGTTGATGGCCTCGATCGATTTCGGCCCGACGTCAAGCACCATGGCGTCGGCAGGGATGGCCTTGATATCGACGACCTCGTTGTCGGCACCGGCCTTGAACTCACGGGCAACGACGCCGTCGACCGGAAGCACGATTGCGCATCCCGCTTCCGAGGCGGCCGCGAGGATGGCCTTGGCGGTCTCCGCAAGATCGTGCTCGCAGAGCGACTTTCCGACATCGACGCCTTGCGCCGCGAGGAAGGTGTTGGCCATGCCGCCGCCGATGACCAGCGCGTCGACCTTCTTCACGAGGTTCTGCAGAAGGTCGATCTTGGTCGAGACCTTGGCGCCGCCGACGATCGCGACGACCGGGCGCTTCGGATTGCCGAGCCCCTTTTCAAGCGCTTCGAGCTCCGCCTGCATGGTGCGGCCGGCATAGGCGGGAAGGTGATGGGCAAGCCCCTCAGTCGAGGCGTGGGCGCGATGGGCGGCGGAGAAGGCGTCGTTGACATAGATGTCGCCATTGGCGGCGAGCGCCGTCACGAAGTCCGGATCGTTCTTCTCCTCGCCCTTGTGGAAGCGGGTATTCTCGAGCAGCAGCACTTCGCCGTCGTTCAATTCGGCAATGGCGTTGGCGGCCTTGTCGCCGATGCAGTCGGCAGCGAAATAGACGCGCTGGTCGAGGATCTCCTCGACGGCGGAGGCGATCGCCTTCAGCGACATGTCGGCGACGGGCTCGCCCTTCGGCCGGCCGAAATGCGCGAGCAGAACGACTTTCGCGCCCTTCTCGGAGAGCTCGCGAATGGTCGGCGCCACGCGTTCGATGCGGGTGGTGTCGGTCACCTGGCCGTCCTTGACAGGCACGTTCAGATCGACGCGCACGAGAACGCGCTTGCCGGCGATGTCGGTCAGATCGTCGAGAGTCTTGAAAGTCATCAGATGGTCTCCGGTGATAGTCTCTGGAACAGGGTAGGGTAGTCGAGGACCAGGCCGTCCTCGTCCACCGGCAGGTCCGCCGTGAAGCTGCCGTCCGCCGCCTCGTAGCGGTAGAGCTTGCCGTCATCGAGGCAGGTATAATGCTGGCCGTCGACGGTCGGTTCGAAGCTGTCGAAGGGCACGTAAAGCATGTTGAGCCTGGCGGTGCCGGATTGCCGGGTGAGGCCCAGGCGGCGGATCGGCAGCGTGTTCGTGAAGGGCGTGCCGGCGAGGTCGATATCGACGCAGCCATCGAATTGCGGCAAGGCCGTTCCGTCTGCTTTGCGCCAATGGCCGTGCCCATCGGACATGAGGTGCAGCCTCTGCCCTTGGGTCGTTTCTATGAGAAAGGAAAAGACGCGCCAGCCGGCATCGCAGTCGATTCGGTAGCGGGCGCCATAGGCCGTTGCGCCGCGTTCGCCGATGAGAACGCTTTCGGCGCGGATGGCCGCGCCGAGCGATGTATCGATAGTCCTGAGCGTCAGATGTTCAAGCCCTTCCCCTTCGAGCGGACGCCAGCGCACCGTCGTTGAGGAAAGAGCCCGGAACATCGGTCTTAGATGAGCTTGCTCAGGGCAACCGCCGTGTCCGACATGCGGTTGGAGAAGCCCCATTCATTGTCGTACCAGGACAGGATCGAGACGAACTTGCCTTCCATCACCTTGGTCTGGTCCATGTGGAAGACCGAGGAACGCGGATCGTGGTTGAAGTCGATCGAGACGTTCGGAGCGAGCGTGTAGCCGAGAACGCCCTTGAGCGGACCGTCGGCGGCAGCCTTGATGGCCGCGTTGATTTCCTCCTTGGTCGTCTCGCGCTTGGCGACGAACTTCAGGTCGACCACCGAGACGTTCGGGGTCGGGACGCGCACGGAGATACCGTCGAGCTTGCCCTTGAGTTCCGGCAGCACGAGACCGACCGCCTTTGCAGCTCCCGTAGAGGTCGGGATCATCGACAGCGCCGCGGCGCGTGCACGGTAGAGATCCTTGTGCATCTGGTCGAGCGACGGCTGGTCGTTGGTGTAGGAGTGGATCGTCGTCATCATGCCGTGATCGATGCCGACGGCATCGTGCAGCACCTTGGCGACCGGTACCAGGCAGTTGGTCGTGCAGGATGCGTTGGAGATGACGAGATGATCCTTCGTCAGCTTGTCGTGGTTGACGCCGTAGACGACGGTCAGGTCCGCGCCGTCGGCCGGAGCCGAGACGATGACGCGCTTGGCGCCGGCTTCCAGATGAGCGGCTGCCTTGTCGCGGGCGGTGAAGATGCCGGTGCACTCCATCGCGATGTCGACGCCGAGTTCCTTGTGCGGCAGTTCTGCCGGATTGCGGATCGCGGTCACCTTGATCGGCTTGCCGTTGTTGATGACGATCGCGTCGCCGTCGACCTTCACGTCGGCCGGAAAGCGGCCGTGGATGGAATCGAAGCGCAGCAGGTGAGCGTTGGTCTCGACCGGACCGAGGTCGTTGATGGCAACGACTTCGATGTCCGTGCGGCCGGATTCGACGATGGCGCGGAGAACGTTGCGGCCGATGCGGCCAAAACCGTTGATGGCGACTTTCACTGTCATATCGGGTCTCTCCCTGTCAGAATGCGTGTGGTGGGAAGGAGGACATCCGGGAATGTCCTCCAGGCTTGGTCAGGACAGCTTGGCTTCGGCGGACGCAACCACGACTTCTGGCGTAATGCCGAAGTGCTTGTAGAGATCCTTGTAGGGGCCCGAAGCACCGAAGCTCGACATGCCGATGAAGATGCCATCGTTGCCGATGAAGTGGTCCCAGCCCTGGCGGATGCCGGCTTCGACGGCGATCTTGACCGGCGACGTGCCGATGATCGCCTGCTGGTAGTCCTCGCTCTGCTCGGCGAAGAGCTCGAAGCAGGGGACGGAGACGACGCGCGTCGCGATGCCCTTGGCGGTCAGCGTCTGGCAGGCCTTGACGGCGATCTCGACTTCCGAGCCGGTGGCGAAGATCGTCACCTGCGCATCGCTTGCGGAGATCAGGTCATAGGCGCCGCGGGCGCAGAGGTTCTGTTCCTCGTATTCCGTGCGCACCGCCATCAGGTTCTGGCGGGTGAGCGCAAGACCGGAGGGGCGCTTGCGGTTTTCCAGGGCGAGCTGCCAGCATTCGGCGGTCTCCGTCGCATCCGCGGGGCGGAACATCAGGAGATTGGGGATGGCCCGAAGCGCGGCCATGTGCTCGACCGGCTGGTGGGTCGGCCCGTCCTCGCCGAGACCGATGGAATCATGCGTGAGCACGTGGATGACGCGGATGCCCATGAGCGCGGCAAGGCGGATCGACGGGCGGCAATAATCCGAGAAGATCAGGAAGCCGCCGGAATAGGGGATGAGGCCGCCATGCAGCGCCATGCCGTTCATTGCGGCCGCCATGCCGTGCTCGCGCACGCCGTAGTGGATGTAGCGGCCGGAGAAATCGTCCGGGGTGATGGAGTGTGTCTGGCTCGTCTTGGTATTGTTGGAGCCGGTCAGGTCGGCAGAGCCGCCGATCGTCTCGGCAAGTACGCCGTTGATGACTTCCAGCGCATCCTCCGAAGCCTTGCGCGTCGCCGGCGAGGGCTTGGTCTCGGCAAGCTTCTGCTTGTAGGCGCCGATCGCCGAGGCGAGGCTGCCTTCGAGCTCGCCGGAGAAGCGGCGGACGAACTGCGCCTTCTTCTCCGCCTCAGCAGCTTCGAGCCGTTCTTCCCATTCCTTGCGCGCCTTGGCCGACCGCAGGCCTGCGATGCGCCAGGCGTCGAGCACGTCGGAGGGAACCGTGAACGCCTCGGCTTCCCAGCCGAGCGCCTTGCGGGTGGCGGCGATTTCCTCGGCGCCGAGCGGTGAGCCGTGGACCTTGTGCGTACCGGCCTTGTTCGGCGCACCGAAGCCGATCACGGTCTTGCAGGCGATCATGGTCGGCTTGTCGGACTTGTGAGCCTCTTCGATCGCGGCGGCGATCGCTTCGGGATCATGGCCGTCGACGGCGATCGTGTGCCATTTGCTGGCGCGGAAGCGGGCGTGCTGGTCGGTCGAGTCGGCAATGGAGATCGGACCGTCGATCGAGATGTTGTTGTCGTCCCAGAAGACGATCAGCTTGTTGAGCTTCAGGTGGCCGGCAAGCGCGATCGCTTCCTGACTGATCCCTTCCATCAGGCAGCCGTCGCCGGCGAGCACATAGGTATAATGCTCCATCAGTTCGCTGCCGAACTCCTCGCGCAGCTTGCGCTCGGCGATCGCCATGCCGACGGAATTGGCAATGCCCTGGCCGAGCGGACCAGTGGTCGTCTCGATGCCGGCGGCGTGGCCGTATTCCGGGTGACCCGCCGTGCGCGAACCCAGCTGGCGGAAGTTCTTGATCTCGTCGATGGTGATGTCGTCGTAGCCCGTGAGGTAGAGCAGCGAATAGAGCAGCATGGACCCGTGGCCGGCCGACAGGACGAAGCGGTCGCGGTTCGGCCAGGCGGGGTTTTTAGGGTCGAAACTCAGATAGCGGGTGAACAGCACTGTTGCGATATCGGCGGCGCCCATTGGGAGGCCAGGGTGGCCGGAATTTGCCTTCTCGACGGCGTCCATGGAGAGGAAGCGGATTGCATTCGCCATCCGGTCGTGTTTTTCGCGAGAGATCATGACTGTTCCGTTTGCGTTCGGTGGTCAGGGGACGGTCTCTATCCTCCAAAGACCGCATGAGAAGCGGCAGACACATAGCAGGTGCGTGAGCCGAGTCAATAAATACGGGCCCTCCGCGACCAAATGCGGCGGCCCCCGCGCGGTGTCTCTCGATGGCAGAAACGCCGCCGGTCGGTGGCCGGTTCGGGAGGCGAAATCGACCATCCACAGCTTCCGCAGTTCAATGCCGCGCTTGGCATTGTTGAGACTTGCGTAATAGGTTTAAAAAGAAAAGGGCCGAAGTGATGAACGCTCTACGATTCGGCCTTGGAGCGGGGCGCGTCCAGGCAAGGTGCAGGCGCTCCGCACTTTGTTTTAGGGCAGGGCGAAGCCGCTCCCCCTAGAGAGGTATCGGAAGACATGCCGGCAAAGACGGTCAAGGCGGCGATCGACGAGTTGCGCAACGCGGTTCAGTCTCTTGAAATCGCGATCGACGGCCGCTTCGACAAGGAAAGGGATGTGAGCGAGTTCGAAGGCGAGGTCAGGCGGGTCAACGAGGACCGGTCTCGCCTGGCGCAGGAACTCGACCAATCCCAATTCCGCGCCAACCGGTTGGAAGAGGTCAATCGCGAGGTATCCCGTCGTCTGGTGACGGCGATGGAGACTATTCGCGCGGTGCTGGATCGCTGAGGTTCTGAACGTATGGCGCAGGTGACGGTAACGATCGACGGCAAGGCCTACCGCATGGCTTGCGAGGAAGGGCAGGAAGATCACCTCGGCGACCTCGCGACCAGGTTCGACCAGTATGTCGGCCATCTGAAGGCCCAGTTCGGCGAAATCGGCGACCTCAGGATCACCGTCATGGCGGGGATCATGGTCATGGACGAGTTGAGCGAGGTCAATCGCCGGCTGAAGAGCATCGAAGCGGAAGTGGACGATCTGAAGAGAGGCCGCGATACCGCGCTTTCGGATCAGACGAGAAGCGAGGAGGCGCTTGCCTCGGCGCTCGGCGAAGTGACGGCGCAGATTCAGGATATCGCCGCCAAGCTCAACGGGCGGCCGACTCCCTCGGCAAATTGAGCCCCGCCTGCGATTTCGCAGAAATTATGCAGCTCCATCGCATCCGGCTCTGGTGAAAAGCCCCGGGACGCTCTATATCTGCCAGGCGATCTGCGCTTCCCGACAGGAACCACAATCCCCGGGGCCATACACGATCTCAAGGGGACTGTCCCTGGCCGGACCCGTGGGTCCGGGCATACGGTGCCCACCTACCTAGTAGGTACCCGGGATCGTAAATCATCCATCGGTCGTCGTGGATCGCACTTCTTCCTTTTCCTTCTCGGCCGGTGCCCGGAACGCTCGGCGGATGGCATCCGCCATCGCGTCGACCGTCGGCGACCGGTTCCCGCGCCTCGTCCGCAGCACGACATTGGTCATGTCGATGATGCCGAAGCCGTCCTCCTCGGTAAGTTCCCTGCACCCCGCCGGTATGGCGGTTCGCGACAAGGGTGCGATGGCAAGGCCCGAAATGAGGGCGGCGATGAGGCCGCCGCTCGTGCGGCTCACATATGCGATGCGAGACTCTATGCCGCGGCTCTGCAGGCTCCGCCGGGCCAGTTCGTCGCACCAGCCGCCTTCGGCATAGGTATAGGTCGCGATCGGTACCGGCCGGCGCTCATGGGCACCGTGCTGGTCGCAGGTCGCCCAGACCGTAGGGTTCACCATCAGGACCTCGTTCCGGCTGCGCCCGCCCGGCTCGAAGACGACGGCGATGTCGAGTTCTCCGGCGGCGAGCGCTGCCGAATTGGCCATGGAGGTTTCCTGCCGCACCGTCACCTCCACGCCAGGATGAATGGCAGCGAAGGCGCCAAGTGCCTTCGGAAGCGTGGAGTTGACGTATTCCTCCGAAATCCCGATCCGGACCGAACCCTCGAGCGCCGGCGAACGCATGGTCGCCGCGGTGTCGTCGAGAAGAGAGACGATGCGGCGCGCATTGTCGGCGAGCCGCCGCCCGTCATCGGTCAGTATGACGCCGCGCGAATGGCGTTCGAAAAGCGCCGAGCCGATGAGTTCCTCGAGCTTGCGGATCTGCATGCTGACGGCCGACTGCGTCCGCCGCACCGTATCGGCAGCCCGCGTCAGGTTGCCGGTGTCGGCGACCGCGAGAAAGGTTCTGAGCAGATCGCTGTCGAGCGGAGTTGACATGCTGTCGCCATAAGAAAACCTGATGACAGGCATGGTTGCAATTCATTTGTCAGATGTCAACAAAGGAGAGAGGATCGCGGCTGTCGCTTTCCTTCCGAGGGTCTCGCCATGCCCGTTCTGGTCGTGCCAGCACATCCTGCCGCTCGAAGCTCCCCGTCGCTTGCGACGGCGTTTGCGCGTTGGCGGCTGGGGCTCACCCTTTACCTGGAATGGTCGATCGTAAGCCGTCGCGCCGACCCGCACCTGCTGGCAGACGCAGCTATCCCGGAGACCTATCGTCTCTGGCGCGAGGAAGCCATGCGCCAGCGTGAAGCGGTTCGGCATCTGCACTGGATGCTGTAAATCAGCTCCATCGGGAAATCGCCATAAAGCGTCGCGATACGCGAACGAGTCGCGAAGTAGTGCAAAAGCGGCGGCCGCATGGTTCCAGCCGGAGGCCGTTTTGCGCTATGGCAGGGGCATTCCGATCATGTAAAAGCGGTTCGGTCTGCCCGGAAGGAAGGTTCGATGTCACCCAGGGATTTGAAGGCAGCGTTGAGGAAGGAGCGGCTGGCGCTCCGCGATGCGATGCCGGCGGAAGTGCGGATCGAGGCGAGCCTTGCCATGGCCGATCATGCCGGCGACATTATCGCGCTCGATCCGGGACATGTCGTCTCGGGCTTCTGGCCGATCCGTTCGGAGGCCGACGTCCGGCCGCTGATGGTGCGGCTCAGGGATCGCGGTGCGCGCCTCTGCCTGCCGGTGATCCTGGACAGCAAGGCCATCGTTTTCCGGGAATTGCTCGACGGCATCGCAGTCGTCGAAACCGGTTTCGGCACCACCGGTCCCGGCCCCGATGCGCCGGAAGTCGATCCGGACATCATGCTCGTACCGCTTTCGGCCTTCGATGCCGTGGGCCATCGGATCGGCTACGGCGCCGGCTATTATGATCGGGCGATCGAGCGGCTGCGTCGCAAAGGCCACATGCCGCGCCTGATCGGGATTGCATTCGACTGCCAGGAAGTGGCATCAGTGCCGGCTGAACCGCACGACGTGGCGCTGGACGCCGTATTGACGGAGAGCGGTTTTCGGCATTTCAGAGCGGGATGAGGATACTTTGCGCGGATTCCGCCACATCCTGTCTAAATTCATGGAACCGACCACGTGCATGATTTGGTGTCGATCCAAATTGCCTTGGTCCAAGCGGGATTGACCGGCATGCGACTTCTGTTTCTGGGGGATATGGTGGGCAAGACGGGTCGCATGGCCGTCTGGGAGCGCCTCCCGGGACTCGTGAGCGATCTCAAGCTCGACTTCGTCATCGTCAATGGCGAGAACGCAGCCGGCGGGTTCGGCATCACCGAAGACATCTTTCTCGAGACGATCAGCGCCGGCGCCGATGTAGTGACCACCGGCAATCACGTCTGGGATCAGAAGGAGGCGGTGGTCTTCTGCGAGCGGCACGATCAGTTCCTGCGGCCGGCAAACTATCCTGCGGGGACGCCGGGTCGCGGTTCCAATCTTTTCTTCGCGCGAAACGGCGCACGCGTTCTGGTTGCCAATGTCATGGGGCGGGTCTTCATGCATCCCGAGCTCGACGATCCCTTCAAGACGGCCGAGGCGATCCTTGACGCCTGCCCGCTCGGCGAGCAGGCCGATGCAGTCGTCTTCGATTTTCACGCGGAGGCGACGAGCGAGAAGCAATGCTTCGGCCACTTCGTCGATGGGCGTGCCAGCCTGGTGGTCGGCACGCACACCCATGTGCCGACGGCGGACCATCAGATACTCAACGGTGGCACCGGCTATATGAGCGATGCCGGCATGTGCGGCGACTACGACTCGTCCTTGGGGATGGACAAGGAAGAGCCGCTCAACCGCTTCATCTCGAAGATGCCCAAGGGCCGCTTCGAAGCGGCATCCGGCCCGGCGACCATCTGCGGCGTCGGGATCGAGATTTCGGACCGGACGGGGTTGGCGGAGAAGATCGCGCCGATCAGGATCGGCCCGCGTCTGGCCGAGACGATCCCGCAATTCTGGGTTTGAGCGGCAGAGCTTTCTGTTTCTCCACCTGCAATCCTGCCGCGCTCTGCCTCTGCCGAATTGCCTTTTTTCAAGGGTGACAGACCTTTCAAATGGTGGCAGGTTAGCGACCAAATGAGAGCCGCAATCCACGCGGCCGCTATTCGCAAGTTTCCATGCCCAATAGTTGAAGCGGGATGCGGGCGGAGGCGCCCATACTTTCCCTCGTCCCGCCTTAGTGCAACCGAGCCCTAGAGCGCCGCACGTCTGTCGGACGCTTAAAGGTCGCTATAGCGCCCCGGTATTGGAATGTCGCCGCGCCAATTGCAGACCCCGGTGCCGGCGATCTGATGTTCAGGTAATTTGGAGAGCGTGCATGTTGCGAAAGTGGCGTCTGCCGGCCATCGCCGGCGTATTCGTCTCCCTTCTCGTTTCGGCACCGGCGGTCGCGCAGGACGCGCAGATGCCGACGGTGACCGTTGCCAAGCCGGTCGTGCGCGACGTCATCGACGCCGACGAATTCATCGGCCGCTTCGAGGCGGTCGACGAGGTTTCGATCCGCGCGCGGGTCGGAGGCTATCTCGATCAGGTCTTCTTCACCGACGGTGCCATGGTGAAGAAGGGCGACAAGCTCTTCGTCATCGACCAGCGCCCGTTCCGCACCGCTCTTTCCCAGGCGGAAGCCTCGCTCGAGGCAGCGCGATCGACGCTCGTCTTCGCGGAGACCACGTTCAAGCGAACGGAATCGCTCGCCGGAACCGGCACGCTCTCCGTGTCCAGGCTCGACGACGACCGCCGGGCGCTGCTCTCGGCACAGGCGAATGTACGCGGCGCCGAGGCGGCGGTCGAGCGGGCCAAGCTCGATCTCGATTACACCACCATCACCGCGCCGCTGAGCGGCCGCGTCGACCGGCGGCTCATCTCCCCGGGCAATCTCGTCCAGGCGGACCAGACGGTACTGACGACGATCGTCTCGCTCGATCCGATCGATTTCTATTTCGATGTCGACGAGCGCCGGCTGCTTTCCTATGCGCGGACGGCGCGGGAACGCGGCAGCGCGCTGCAGGAAGGGGCCGGCTCCATCCCGGTGCTCGTCACGATCGCCGATGCCAACGAGCCGCCTTTCGAAGGCAAGCTCGATTTCGCCGAGAACCGGGTCGACAACGAGACCGGCACGATGCGGGTGCGCGCCCGCTTTGCGAACCCCAAATTCGTCCTGCAGCCCGGCCTGTTCGGGCGTGTGGAAGTCGAAGGCTCGAATACCTATCGAGCGGTTCTCGTCCCTGACGAGGCAATCGCTGCCGACCAGAACGAACGCATCGTCTATGTGGTCGGCGAGGATGGCAGCGTCGCCACCAAACCGGTCCGTCTTGGCCCGAGGCTCCACGGTTACAGGGTCATCCGCAGCGGCTTGACGGGGGACGAGACAGTCGTCGTCAACGGCCTCATGCGCGTCCGGCCGGGGGTGAAGGTCAAGCCCGAACTCGTCGTCCTGCCCCCCGAGGCCGCGCAATCGGCGGAGAATGCCCAATGAGGTTCGCGCATTTCTTTGTCGACAGACCGATCTTCGCATCGGTGCTATCGATCGTTCTGCTGATCGTCGGCAGCATCGCCTATTTTCAGCTTCCGGTGGCGCAGTATCCGGAGATCGCACCGCCAACCATCGTCGTGCGCGCCTCCTATCCGGGCGCGGATGCGGAGACCGTCGCCAATACCGTTGCTACCCCGCTCGAGCAGGAGATCAACGGCGTGGAGAACATGCTCTACATGTCCTCCTATGCCACCGCTGACGGTTCGATGGCGCTGACGATCACCTTCAAGCTCGGGACCGATCTCGATCAGGCACAGGTGCTGGTGCAGAACCGTGTTTCGATCGCCGAGCCCCGGCTTCCCGAGGAAGTCCGGCGCATCGGCGTCACCACGACGAAGAGCTCGCCGGATCTGATGATGGTCGTTCATCTGCTTTCGCCGAACGACCGCTACGACCAGCTTTATGTTTCCAACTACGCCCGCACGCGCATCCGCGACATATTGGTCCGGCTGGACGGAGTCGGCGACGTTCTTCTGTTCGGCGAGCGTGAATATGCGCTGCGCATCTGGCTCGACCCGCAGAAGCTCTCCGCCTACGGCATGACCGCAGGCGATGTCGTCTCCGCGCTGCGCGAGCAGAACGTCCAGGTCTCGGGCGGCTCCATCGGTGGTCCGCCGATGTCGAGCGACAGCGCCTTTCAGTATACGGTGACCACCGACGGCCGCTTCAGCGACGCTCGTCAGTTCCGCTACGTCATCGTCAAAGCGACCGAAGAGGGCAGGCTCGTCCAGTTGCAGGACGTCGCCCGCATCGAACTCGGTGCGCGCGAATACGTGACCAACAGCTATCTCAACGGCAGCCCCGCCGTCGCGCTCGGCATCTTCTCCCGCCCCGGCAGCAATGCGCTCGCTGCGGCCGATGCGATCCAGGCGACGATGACCGAACTTTCGCGAGATTTTCCCGAAGGGCTCGAATACAGGATCATCTACAATCCGACGGAATTCATCTCGGAATCCATCGACGAGGTCTACAAGACCATTGCGGAAGCCGCGCTTCTCGTCGCCCTGGTCGTGATCGTGTTCCTGCAGTCGTGGCGCACGGCGATCATTCCCATCGTCGCCATCCCCGTTTCGCTCGTCGGCACATTCGCGCTTCTCTATGCCTTCGGTTTTTCGCTGAACATGCTGACGCTTTTCGGTCTGGTCCTCGCGATCGGCATCGTGGTCGACGACGCGATCGTCGTTGTCGAGAACGTCGAGCGCAACCTCGCGCGCGGGATGACGCCGCGCGAGGCGGCGCATGTGACGATGGACGAGGTGGGCGCCGCGGTCATCGCGATCTCGCTCGTCCTGACGGCTGTGTTCGTGCCGACCGCGTTCATTCCCGGTATTGCCGGGCAGTTCTACCTGCAATTCGCGGTAACGATCGCAGTCGCGACGGTGATCTCCGCGGTCAATTCCCTGACGCTCTCGCCGGCGCTCGCCGCAATCCTGTTGCGGCCGCACGAGAACCACGAGCATGAGAGCCGCAATCCCCTGACGCGGCTCGGCCGCGGGTTTGCCAACGGCTTCAACCGCGGCTTCGACCGCATGGCCGATGGCTATGCATGGACGGTGCGCCACCTCGTCAGGACGCGGATCGCGCTGGCCGGGGCGCTCCTCGTCTTCGTCGCCCTGCTCGGAGCCACCTGGTACATGGCGCAGGTCGTGCCCCGCGGCTTCATACCCACGATGGACCAGGGCTATGCCATCGTCGTTATTCAGCTTCCCGACGGCGCCTCTCTCGAGCGCACCGATACGGTCGTCCGGCGGGCCTCGGAGATGATCCGCGAGGTACCCGGCGTCAAGGATGCGGTCGCCTTTGCCGGTTTCAACGGCGCGACCTTCACCAATGCATCCAATTCCGGCGTGATCTTCACGCCCTTCGACAGCTTCGAGGAACGCCTCGAGCAAAAGCAGAGTGCTGAACAGATCATCGGCCAGATCTTCGGTGCCATGCAAGGCATTCAGGAGGCTTTCATCATCGCCGTTCCGCCACCCTCCGTGCGAGGCATCGGCAATTCGGGCGGCTTCAAGATGCAGATCATGGACCGGCAGAGCGCCGACATGCGCCGCGCGCTCGGGCTCGCCTATCAGATGATGGGAGCGGCCAACCAGACGGAGGGGCTGACCGGCGTCTTCACCACATTCACGGCCTCCAGCCCGCAATTCTTCCTGGCGATCGACCGCGACAAGGCGCGGGCCCTGAACGTCCCGATCCCCAATATCTTCGAGACGCTCTCGATCAATCTGGGGACGTCCTACGTCAACGATTTCAACGCCTTCGGCCGCGTCTATCAGGTCCGCGCCCAGGCCGACCAGCAATTCCGGCTGGAGCGGGAGGACATACTCGCGCTCAAGGTACGCTCCGCCTCGGGCGCGCTCGTGCCGCTCGGAACGCTCGTCGAAATCCGCGATACGAGCGGTCCGGCGCTCGTCCAGCGCTACAACATGTATGTCTCGGTTCCCGTTCAGGGCAATCCCGCGCCGGGCGTCTCGACGGGCAGCGCCCTCGACAAGATGGAAGCGCTTGCAGGTCAGATCCTGCCGCAGGGCACGACCTTCGAATGGACGGAACTCGCTTTGCAGGAGCGCCAGACCGGCAACACTGCGGTCTTCATCTTCGCTCTTTCGGTGGTCTTCGTCTTCCTGGCGCTCTCGGCGCAATATGAAAGCTGGGTGCTGCCGCTGGCCATCATCCTGATCGTGCCGCTTGCCGTCCTCGCGGCACTTCTCGGCGTTTCGATCCGGGGCTTCGACAACAACGTGCTGACCCAGATCGGGCTCATCGTCCTTATCGGTCTTGCCGCCAAGAACGCGATCCTCATCGTGGAATTCGCCCGCCAGGGCGAGGAGGAGGGCAAGACGCCGATCGAGGCGGCGATCGATGCGAGCCGGCTCAGGCTGCGGCCGATCCTGATGACCGCTTTCGCCTTCATTCTCGGCGTCGTGCCACTGGTCATCGCCACGGGGCCCGGCGCCGAAATGCGCCAGTCTCTCGGTACCGCGGTCTTTGCCGGCATGCTCGGGGTCACCTTCCTCGGCCTGTTCCTGACGCCGGTCTTCTACGTGGCCCTGCGCTCCCTGCGCCGCAAGCCCGCACCGGCGGCTGCGCCGGCGCCGGCGCCGGGAGAGTGAGGAGACCAGGCGCATCGGCAATGACGTAATTGTGAGCGGTTGTCCGTCGTTAGACGCTGGACGCGATCACGACCTTGAATGATCCTGCCTGCCGCCCGGCATGAGCGGCAACGCGGGATGCGGGCGGAATGAGAGAGCAAGTTTTTCATCCCCCATATGTGAGAGGTGAAGGATGCTGCTGCGATACCTTGCCTACACCCTGACCGTCATCTGGCTCATCCATGCGCTCTGGCCGACACCGGCTCACGCGCAGCAGGCGAAAGCCCATGTGAGCCAATGCCAGGCGATCGCGGCAGCCACGCCGGCGGCGACGTTCGCCAGCTTCTCGGCCGCCGACGCCACTCCGGTGGCGTCGGCCGACACGAGCGAGGTGACGATCACCTTTCTCGGCCATTCGACCTTCCTGATCGAAACGCCGGGCGGGGTTTCGATCGCCACGGACTACAACGGCTGGTTCCGGACCCCATCGCCGCCTACGGTGGCGACGATGAACAGGGCCCATTCCAGCCACTACACCCTGGCGCCTGATCCGGCGATCGCGCATGTCCTGCATGGCTGGGGCGACAATGGCGAGCCGGCGGATCATGACCTCGTCGTCGGCGACGCCTATATCCGCAATGTGACGACGGATATCCGTTCAGGCTTCGAGGGCATGGAACGGGACGGCAATTCGATCTTCATTTTCGAGATTGCCGGGCTCTGTATCGGCCATCTCGGCCATCTGCACCACGAGCTCGACGAAAGCCATTACCGGCAGATCGGCCGGCTCGACGTGCTCATGGTGCCGGTGGACGGCGGGCTGACGATGGGCGCGGAGAGCATGAGCCGTGTCGTCTCGCGGCTGCGCTCGGCGCTGATCCTGCCGATGCACAGGCCGATGACCAACGACTTTCTGGCGATGTTCGGCGATGACTTCGACAAGCGCTTCGCCACGGAGCCTTCCGTGAAGGTGTCGCTGCGTTCCCTGCCGAGCAGACCGCTCATCTATGTCCTGCAGGGCGTTTGAGGACCGCTGCAGCGCATTTCCCGCCTCCTGAAAACACGACGCGACTGCTGGACTGGACGCGGCAATGAAACTATAAGGCGCCCGATCTCACCAAAATCACGCATGCAGAGGGCGTCATGGCTGGCCATTCACAGTTCAAGAACATCATGCACCGCAAGGGCCGTCAGGATGCGGTGCGCTCCAAAATGTTTTCCAAGCTCGCGCGCGAAATCACCGTCGCAGCAAAAACCGGTCTTCCCGACCCGACGATGAATCCGCGTCTGCGTCTGGCGATCCAGAACGCCAAGGCGCAGTCGATGCCGAAGGACAATATCGAGCGCGCGGTCAAGAAGGCTGCGGGCGGCGATGCCGAGAATTACGAAGAAGTCCGCTACGAGGGCTACGGCCCGGGCGGCGTCGCGGTCATCGTCGAGGCGCTGACGGACAACCGCAACCGCACCGCCTCCAACGTACGATCCACCTTCACCAAGGCGGGCGGAGCGCTCGGCGAAACCGGTTCGGTTTCCTTCTCCTTCGATCGCGTCGGTGAAATCACCTACAAGCTCTCCGCCGGCGACGCCGACAAGGTCATGGAAGCGGCGATCGAAGCGGGTGCCGACGACGTCGAGACGGATGAGGAAGGCCACACGATCACCTGCGGTTTCGAGGATATCGGCGAGGTGTCGAAGGCCCTCGAAGGCGCGCTCGGCGAGGCGGAGACCGTGAAGGCGGTCTGGAAGCCGCAGAATACCGTGCCGGTCGACGAGGAAAAGGCACAGTCGCTGATGAAGCTCATCGACAATCTCGAAGACGACGACGATGTCCAGAACGTCTACTCGAACTTCGAGGTCTCCGACGAGGTCCTGGCGAAGCTTTCGGCCTGAGGAGAGGAAGGGTACCCCCCTCTGGCCTGCCGGCCATCTCCCCCGCAAGGCCCGCAAGGGGGGAGATCGGCAAGCGGCGATGTTCCACTCAATTCAATTAGGCAGCGTGCACGCACTGCGTTCACCGTCGGGCAGGACGGGAGATGCCCGGCAGGGCAGAGGGGGGCGTATCGGGCCGGTTGGATCAGAGCACTCAACCCGTTCTTCGGACCCCGCCGAAAAGCTTCACCGAACGCAACCGCGCTTCCATGTCGAAGATCGGCATCGAGACGATCAGCTCGTCCGCCCTGGTGAGATCCACAAATGCCTCGATCTTTCGGCGGATCGTCTCGGGGCCGCCGACCACCGCGTAGCTCATTGCGTGGTCGACGAAAATCTTCTCGTCCTGGCTCCAGAGGCCGTCCATCGATTTGACCGGCGGCGGGAAGCGCCCGCGCGCATTGCGGCGAAGCGCGACGAAGGATTGCTGCATGGAGGTGAAGAGGTGGTTCGCCTCCTCGTCCGTGTCCGCTGCGACGCCCATGACTCCGACCATGACATGCGGCTTGTCGAGCTGTGGCGACGGGGTGAAGCGCTCGCGGTATATTTCGAGCGCGGAAAGCAGCATGTCCGGCGCGAAATGCGAGGCGAAGGCGAAGGGAAGGCCGAGCATGCCGGCGAGATGGGCGCTGAAATGGCTCGAACCGAGCAGCCAGATCGGCACGTTCGAATCCGCGCCCGGAACGGCGATGATCTTCTGGTCTTCGGTCGCCGGGCCGAGCAGCGCCTGCAGTTCCACGACATCGTTGGGGAAATTGTTGGCGCTCGCCTCCATGTTGCGGCGGAGCGCCTGCGCCGTTCTCATGTCCGTGCCGGGCGCGCGGCCGAGGCCGAGATCGATGCGGCCGGGGTAAAGCGCCGCAAGCGTGCCGAATTGCTCGGCGATGACGAGCGGTGAATGGTTGGGCAGCATGATGCCACCTGAGCCGACGCGGATCGTCCGCGTGGCCGAAGCCACATGCGAAATCACGAGAGACGTCGCGGCGCTGGCAATGCCCTTCATGCCATGGTGTTCGGCCAGCCAGAAGCGCTGATAGCCATTCTCCTCCGCCGCGATTGCCAGCCGCCGCGAATTTTCGAGCGACTCTGCGATGCTGCCCCCTTCGGTGATCGGCGACAGGTCGAGAATGGAAAAGGGGATCATGGCGAGGCTTTCAATTAAGAGAAATTGATCTTCCGCAATGTAGGTTCAAGTTTCCTTACGCCAAGGGTGCCCCGGCGCTTTTAGGCAGTGCGCGGCCATTTCTGTGCAATGTTTTTGTTTTGTTCACTTTTTGCTGGCAGCGTCCCGCCGACCGAAATAGGGTGAAGCATGCAGAATACGATTCGCATCATCGGCATCGATCCGGGCTTGAGGCGCACCGGCTGGGGGGTCATCGAAACGCTCGGCAATTCGCTGCGTTTCGTCGCTTCCGGCACCGTCACTTCCGATGGCGAGATGGATCTTGCCTCCCGCCTCTGCCAGTTGCATGACGGGCTTGCCGAGGTGGTGCACGGCTACCAGCCGCACGAGGCCGCTGTCGAACAGACCTTCGTCAACAAGGATGCGACCGCCACGCTGAAGCTCGGCCAGGCGCGCGGCATCGCCATGCTGGTGCCGGCCCGGGCGGGCTTGAGGGTCGCGGAATATGCGCCGAACGCCGTCAAGAAGGCCGTGATCGGCGTCGGCCACGGCGAAAAGCAGCAGATACACATGATGTTGAAAGTCCTGATGCCCAAGGCCGAGTTCAAAGGCAACGATGCCGCCGACGCGCTCGCCATCGCCATCTGCCACGCCCATAACAGGCAGGCAGTCACGAGCCGCCTTGCGGCGCTTGCGGGGTAGGTCGTGCGAATGAATATGACGGCAAGCGATACGCCCTCTGGCCGGCAGGTCAAAGGGCGTTGGAGGGCAACCGGATGATTGGCAAGCTCAAGGGCACGATAGACGAGATCGGCGAGGATCACGTGGTTCTCGACGTGCATGGGGTCGGGTATGTCGCCCATTGCTCAGCGCGCACGCTCGGAAAGCTCGGAAGCGCCGGAGAGGCGGCCGTGCTCTTCATCGAGACCTATGTGCGCGAGGATCAGCTGAAGCTGTTCGGGTTTCTGAGCGCGTTGGAGCGCGAATGGTTCCGCCTGCTTCAGAGCGTTCAGGGTGTGGGATCCAAGGTGGCGCTGGCGGTGCTCTCCACGCTGACCCCCGGGGAACTCGCCAATGCCATCGCCTTGCAGGACAAGACGTCGATCTCGCGCGCGCCGGGCGTGGGTCCGAAAGTTGCCGTGCGCATCGTCACCGAACTCAAGAACAAGGCTCCGGCCTTCGCCGGCGAGATGGCACCGTCTATCGGCCTCAAGCAGGAGCTCGGCGAAGGCGTTGCCGCAGCGCCGGTTGCGGACGCGGTCTCGGCGCTCACCAATCTCGGCTATTCGCGAGACCAGGCGGCCAACGCCGTTGCGGCTGCGCTGAAAAACGGCGGGGAGGGCGGCGACAGCGCCAAGCTGATCCGCCTGGGCTTGAAGGAGCTGTCGCGGTGAGGACGCGGCGAGCCTTCCTGCGGCCACAAAAGCATTGGAGTAGAGGGACGCTGGCCGTTCTCGCTGGATTGATCCGGGCGCCCCTATTATGGTTGAGCGCGGCAGCGGCGGTGACCGGCCTCAACGCCGGCACCCCTATGGCCGCGGACAGCCCGAAACGGAAGCAATGACATGAGCGAAGCCGCACGTCTGATCGCGCCGGAAAAGCGAGGCGAAGACCTCGATGCGACCATGCGCCCGCAGACGCTCGACGAGTTCACCGGCCAGGCTGAAGCGCGCGCCAATCTGAAGATCTTCATCGAAGCGGCGCGCAACCGCGGCGAAGCGCTCGACCACGTGCTCTTCGTCGGCCCGCCCGGGCTCGGCAAGACGACGCTGGCGCAGATCATGGCGAAGGAGCTCGGCGTCAATTTTCGCTCGACTTCCGGCCCGGTGATCGCCAAGGCCGGTGACCTTGCGGCGCTGCTCACCAATCTCGAAGAGCGCGACGTGCTCTTCATCGATGAAATCCACCGCCTCAATCCGGCCGTCGAGGAAATCCTCTACCCGGCCATGGAGGATTTCCAGCTCGACCTCATCATCGGCGAGGGGCCGGCGGCTCGTTCGGTGAAGATCGATCTCGCAAAGTTCACCCTAGTGGCGGCGACGACGCGCCTCGGACTGCTGACGACGCCGCTGCGCGATCGCTTCGGCATCCCCGTGCGGCTCAATTTCTATACGGTCGAGGAGTTGGAACTGATCGTCCGGCGTGGCGCGCGGCTGATGGGTCTCGGCATGACCGACGAAGGCGCGCGCGAGATTGCCCGCCGCGCGCGCGGCACGCCCCGCATCGCCGGCCGCCTCCTGCGCCGGGTGCGCGACTTCGCCGAGGTCGCACGGGCGGAGGCCGTGACGCTAGAGATTGCCGACGAGGCGCTGACCCGGCTGCTCGTCGACAGCATGGGTCTCGACCAGCTCGACCGGCGCTACCTGACGATGATCGCCCAGAATTTCGGCGGCGGGCCGGTGGGGATCGAGACGATCGCCGCCGGGCTTTCCGAGCCGCGCGACGCGATCGAAGACATCATCGAGCCCTATCTGATCCAGCAGGGCTTCATCCAGCGCACGCCGCGTGGCCGCGTGCTCACGGCGAATGCCTGGAAGCATCTCGGCCTCAATCCGCCACGGGATGTCGAGGCAAGCCAATTCCGGCTGACGCTCGAGGACGACTGAAATGAACACCCGGCGGGGCTTCATGAAGGTCCTCGGCGGTGGATTGGTGAGCGCCGTGGCCCTGGGCAGCTACGCCTTCGGCATCGAACCGCTTGCGCGTCTGAGGGTGGCCCGCTACGCCCTGACGCCACCCGGCTGGAGCCCCGGCCTGAAGCTCCGCCTGGTCGCGCTCGCGGATATTCATGCCTGCGAACCCTGGATGTCTGCGCGCCGCATCGCATCCATATGCGAGCGCGCCAACGGACTCGGCGGCGACGTGACGGTCCTTCTCGGCGACTACGCTTCCGGCATGAATCTCGTGACGCGCTATGTCCATTCGAGCGAGTGGTCGAAGGCGCTTGCCACGCTCAGGGCACCCCTCGGCGTCCATGCGATCATGGGAAATCATGATTGGTGGGAAGACAGGACCGCCCAGAAGAACGGCGGCGGCGATACCTTCGGCCATCGGGCATTGGCCGGCGTCGGCATTCAGGTGTACAGCAATCGCGCGGTCCGCCTTGAGAAGAGCGGCTTCCCCTTCTGGCTCGCAGGGCTCGAGGACCAGCTTGCGCTTCTGCCGGGACGGAAATGGAAACGCGCGTGGATGGGCGGCCTCGACGATCTCGATGGCACGCTTGCACAGGTGACGGACGAGGCGCCTGTGATACTGCTCGCGCACGAGCCGGATATTTTTCCGAAGGTGCCCTCGCGGGTGGCATTGACACTATCCGGTCACACGCATGGCGGACAGGTGCGCTTTGCCGGCCACTCGCCCGTCGTGCCATCGCGTTTCGGCGACCGGTACGCCTATGGTCATATTGTCGAGGGAGATCGCAACCTCATCGTCTCGGGCGGCCTTGGCTGCTCCATCGCACCGATCCGTTTCGGCGTGCCGCCGGAAATTGTGGTCGTCGATCTCGGATGACCGGAATTGCCCCTCATCCGGCTGCCGCCACCTTCTCCCCGCATGCGGGGAGAAGGGACTCGCGGTTTCGTCATTGCAACCAATATCGGCCGCGCATTCGCAGGGGGCATGTCCCCTCTCCCCGCTCGCGGGGAGAGGGTTAGGGTGAGGGGCGAAATCTTGGTTCAACGGTCACAGCTTGCACGGCAAGCTCCCGGATCGTCGCAGCCAGTCTTTCCCTTCCGCCCGGCACCCAGCCGAGAGCGCGCAGCTTCTCCGTCGACATCGTCTTGAATGCTGCCGCTTCCGCTGCCGGCGGCAGAGGGTGCGGGCAGCCGGTTGCAGCCTGGAGAAAGGAGAGGATCTCGCGGTTGTCGGTCAGCACGTCGGAGACGTTGAACACCTGAGCGGATATTCTCGCCGGTTCGGTTTCGAGCATGAGGCGGACGGCCTGGGCGACATCGTCGCCGTGGACTTCCGTGCCGATGCGCCTTGGCACCGGCCGGCCGGCAATGTAATCGGAAAAGAGATCGCTCCACTTGTGTTTTCGTCCCGGGCCCGCGGGGCCGTAGACACCGGTGACGCGCAGGCTGGTCGTGACGAAACTGTGGTCGGTCATCGATTTCAAGGCGTTCTCAGTGGCGAGCTTTACCTGTCCGTAGAACGTGTCCGGCTCGACAGGTGACGTCTCAGCGACAACCGGCGGCGCCGTCTCGCCATAGACGGCGCGGCTCGACAGGAAAACGCAGCGCCGTACGCCGGCGGCGCGCGCTTCCTCGAAAAGGCGAACGGAGCCGTCGAGATTGGCGCGGCGGAAACTCGTGGGGTCGTCACCCTCGCCTCCGCGATATCTGCCCTCGACATGCTCGAAGGCCGCATGGACGAAATAATAGATATCGTCGAAGGCGCCGGCCTGGTCCGCATCCGCATCGAGACGGAGCGGCACATGGGACACGGGTTGCGAATAAAAGCCGGCAGGCGGCGGAGAGCGCCCGCCGACCGTGACCTCATAGCCGTTTGCCAGCAGGTGCTCGATGATGAAGCGGCCGACGAATCCGGTGCCGCCGGAGACGAGAACGCGGGTCATGGCGACGTGATGCCGGCGTGCGGCGGGTTGGGAAGACCGGCAATATCGGGAATCTGCTCGCCGGTCAGAAAAGTGTGCCAGAGATCGATCAGCGGGCGCAGCGCATCCGCGCGCGGATGATCCTTCTCCCACGGCTTTTCATACTGGTAATGGAGCACTCCGATCGAGCGCCAGTCCCAAAGCTCAGGCAGGTTGAACCACACATACTGCAGCATGTTCATCGTCACCGGCAGGCCATGCCAATCGGGGAAGAAGCTTTGCAGAAAGGTCTGGTCCGTGCGCGGCCAGAAGGCGTCCGGCGCATCGAGGGCCGCGAGCATCTTCTCGAAGGTCGCGACTGCCGGCTCGGCGACGAAGACGCCGGAGTTCAGGCGGTGGAAGTCCGCGAGACTCTCATAGACGTTCGGCGCTGCGGCAAATTCCGGATAGAGAAACAGCTTGTCGATGTTGCGCAACACGATCGCGTCGGCATCGATGAAGATGCAGCGTTCGTATTCGACGAGTTGCCACAGCCTTATCTTGCAGAAATTGTCGAGCGGCGAATGGAAATCGGGCTTGCGTCCTTTTGTGAAGGGGGCCTGCTCATGCACGTTGCGGCGCTGATGCCGGGCGTTGAATTCGTCCGAAAGCGGCAGCAGGTCGGTTTGGATCAGGCGGCAGTCGAATTCGGTCAGCGGCTCGAGGGAGGCGGCATCCACCCCGCCGGTATGGAGCACGACGATATCTGCGGGCGTCCGGGTGAGACGGATCGATCTGAGCAGGGCCCGCGCACCGAGCGCGTAGTCGCTGTTGGTGACGAGCGTCACGAAAGCGTGGCGCGCAGTCACCGTGGAGGAGGGACTGAGCCCCTCCGGACTGGCGAAGACGCGGCTCATGAAACCGATTTCAGCCGCTTGCCCTCCGGATCGTGGTTGATCAAGGGGGCGATGTCCTTCGTCCAGGCGGAAACCGCCGGCACGCGCGAGCGATCGACGCGATAGGCGAATTTCTTCGCCACGTCGACGATCTCCGAAAGCAGCCCGTCTTCGAGCCGAACCGGATTGAGTCCGAGCGCGAGGAATTTCTCGTTCCGCACCACGAGCTCGTTCTCGGCCGCTTCCTTGCGCGGATTGGGCAGCCAGGCGATTTTCGCGCCGGTCATGCGTGCGACCATCTCGGCGAGATCGCGGATGCGGTGCGTTTCCGTCATCTGGTTGAATATCTCGACGCGGCTGCCGCGCGCCGGCGGGTTCCTGAGCGCGAGTTCGATGCAGCGCACCGAGTCCTGAATATGGATGAAGGCGCGCGTCTGGCCGCCGGTTCCGTGAACCGTCAGCGGATAGTCGATTGCTGCCTGGATCAGGAAACGATTGAGGACGGTTCCGTAATCGCCGTCATAGTCGAAGCGGTTGATGAGCTGCGGATGACGCCGCGTCTGCTCCGTATGCGTGCCCCAGACGATGCCCTGATGCAGATCGGTGATCCTGAGGCGGTCATTCTTCGCATAGAACTGGAAGAGCAGCTGATCCAGGCACTTGGTCATGTGATAGACGGAGCCCGGATTGGAAGGATAGAGGATTTCCTGGTTCACCGTCTCTCCGCCCATGGTCTCGATGCCGACGGGCAGGTAGCCTTCAGGGATCGCCGCCCCGATCGTGGAATAGCCGTAAACGCCCATCGTACCGAGATGCACGAGATGGGCATCGAGTTCGAGTTCGACCAGTGCGTTCAGGAGATTGTGGGTCGCGTTGACGTTGTTGTTGACCGTGTAGTTCTTGTGCCTGTCGCTCTTCATCGAATAGGGGGCGGCCCGCTGCTCGGCGAAGTGGACGACCGCATCGGGCCGATGCTCCGCCAGCCAGTTCTTCAGGAGTTCGTAGTCGCGGGCGAGATCGATCAGATTGAAGTGAATACGCCGGCCGGTTTCCGCGTGCCAGATGCGCGTGCGCTCCTGGATGGAATCCATCGGCGTCAGGGATTGAACGCCGAGTTCCGTGTCGATCCAGCGGCGGGAGAGATTGTCGAGGATGTGAACCTCGTGGCCCGCATCGGACAAATGCAGGGCGGTGGGCCAGCCGACGAAACCATCACCGCCGAGGACTGCAATCTTCATGCACGATTCTCCTGCTCGGGAAGAGGACAGGGTCCTGATAGGATAGGATTGTGACAAAGCTGCAGTGCTTGCAAATGTCTTTTTGTTCCTGCACAGGAAAACGCAATAAATCCTCCCGGAGAATGCCATGTCACTGATTTCGCTTGCCGGCGAGCTGACCGAGACCGGCCACCGACTGATCCAGCGGGTCTATTACGAGGACACCGATTTTTCCGGCGTCGTCTACCATGCGCGCTATCTGCATTTCATGGAGCGCGCCCGGACCGACTATCTGCGGCTTCTCGGCGTCGAGCAGGCGTCGCTGGCGATCGAAGGCGACGTGGAAGGCCTCGTCTTCGTCGTCCACCGTATGGAAATCGACTTCAAGGCGCCGGCGCGCATGGACGACGTCCTGACTATCGAGACCGCGACCGAAAAGGCCGGCGGCGCAAAAATGATCCTGCAGCAGCAGATCAGGCGCGGCGACGCGCTGCTGATCGCGGCCAAGGTAATCATCGCGGTCATCAACGGTCAGGGACGGCCACGGCGTCTGCCGGAGGCACTGGCAACGAAATTCCTGGCTGCGCAAGCGGCTTCCGCGTGAGCGGCCGGCTCATTCGACCGAGTTCAATATCTTCTTCGTCAGCGACTGACTGATCTTGCCGATCTCCCGCCACGGATCGGTCCCGGCTTCGATCCGCTCGATAATGTCCGGAATCTGAAACCCGTTGGCGGCTTCGAGGCCTTGGAGTTCGTCCCAGCCGACCGGTGTGGCGACCGGTCCGCCGGAGCGCGCGCGGGTGGAATAGGGCGCGATCGCCGTGGCGCCGCGATCGTTTCTCAGCCAGTCTATGAAAATCTTTCCCTTGCGCTTCGCCTTCGACATGGTGGCGACGAAATTGTCCGGATCGCGCTCGGCGATAGATCGCGCGAGCGCTTTCGCGAAGCCTTTGGCCTCCTCCCATTCGGCATGGGGGCGGAGCGGAACGATGACGTGGACGCCCTTGCCGCCGGTCACCATGGGCACTGTTTTCAGGCCGATCTCGGCGAGTTCGTCGCGGAGCCTGAGGGCTGCCGCCTTGACTGTCTCGAAGTCGACGCTCGGATCGGGGTCGAGATCGAAGACCAGACGGTCGGGTTTCTCCAGCCGGTCGATGCTTGAACCCCAGATGTGAAACTCGAGCGTCCCCATCTGCACCGCGGCGACGAGGCCCTTGGCATCGTGGATGTACATATAGTTCTCGGTGTCGCCCGATGCCTCGGTAATCGGCACTTCCCAGATCGCCTCGGGAAAGCCGTCGCTTGCGTGTTTCTGGAAGAAACAGTGCCGCTCGCCGCCCTGCGGGCAGCGCACCAGCGAAACGGGGTGATCGGCGGCAAAGGGGAGCATCCTCTCGGCGACAACGGCATAATAGCGGGCGAGATCGATCTTGGTGATGCCCTGGCCTTCGAAGAGCACCCGGTCCGGATGGGAGATGCGGATGCCGAGGACATCGGCGTCTCCCTGCACAGGCGGCGTCTTGCGCGTCCTGGCGGAAGATTTGCTCTTGGCGGTCTCCGGCTCCGCTTCTGCCGGCTTCGGTGTCTCCAGTTTCACGGCCCTGGCCTCCTTGTCCTCGCGCAATCCCTCGAATGAACCGTGACGGACATGTCCGTCGGCCGTGAATTCGGCGAAATCCACCTCCGCCACCAGGTCCGGCTCAAGCCATACCGAATTTCGCATTCTCTCTCGCGGCACGCTGTCGAAGGGCGACGTATCGCGCTTGCGCTTTGCGAAGGCCGCGGCGAGGTCCTCCATTGTCTTTCCGCTGAAACCGGTGCCGACGCCGCCACGGTAGATCAGCTTCCCGCCTTCGAAGGTCCCGACGAGCAGCGAGGCGAAGGCACGTCCCTTCTTCGAAGACGGGGTATAGCCACCGATCACGAACTCCTGGCGCTTCGTGCATTTCACCTTGAGCCAGCTTCGGCTGCGCCCGCTGCGATAGGGGGCATCCGCCTCCTTGGCGATTATACCCTCCTGGCCGGCCTTGCATATCGCGGAAAGCACGTGCTCGCCATTGCCGCGGACATGCTCGCTGAATTGTACGGTAGAGGTGGCGCCGAGCGTTTGGAGCAGCGCTTCGAGCCGTTCCTTGCGTTCCACGAGCGGCTTCCGGCTCAGATCCTTGCCGTCGAGCTCGATGAGATCGAAAGCGTAAAGCCGTGTGCTGGCCCCCGTTCTAAGCGCCTTCTGCAGGGCCGAAAAGGTCGATCCGCCTTCCGAAAGCGCCACCACTTCGCCATCGATCAGAGCGGACTGGCAGTCGAGTTCGGCAAGGGCGGCGGCAATTGCAGGGAACTTCTCGGTCCAGTCGAGGCCGTTGCGCGTGTAGCAGCGCACGGTGCCGGCACCGACGGCGCAGACAAGACGGTAGCCGTCGAACTTGGCTTCGTTCAGCCATGCGTCGCCGGCGGGCACCTTGGTCACCAGAGTCGCCAGCTGCGGTGCCTTGAAGGCGGGCAGCTTGCCGGAGGCTTTTCGCGTCGCGCGCTTGCCTGCATTGCCGTTTTCGGCGATCGCGCCGGCCTCGAGATTGGCCGAGATGCTCTTGTTGGAATGCCAGACCCGCGCCCGCTTCTCGCCCCTGCCTTCGGCGATCTCCTCCATCGTCCGGCCGGTAACGATGCTGGTGATGTTCTCGTTGATCAGGCTCTCGCCGTCATCGGAGGCGACATCGTCCGTTTCCTTGACGAGCAGCCAGTTCTCGCGCTTTTCGCCTTCGCGTGGCCGCATGCGCACCAGCGCCCAGCCGCCCTTCATTCGGCTGCCATGCAGCTTGAAGGAGAGCTTGCCCTTCTTCAGGGCTTCTGACGGGTCATCCTCCGGCTCCCACCAGCCGGTATCCCAGAGCATCACGGTACCGCCGCCATACTCTCCCTTCGGTATCGTTCCTTCGAAGTCGCCATAGGCAAGCGGGTGGTCTTCGGTACGCACGGCCAGGCGCTTGTCTTCGGGGTTGAGGCTCGGGCCGCGTGTGACCGCCCAGCTCTTCAGCACGCCCTCCCATTCCAGGCGGAAGTCGTAGTGCAGGCGGGTCGCAGCGTGCTTCTGAACCAGGAACCGCATCCTGTTGTCCCCGCTGCGCCGAGCGACCGCTCCCTTGGGTTCGCTCGTCCGCGTGAAATCGCGGCGCCGGTTATATTCGGAAAGCGGTTCATTGCGAGCGGCCATGGATCGTCAGCCCGATTTCGGCTGGAAGGCTGTATGTTTCGGGGACCAGGGGCTCATGGCACCGAAACGTGCGACCTGCTGCGAAGTTCCGTATCGCGCAAGCTCACTCGAACTGCGCGCGCGGTAATACTCCCTTAACCATAATGGTGTCTTAATCCGTGTATCAGGATTTGTGCAGTGCACGTCATCCTTTGACCAAAATTGACGGCAAGAAGGCAGGCTGAAGCGAGTAGATCGCAATGCCGCGATCGGTGGCAATACCGGGGCATTCCTGCTGCAGGACATTTGGGCGACCCGGTCACGAGCATGAGTTGCTCTGCCGGGTGTTTGGATTCGGGGACTGAAATCGATGGAACAGGTTGGATTGGCCGCGACGAGCGACGTGACCCTCTGGTCGCTCTTCATGCAAGCGGGCTTGGTCGTGAAGCTGGTCATGCTGGGGCTCATCGCCGCCTCGGTCTGGACCTGGGCTATCGTCGTCGACAAGAGCCTGAATTACGGGCGTGTCCGCCGGCAGCTCGATAATTTCGAGCAGGTATTCTGGTCGGGTCAGTCGCTGGAGGAGCTCTATCGGACCCTCTCGGACAGGCAGACGAGCGGAATGGGCGCGATCTTCGTTTCGGCCATGCGCGAATGGAAGAAAAGCTTCGAGCGCGGCGCGCGCGCGCCGATCGGCCTGCAGATGCGGATCGACCGTGCGATGGACGTGACGCTCGCCCGTGAATCCGAAGCGCTCGAGGCAAGGCTCGGCTCGCTGGCGACGATCGGCTCGGCTGCCCCCTTCATCGGCCTTTTCGGCACCGTCGTCGGTATCATGACCTCGTTCCAGGCCATCGCCGGCTCCAAGTCCACCAACCTCGCCGTCGTTGCTCCCGGTATCGCCGAAGCGCTGCTTGCGACCGCCATCGGTCTGCTCGCCGCCATTCCTGCCGTTATCGCCTACAACAAGTTCACCGCCGATGCCGGCAAGCTGACGGCACGCATGGAAGCCTTTGCCGACGAGTTCTCCGCCATCCTGTCGCGGCAGATCGACGAGAAGCTGCAGCCTTCTCGCCAAGCCGCGCAATAACGACCTCAAAGCACGGAGACCACGCTGATGGGTATGGCAGTTGGCGGAGCCAAGGGGTCGGGCGGCGGGCGCCGCCGCCGCGGCGGCAGAAGAAGTGCGATCAGCGAGATCAACGTCACGCCGCTCGTCGACGTCATGCTGGTTCTCCTCATCATCTTCATGGTGGCTGCGCCGATGATGACGGTCGGCGTGCCGATCGATCTGCCGGAAACGCAGGCGAAGGCCATGAACGCCGATACGCAGCCGATCACCGTCTCGGTCAACCCGGCGGGCGAGATCTTCCTGCAGGAGACGCCGATAGCGATCGACGAGGTCGTCCCGAAGCTCGAGGCGATCGCCACGACCGGCTACAATGAGCGCATCTATGTGCGCGGCGACACCAATGCCGACTACGGCACCGTGATGAAGGTGATGGCACGCATCTCCGCGGCAGGCTTCAAGAACCTGGGTCTCGTAACGCTTCAAGAACAAGAGAAGTGATCGTCCGAATGAAGGGCAGTATCGCTACATCTGCTGTCCTCCACGCCCTGGTCCTGACCTGGGCGCTGGTGTCGCTTGGCAGCCCGGCCGATTTCGAGGTCGCGGACGTCGAGGCGCTGCCGGTCGACATCGTGCCGGTCGAGTCGATCACGCAGATCCAGCAGGGCGACAAGAAGGCTCCGGCCAAGGAAAAGGCATCGCCCGTTCCGACCAAGAAGCCGACGCCCGTCGAGAACGCCGAGAATGTCGGCGAGAACGACGTCGACCTGAAGACGCCGCCCACGCCCAATGTCAAGCCGGTCGAGAACGAGTCGGCCGCAGCGCCGCAGAAGACCGAAAAGGCCCCGCCGACGCCCGATCCCGTGAAGGAAGAGATCGAAAAGGTCGAAGAGACCAAGCCGGCCGCCGAGCCCGCGACGGAAGTGGCGGCACTCCCCGAGCCCAAGCAGGAAGTAAAGCCGGATACGAAGCCGGAACCGGCACCGGCGGAAGAGCAGCCCGCGGAAAATCCCGAGGCCGAGGCTCTGCCGGACAGGGTGCCGACGCCGCAGGTGAAGCCCAAGGTCGAAAAGCCCGCGCAGACGGCCAAGACGCCAGAGCGCAAGAAGGAAGAGGTCAAGAAGGAGCAGAAGAAGGCGTCCTCCCAGAAGGAGAGCGACTTCAATGCCGACGAGATCGCGGCGCTGCTCAACAAGCAGGAATCCTCCGGCGGCGGCGCCAAGCGCTCGACCGAGGAGGCGGCCCTCGGCGGCAAGAAGACGACGAGCGGCAACACGCTTTCGCAGAGTGAAATGGACGCGCTTCGCGGTCAGATCCAGAACAACTGGTCGATCATTCCCGGCATGGCCGACGCGGCGGATGTCCGCATCAAGGTGACGATGCGGCTCGACCCGAACGGCGACCTGATCGGCGAACCGGAAGTGGAAGCCAGCGGCGGCTCGGATGCGGCGCGGCGGGCACTCATGGGTGGTGCACGCCGGGCCATCCTGAAGTCCGTTCCCTTCAAGGGGCTGCCGGCCGACAAATACGATTCGTGGAGCGAGGTCGTCGTCAACTTCGACCCGAGCTCGATGCTCTAGACAGGTTGGGCCGGTTGTGGGCGGAATATTGCGCCTCATCCTGCTCGGAACACGAAAGGCTGAAAGGCTTTATGGAAATGCTGAGACGCAATTTTTTCCGCCTCCTGATGGTGCTGGTCGCCGGCTGCGGGCTCATTGCCTCGCCGGCAAATGCGCTCGTCGAGATCAACATCAACAAGGGTAACGTCGAGCCGCTGCCGATCGCGATCACGGACTTCCTGCAGGGCGAACTCGCCCAGAAGATCTCCGGCGTGATTGCCGCCGACCTGAAGCGCTCCGGGCTTTTCGCGCCGATCGACAAGGGCGCCTTCATCGAGAAGATCTCCAATCCCGATGCCACACCGCGTTTCGAGGACTGGAAAGTGATCAACGCGCAGGCGCTCGTCATCGGCCGCGTCACGCAGGAAGGCGACGGCAGGCTGAAGGCGGAGTTCCGCCTTTGGGATACCTTTGCCGGCCAGCAGATGCTCGGTCAGCAGTTCTACACCCAGCCGGAGAACTGGCGCCGGGTCGCCCACATCATTGCCGACGCGATCTATGAGAGGATCACCGGCGAGAAGGGTTATTTCGACACGCGCATCGTCTACGTCGCCGAAAGCGGGCCGAAGAATGCGCGCAAGCGCCAACTCGCCATCATGGACCAGGACGGGGCCAATTCCCGGGCGCTCACCAATTCCAACGACATCGTGCTGACGCCGCGCTTCTCGCCGAACCGTCAGGAAATCACCTATATGTCGTTCGAGAACCAGCAGCCGCGCGTTTATCTGCTTCAGCTTGAAACGGGGCAGCGCGAGGTGGTCGGCAATTTCCCGGGCATGACCTTCGCCCCGCGTTTCTCGCCGGATGGCCAGCGGGTGATCATGAGCCTGCAGCAGGAAGGCAACGCCAATATCTATACGATGGATCTGCGCTCGCGCACGACGACGCGGCTCACCAACACCGCGGCGATCGACACCTCTCCCTCCTATTCGCCGGACGGCAGCCGGATCGTCTTCGAAAGCGACCGCGGCGGCAAGCAGCAGCTCTACGTCATGGGCGCCGACGGCTCCGGCCAGACGCGCATTTCCTTCGGCGACGGTTCCTATTCGACGCCCGTCTGGTCTCCGCGCGGCGATCTCATCGCCTTCACCAAGCAGTCGGGCGGGAAGTTCTCGATCGGCGTCATGAAGCCGGACGGGTCGGGCGAGCGCATTCTCACCACCGGCTTCCACAATGAAGGCCCCACCTGGGCGCCGAACGGCCGTGTCCTGATGTTTTTCCGTCAGAACGCCGGTGCGGGCGGCCCGCAGCTCTATTCGATCGATCTGACGGGCTATAACGAGCAGCTTGTCCAGACGCAGGGCTTCGCCTCGGATCCGGCCTGGTCGCCGCTGATGGAATAGGGCATCCGCCGCGAGCCCAATCGAGAGAAATGATGAGATTCAAAGATTTCGGGCCAATACGGCCCGAAATTCTTCGTGATCGCGCGTCCACAGTTATGGCAGGGAATGAGGCGAATGTGCCGCTTTCTCGCCGCAAAGTGCTGGTGTAGCAGGCGCCCCGACGCACATTGTCGATTTGTTAACCATATCCGTTGAAAAGCAATTAACCGCTTCCGGTTACAGTCTGGCAACCGTGAATTTGACACTTCTCAAGGAGACCCGGCCCATGAGCCGAATTGACACCCCGGCAGCAAGCCGCATGCAGACCATCGCCCGCAATCCGGTCATGATCGCGCTCGTCATGACGCTTGCCCTTGCTGGCTGCGCTTCGAAGAAGAACCTGCCGAACGATGCTGCCGGCCTCGGTCTCGGCGCAGGCGCGGCGACCCCGGGCTCGCAGCAGGACTTCACCGTCAACGTCGGCGACCGCATCTTCTTCGATACGGATTCGACGTCGATCCGTGCCGACGCGCAGGCGACGCTCGACCGCCAGGCCCAGTGGCTGGCAAAATATCCGAACTACGGAATCACCATCGAAGGCCATGCCGACGAGCGCGGCACCCGCGAATACAACCTGGCGCTCGGCGCCCGCCGTGCTGCCGCGACCCGCGACTATCTCGTCAGCCGCGGCGTCCCCGGAAACCGCATGCGCACGATCTCCTACGGCAAGGAAAAGCCGGTCGCCGTCTGCGACGACATCTCCTGCTGGTCGCAGAACCGCCGCGCCGTTACCGTGCTCGGTGGCGCCGGCAGCTGATTATTCGGCATAGAAGGTGAATTCGAGGGGCGGTCTACGGGCCGCCCTTTCTTTTTTACCACACTTTGGCCGAACTCCGTTGCTTTTTCACGGGAGTTGGAAAACTGTGCGGCACCCCGCCTCGGAATCGGCAAATGTACTGCGCAACGCGATCCAGGGCGGGATAATCGGTTACGAACAGGACAAATGAAATGAAGAAATTTGTCGTGGCAGGACTGCTTGGCCTCGTGACCCTTGCGGGTCTCGGCTCTACAGCAGATGCCATGCCGCTTTCCGGGCTCTTTGCCCGCACGACGCAGACCGATGCCGGCAGCAAGGGCGACCTTCCGGTAATGAAGGTGCAATCACCCGATATTGCGCGGGTCGGTCAACTCGAGGAACAGATCCGCTCCCTCAATGGGCGTATCGAGGAAATGAGCTTCCAGCTCCTGCAGATGCAGGAGCAGATCCGGAAGTTCCAGGAGGACAACGAGTTCCGCTTCCAGGATCTGGAAAACGGCAGGTCCTCCTCCAAGAAGAGCGGCGCGCTTGAAACGCCGAAATCGAATGATCAGGCGTCCGTCACCCCCGGGGTGACGGATAGCCGGCCGTCGGGCGCTCCGGCTGCCGGCGGCGCCGATATGGCGGGTGTCGATCCCAACGCGCCGGGCGCCGCGCCCGCGCCGGCGACGCTGGGGCAGATCATTTTCGACGAGAACGGCAACCCCGTCTCGGCAACGGCGGGCGTAGAGCCCGGGGCCAACGCCACTCTGCCCGGCGTCGATACAGGGCTTGCGACCCAGGGCGGTGGCCTCAACGACAATCCGGGAAGCGTGCCGGACAGCGGACAGGCGACCGCGTCTCTCAGCGATCCGGGCGATCTCTACCAAGCAGGCTACAGCCACGTGCTTTCCGGCGATTACAGCATCGCAGAGCAGGAATTCCGCGATTACCTCGATGCCTTTCCAAGCGGCGACAAGGCGGCGGATGCGAGCTTCTGGATGGGCGAGGCACAGTATTCGCAAGGCAAGTACAGCGACGCGGCCAAGACCTTCCTCAACGCGCATCAGAGCCACGGCAAGTCACCGAAGGCTCCGGAAATGCTCTTGAAGCTCGGCATGTCCCTCGGCGCCCTCGACAACAAGGAGACCGCCTGCGCCACGCTGCGCGAGGTCAACAAGCGCTATCCGAAAGCATCACCCGCCGTGAAGGCGAAGGTGGCGAGCGAGCAGAGCCGTTTCGGCTGCTGAGGCGGGCCCAGATGCCCCATGCCGTCCTCGATACGGCCCGAAATTTTCTCCGATCCTTTATCACGCCCCGCAGGATCCTGGTTGCCGTCTCCGGTGGCAGCGACTCGATGGGGCTGCTTGTAGCCCTGCATTCGGCGATCGCCGCAGATGAGCGCCGCGGATTTTCCCTTGCCGCCTGCACTGTCGACCATGCGCTGAGGCCGCAGTCGGCTCGCGAAGCCGAAGATGTGGCGGCCTTTTGTGCTGCGCTCGGCATTGCCCACCGTATCTGCCGCTGGGAGGGCCCGAAGCCGTCGACCGGCATCCAGGCGGCGGCTCGAAACAAGCGCTACGAATTGCTGGCTGAGGCCGCCGACGCGCTCGGCGCCGATTGCATCGCGACCGGCCATACCCGCGACGACCAGCAGGAGACCGTCGCCATGCGCATTGCCCGCGGCAAGGGTGATGGTGCCGGAGACGGGCAGGGCGAGGGGCATGGCGGCGCCGGCATGGCCGCGTCCATGTTATACGGACGGCGGATCTGGGTGTTGCGGCCGTTTCTCGGCTTGGCGCGCGCCGAGATCCGCAGCTTTCTCCAGGCACGCGGCGTCTCCTGGATCGACGATCCGAGCAATGCAAACCCCGCCTTCGAGCGGGTCCGGGTGCGTGCCCGTATAGCGACATCCGGAGGGATGCCGACGCCCTTGGGCAACGGGCGCCAGCGCGCCGCCTCTTCCGCCAGAGCCGCCGCCCTGATCGAGAAGCGTATCCGCGTTCACGAGGCGCTCGTCGCGGAGGTCTCGGCGCGGCATGCCGGGGAGATCGACGATCCGGACTGGCGCCGTGCGCTCCTGACGGTCGCGTCGGTTCTCGGCGGGCGCGAGCACATGCCCGCTCTCGCCACGGTGCAGCGGCTTTCGCAGTTCCTGCGATCGGGTGAGCCTGGCCGCATGACGGCGGGACGGGTCGTCTTCGACCGGCGAGCAAGCGGTCTCTATCTCTATCGAGAGGCGCGCAACCTGCCGGTGCTCGCCGTTGGACCGGGCCGGCAGGGCACTTGGGATGGGCGGTTCACGGTAAAGAGCCGCGGGCCGGCGGTTACGGTCGCCGCGGACGCTTCGGCGAGGTTGTGGACCCAGAGGCTTATTGACGCAGGGCTGCCGGCGGGGATTGCCAAGCGCGGATCCACGGTGGCACCAGAAATCGCGTCGACGGACGGCGCGGGGCTCGCCTTCGGCGAGGCTCCGGCGCAAGTCGAGTACCACATCGGGCTTTACGACACCTTTTTGCCGGGTTTCGACAGGATCATGGCGGATGCGGTCGCCGTGTCGTTTGGGCGTGATCGATACCCCGCGCCGCCGGTGCACGATGTTTTGATAGAAATGGAAACGTAACCGGCGGTTTTCCTTGGCAAGGTCACCCCGGACACCTATGTTAGGGACAAGAATACAGTCCGGCAAATGCGCGGGCTGCGCCAGGTTCCGGGGAGTTCGATGAACCCTAATTTTCGAAATTTTGCCCTTTGGGCAATCATAGCGCTTCTCCTGATAGCGCTATTCAGCATGTTCCAGCAGCCGACCGAACGAGCAGGCTCGCGTGAAATTCCATTCTCGCAGTTCCTCAAGGACGTCGACGCGAGCCGCGTGAAGGACGTGGTGATCACCGGTTCGAAGGTGATCGGCAGCTACACCGAGAGCGGGGCGACCTTCCAGACCTATGCGCCCGCCGTCGACACGGCGCTGACGGAGCGGCTGGAAGCCAAGGACGTCACGGTCACGGTTCGGCCGGAGACGGACGGCTCGTCGGGCTTCCTCAGCTATATCGGAACGCTGTTGCCGATGCTCCTGATCCTCGGCGTCTGGCTGTTCTTCATGCGGCAGATGCAAGGCGGCTCGCGCGGCGCGATGGGTTTCGGAAAGTCCAAGGCAAAGCTTTTGACGGAAGCGCATGGCCGCGTGACCTTCGACGACGTCGCTGGTGTCGACGAGGCCAAGCAGGACCTGGAGGAAATCGTCGAATTCCTGCGCGACCCGCAGAAGTTCCAGCGTCTCGGTGGCCGCATCCCGCGCGGCGTGCTGCTGGTCGGACCGCCCGGCACCGGTAAGACGCTGCTTGCCCGCTCGGTGGCCGGTGAGGCGAACGTGCCCTTCTTCACGATCTCGGGTTCGGACTTCGTCGAAATGTTCGTCGGTGTCGGCGCATCGCGCGTCCGCGACATGTTCGAGCAGGCGAAGAAGAACGCGCCCTGCATCATCTTCATCGACGAAATCGATGCGGTTGGCCGTCATCGCGGCGCCGGTCTTGGCGGCGGCAACGACGAGCGCGAGCAGACGCTGAACCAGCTGCTGGTCGAGATGGACGGCTTCGAGGCGAACGAGGGCATCATCCTCATCGCCGCGACGAACCGGCCGGACGTGCTCGACCCGGCGCTGCTGCGTCCGGGCCGCTTCGACCGCCAGGTCGTCGTGCCGAACCCGGACATCAACGGCCGCGAGCGGATCCTGAAGGTGCATGTCCGCAACGTGCCGCTCGCACCGAACGTGGACCTCAAGGTGCTGGCGCGCGGCACGCCGGGCTTCTCGGGCGCCGATCTCATGAATCTCGTCAACGAGTCGGCGCTGATGGCGGCGCGGCGCAACAAGCGTCTCGTTACCATGCAGGAGTTCGAGGACGCCAAGGACAAGATCATGATGGGCGCCGAGCGCCGCTCCTCGGCCATGACCGAAGCCGAGAAGAAGCTGACCGCCTATCACGAGGCGGGCCATGCGATCCTTGCGCTCAACGTCCCCTCGGCCGATCCCTTGCACAAGGCGACGATCATTCCCCGGGGCCGTGCGCTCGGCATGGTGATGCAGTTGCCCGAGGGCGACCGCTACTCGATGAGCTACAAGTGGATGATCTCGCGTCTCGCCATCATGATGGGCGGACGCGTTGCCGAGGAACTGACCTTCGGCAAGGAGAACATCACCTCGGGCGCATCCTCCGATATCGAGCAGGCGACGAAGCTTGCCCGGGCGATGGTGACGCAGTGGGGCTTCTCCGACCAGCTCGGACAGGTCGCCTATGGCGAGAATCAGCAGGAGGTTTTCCTCGGCCATTCCGTCGCGCAGCAGAAGAACGTTTCGGAATCGACCGCGCAGAAAATCGACAACGAAATCCGCCGGCTGATCGACGAGGCCTATGAGACGGCACGCCGCATCCTCGTCGAAAAGAACCATGAATTCGTGGCTCTCGCGGAAGGCTTGCTCGAATACGAGACGCTGACCGGCGACGAGATCAAGGCTCTGATCCGCGGCGAGAAGCCGGCGCGCGATCTTGGGGACGATACACCGCCGCACCGCGGCTCCGCAGTGCCTTCGGCCGGTACGAAGAAGGAAGCCGGCACGAAGGGCGAGGAGCCTGAAGGCGGGTTCGAACCGCAGCCGCAATAGGTTCCTACACATGCGCAAATCAAATGCCGCCGCTCCGGAAGGGGCGGCGGCATTTTTGGATGCTCACGGTTTCAATGAAGCAGTGGTGCGCGCTGGTTTTGCGTTCATGCTTCAGGCGACCCGGCCGAAGCGTTGAAAGATCCAGTTGTAACGCGCTGTAATGATTTCTGATGTTATGATCGGTGCCGTATATTGCGGTTTTATGGCAAATATGGCGCAGATCTGCAGGCGGGGTCGCGGAACTATGAAAAACAATAGCGGAACACGCAGGCAGACGCGGCCGGCACAAGAGACGATGCCGAAGCAGGACAACGGAGTTTTTATGAAGCGCAGATATTTCGGCACCGACGGCATTCGCGGCCAGTCCAATATATTTCCGATGACGCCGGACCTCGCCATGCGGGTCGGCATTGCAGTGGGAACCATTTTCAGAAACGGCGCTCACCGACACCGGGTGGTGATCGGCAAGGATACGCGCCTCTCCGGCTATATGCTCGAGAACGCGATGGTCGCGGGCTTCACGGCGGCGGGGCTCGACGTCTTTCTGCTCGGCCCGATCCCGACGCCAGGCGTTGCCATGCTGACGCGGTCGCTGAGGGCCGATATCGGCGTGATGATCTCCGCCTCGCACAATGCGTTTCGCGACAACGGCATCAAGCTCTTCGGACCCGACGGCTACAAGCTTTCGGATGACATCGAGCAAAAGATCGAGGACCTGCTGGAGCAGGACATGTCCGGGCAGCTCGCCAAGCCGGAGGATATCGGCCGGGCCAAGCGCGTCGACGGTGACATCTACCGTTATATCGAGCAGGCCAAGCGGACGCTGCCGCGCGACGTCACGCTGAAAGGTCTCCGGATCGCCATCGACTGCGCAAACGGTGCCGCCTACAAGGTCGCGCCCTCCGCCCTTTGGGAACTCGGCGCCGAAGTCGTTACGATCGGGACCGAACCGAACGGCGTCAACATCAACCTCGAGTGCGGATCGACGCATCCGGCGGCGCTTCAGAAGAAGGTGCACGAGGTGAGGGCGGATATCGGCATCGCGCTCGACGGAGACGCCGACCGTGTTCTGATCATCGACGAGGAGGGGGCGGTCATCGACGGGGACCAGCTCATGGCGGTCATCGCCGACAGCTGGGCGGCAGACGGCATGCTCAAGGGCGGCGGCATTGCCGCGACCGTCATGTCGAATCTCGGCCTCGAACGCTACCTTCAGGCGCGCCGGCTCAAGCTTCACCGCACGAAGGTGGGCGACCGCTACGTCGTCGAGCAGATGCGTCAGGACGGCCTGAACGTCGGTGGCGAACAATCGGGCCATATCGTGCTTTCCGATTTCGGCACGACCGGCGACGGCCTCGTCGCGGCGCTGCAGATCCTCGCGGTCGTCAAGCGCCAGGGCAAGACTGTGAGCGAAATCTGCCGTCGTTTCGAGCCGGTGCCGCAGGTCCTGAAGAACGTTCGCGTGTCGGCCGGCAAGCCCCTGGAGGATGCCGCCGTGCAGCAGGCGATCGCTGAAGCAGAGGCGCAGCTCGCCAAGAACGGGCGGCTGCTCATCCGGCCCTCCGGCACCGAACCGCTGATCCGCGTCATGGCGGAAGGCGACGACCGCGGTCAGGTCGAGCGCATCGTCGACGAACTCGTAAACGTGATCGGCGGCGTGCGCAACGCTGCCTGAAGAAGTAGCCTTTGCCCCTCATCCGGCCTGGCGGCCACCTTCTCCCCGCGCGCGGGGCGAAGGGACAAGGGGCCTGCCCTCGTACGCCATCGCCTCCCGGTGTCAGGGAGTGAAACCGTTGCCACGAGTCACCTTCTCCCCGCGCGCGGGGAGAAGGTGCCGGCAGGCGGATGAGGGGCAACTATTGTTGGCTACGACGACCGAATACTGCCGGCAGTTAATATTCAAGGTAAATTTTTGTAGTTAATCAGGGATTAACCATTCCCCTTCATTATGCGTCGAAGCATACGGAACCGCTGCGACTATGATCCGTCAGCCGTTCAAGAATACTCTAATGTATTGGGGTTGGGGCATGAAGAAGATTTTTAGGGGCGTTGCTGCGGCTCTGCTGAGCGGCACGCCGGTATATGCAGCGGACGTCTATCAGCCGCCCGTGGAGGCGCCGTTCGTCGAGCAGCCTGTGGAGGTGGTCGAAGCCAGCGGCTGGTATTTGCGCGGTGACGTCGGCTATGCGTGGAACGATTTGCGCGGGGCCCACTATTTCCAGGGCTCGAACAGCAACCTGGTCGATTTCGACCGCGCCGATGTGGATGATTCCTACGTCCTTGGCGGCGGTGTCGGATACCAGATCAACAGCTATCTGCGTGCCGACGTCACGCTCGATTATCTCGGCGAGTCCGACTTCAACGGTTCTACCAGCGGCGGTTGCGGGGTTGCCGTCAATTGCGTCTCGAACGATGTCGCATCGATGTCCGCCTGGAGCCTGCTCGCCAATGCCTATGTGGACCTCGGGACCTACGGCGCCTTCACGCCCTATGTCGGTGCCGGTATCGGTGGCACCCGGGTAAAGTGGGGAACGCTGCGCAACACGAGTTGCGACGTCACGGATCCGAGCAACTGCGACCCGACGATCGAGCACAAGGGCGAAAGCGATTGGCGCTTCACCTATGCGCTGATGGCCGGTACCTCCGTAGATCTCACCTGCAATCTCAAGGCCGATGTCGGCTACCGCTTCCGCCATATCAACGGCGGCAACATGTTCGGCTACAATCTCAACAGCGGCCCGGCCTACGACAAGGACATCTATGTGCACGAGGCGCGCGCCGGCTTGCGCTATTCCTTCGGCAACAATTGCGAAGCGGCCTATGTGCCGCCGGCCGAGCCGATCGTATACAAGTGATCCGAGCTAGACCTAGACTGCGGAGTTTCGAAGGGCCGTCCCATGGGGCGGCCCTTCCGTTTTGTCGCCCTTTCCACATTCCTAAGAGACATGGTTAACCCATAGTTAACCCGTGCCTGCAATAGTTAACGCGAATGGTCAGCTTCATGCTGCAGCGCTTTGCGTCCCCATATGCGCAAGCCCGCAGCTTGGCCGAGCGAAAGGGCATGGCATGGATTGGCGACGGGGATTTTGCAGCATGGCGTTCTGCGCCGGCCTGTTGGCGCCGTTCTCCGCACAGGCCGCCGACGAAGAACTGCTCGACGCGCCCGAGATCACGATTTCGCCGGAAGCGACCGGCGGCGGCCGCATTTATCTGCGTGGCGACATCGGCTACGCGGCCTGGCTGGACGAGGGCGATCCCTTCTACCGCTCCTTTGGCGGCACGGGAGAAGTTTCCTTCGACAACGCACGCTTCGACAAGCCGCCCTCCGCCACGATCGGTCTCGGCTATCAATTCACCGACGTCATTCGTGCCGACCTGACGGCCGAATATTTCGAGGGCCGCTTCGACGGGTCGTCGCTGTCCGCCAGTCCGTGCGCGGGCGAGGGCGCTGGGACAAGGTGTGCCCTTTCCCACAGCGCCAATTTTTCCGCGCTCGGCCTGATGGCAAACGGTTATCTCGATCTGGCGACGCTTGCCGGTTTCACGCCGTATCTCGGTGCCGGTATCGGAGCGACCCGGATCGACTGGAAAACGACCCATGAAACCTCGACTTGCGTCGGGGCAGGCGGGGCCTGCTCCGGGGCGGCGGGCGGTGCTTCCTACGGCGGGCGGGACAGCTGGCGCTTTACCTATGCCCTCATGGCGGGTGTCTCCTACGATGTCACGGATCGGCTGAAGTTCGATGCGGGCTATCGCTATTCGCAAATCGCGGATGGCGACATGTTTGGCTCCGGGGGCGCGAAGGGTCATGACGACGGACTCTCACGCCATGAGTTCCGCGTCGGCCTGCGTTTCGCGCTTTGGTGATGCAGAGCGGGTTTGCTCGAAACGGCAAAAGTTTCTTCAATCGCGACGCGACCGCTTGACTTCCTCTCCGAGCCGCAATATTTCCGGCGGCGGGACACCCCTCCCCAACGAGGGGCTTCTATCTGAGAGGATAGCATATGACGAAGCCTGCCAAGCCGGCCATGCGCCCGGCCAATACTCATTTTTCTTCTGGTCCTTGCGCCAAGCGTCCCGGTTGGACGCTCGAAGCTCTCTCCGATGCCCCGCTCGGTCGCTCGCACCGTGCCAAGATCGGAAAGAGGAAGCTCAAGCAAGCGATCGACCTTACCCGCGAAATTCTCGAAGTTCCGGCCGACTACCGTATCGGTATCGTCCCCGCTTCGGATACCGGTGCCGTTGAAATGGCGCTCTGGTCGCTGCTCGGCGCCCGCGGCGTCGACATGCTGGCCTGGGAGAGCTTTGGTGCCGGCTGGGTGACCGACGTCGTCAAGCAGTTGAAGCTCTCCGACGTACGCCGCCTCGAAGCCGATTACGGCGAGCTCCCGGACCTGTCCAAGGTCGATTTCGACCGCGACGTAGTCTTCACCTGGAACGGCACGACCTCCGGCGTGCGTGTCCCGAATGCCGATTTCATTCCCGCGGATCGCAAGGGCCTGACCATCTGCGATGCGACCTCCGCCGCCTTCGCGCAGGCGCTCGATTTCGCCAAGCTCGACGTCGTGACTTTCTCCTGGCAGAAGGTGCTCGGTGGAGAGGGCGCCCATGGCGTGCTGATCCTCAGCCCCCGCGCCGTCGAACGGCTGGAGACCTATGTCCCCGCCTGGCCGCTGCCGAAGATCTTCCGCATGACCAAGGGCGGCAAGCTGATCGAAGGTATCTTCACCGGCGAGACGATCAATACGCCGTCCATGCTCTGCGTCGAGGACTATATCGACGCGCTTCTCTGGGCGAAGTCGGTCGGTGGCCTCGAAGGTCTGGTGGCCCGCGCCGATGCCAATGCCGAGGTCATTCACCGTTTCGTTGCAGCCAATGACTGGATCGCCAACCTCGCGGTGAAGCCCGAAACCCGCTCCAATACGTCGGTCTGCCTGAAGATCGCCGACAATGATGTGTCGGCGCTCGACGCGGACGCACAGGCCGCCTTCGCCAAGGGCGTCGTGGCCCTCCTCGAGAAGGAAGGCGTCGCATTCGACATCGGCCACTATCGCGATGCGCCGTCCGGGCTTCGCATATGGGCGGGCGCGACGATCGAGACGTCCGACATGGAAGCGCTGATGCCGTGGCTTGCCTGGGCTTTCGAGACCCAGAAGGCGACGCTTTCGCAGGCTGCCGCCTGATCCGATGCGATCCGCTTCGCTCTCCCTGAGGGCGAAGCCTAATCCCCAATGGTTCAGACCTGTTTTTTCAAGGAGGCCTTCATGGCACCTCGCGTTCTCGTATCCGATGAACTGTCGGAAACCGCTGTCCAGATATTCCGCGACCATGGCGTGGAAGTGGATTTCCAGCCGAAGCTTGGCAAGGACAAGGAGAAGCTTGCCGAGATCATCGGCAATTACGACGGCCTCGCCATCCGCTCAGCCACCAAGGTGACCGAAAAGCTGATCGCCGCCGCGACCAATCTCAAGGTCGTCGGCCGCGCCGGCATCGGCGTCGACAATGTCGACATTCCCGCCGCTTCGCGCCGCGGCATCATCGTCATGAACACGCCCTTCGGCAACTCGATCACCACCGCCGAGCATGCGATCGCCTTGATGTTCGCCGTTGCCCGCCAGCTTCCCGCTGCCGACGGCTCGACCCAGGCCGGCAAGTGGGAAAAGTCGAAGTTCATGGGTGTCGAGATCACCGGCAAGGTGCTCGGCGTCATCGGCGCCGGCAATATCGGCTCGATCGTCTGCGCCCGCGCGATCGGTCTCAAGATGCACGTCATCGCCTATGATCCGTTCCTGTCGAAGGAGCGGGCGGAGGAAATGGGGGTCGTCAAGGTCGAGCTCGATGAACTCCTCGCCCAGGCAGACTTCATCAGCCTGCACGTGCCGCTGACGGACAAGACCCGCAACATCCTGAACGCGGAGGCGATCGCGAAGGCCAAGCCGGGCGTGCGTATCATCAACTGCGCCCGCGGCGGTCTCGTCGATGAAAAGGCGCTTGCCGAGGCCCTCAGGGCCGGCCACGTCGCCGGCGCAGGCTTCGACGTCTTCGAGGTCGAGCCCGCCACCGAGAGCCCGCTCTTCGGCCTGCCGAACGTCGTCTGCACCCCGCATCTCGGCGCATCGACCACCGAGGCGCAGGAGAACGTCGCTCTGCAGGTCGCCGAGCAGATGTCGGAGTATCTCGTTAAGGGTGCGGTCACCAACGCCATCAACATGCCGTCGATCACGGCGGAAGAGGCGCCGATCCTAAAGCCCTTCATCCGGCTCGCGGACGTTCTCGGCGCCTTTGTCGGGCAGGTCACCGAAAGTGCGATCAAGGAGATCGAGATACTCTACGACGGCTCGACCGCGGCGATGAACACCAAGGCGCTGACGAGCGCGGCGCTCGCCGGCCTGATCCGCCCGCAGGTGGCCGACGTCAACATGGTTTCGGCGCCGGTCATGGTCAAGGAAAAGGGTGTGATCCTTTCCGAGGTCAAGCGCGACAAGACCGGCGTCTTCGACGGCTACATCAAGTTGACTGTAAAGACGGCGAACCAGACCCGCTCGGTCGCAGGTACCGTCTTCTCCGACGGCAAGCCGCGCTTCATCCAGATCAAGGGCATCAATCTCGATGCGGATGTCGGCAATCACATGGTCTACATCACCAACACCGACGTTCCCGGCATGATCGGCTTCATCGGATCGACCCTCGGCGACGCGGGCGTCAACATCGCCAACTTCCAGCTCGGCCGTGAGAAACAGGGCGGCGATGCAATCGCGCTGCTTTACGTCGATGGCCCGGTTTCGGAGATCGTGCTCGACAAGCTGCGGGCGAACGAAGCGATCCGCCAGGCAAAGCCGCTGGTGTTCAATATCGACTGAGCACGGTCGCCCCCCTCATCCGGCCTGCCGGCACCTTTCCCCATCGTGTGGGGAGAAGGGGCCGGCAGGCGGATGAGGGGCGGGTTACTACAGCGCGGCGCGATTTCTCACGCGCGCGAACATGCGAGCCTTTATGTCACCGCGGCAGCTTCGGCCGGCCGCGTTCGGCGATGGCGATGCCGCCGAGGACGAGTGCCAACGCCGCGAGATGAAACGGGTGAAATATCTCGCCGACCAGAAGGACGGAGAGAAGGGTCCCGAACACCGGAATGGCGTTGATGAACAGACCGGCACGGTTGGCGCCGATCATCTCGACGCCGCGAACATAGAGAACCTGCGACATCAGCGAGGGGAAGATCGCCGCATAGATCACGATCGCCCAGCCGGTCGCATCCGGCATGATCGCCGTGCCTTTCCCCATCTCCCACAAGAGGAGCGGTATGGCGCTCAGCAGCGCCCCGAAGGCCGGGGCGGCTATGAAGCTCTGCCAATGCATCGCCGGTTTCCACCGCAGCGCAACCGTATATGCGGCATAGACGATGCAGGCGAGGATCATCAGCGCGTCGCCGAAATTGAAGCTCAGGCGCATGAGGCTCGCGAGATCGCCATGGGCGGCGGTAATGAGCACGCCGATCAATGTGACGGTAAAGCCGATGACCTGGGCGAGCGACGCCTTCATCTTGAAAAGCGCGAAATTGAAGATGAAGATCAGCATCGGAATGCCGGCCTGAAGGATGACGGCATTGATGGCGCTGGTGTATTGCACCGCGGAATACAGGAACGCATTGAACATGGTGAAGCCGACGGCGCCATAGGCAAGCAGCTGCAGCCAGTGCTGGCGGATCTTTTGCCAGTCGCGGCGGATCTGCGGCGTCATCAGGACCAGGATGACCGCAAGCGCGAGCAACCAGCGCAAGGTCGTCAGCATCATCGGGCTGACGTGCCCGACGGCCATCTTGCCCGCTACCGAATTGCCGCCCCAAAAGAGCGCGGTAATACCGAGATAGAAATAGGCCCTGGCGTTCACGATGATACGGTCCGTGCGGGATGGAGGAGGATTGCCGGAATGGCACGAGAGTTCGAGATATAGGCGTTAAATCCGCGGTTTGTCATTCAAAAAGGACTGACCACCGCTCATAACGGGGTCGCTTTCCGAAAGACAACACAGTATAGATGCGCGGGTTTGAGAACAGCGCACCGTCCGCATGCGCGCGTGAACAGGAAGAGAATTATGACGAATGTCGTGGTGGTCGGATCCCAGTGGGGCGACGAAGGCAAAGGCAAGATCGTGGATTGGCTCTCGGAGCGCGCCGACATCGTGGTGCGCTTCCAGGGTGGCCACAATGCCGGCCACACGCTGGTGATCGACGGCGTCAGCTACAAGCTGTCGCTGCTGCCTTCGGGTGTCGTCCGTCCCGGCAAGCTCGCCGTCATCGGCAATGGCGTGGTGATCGACCCCCATGCATTGCTCGCCGAGATCGACAAGCTTGCGGCCCAGGGCGTCAAGGTCACGCCCGAGAACCTGCGCATCGCCGACAATGCCACGCTCATTCTCTCGCTCCACCGCGAGCTCGACGGCATACGCGAGGATGCGGCTTCCAACAGCGGCACGAAGATCGGCACGACCCGCCGCGGCATCGGTCCGGCCTACGAGGACAAGGTCGGCCGCCGCGCGATCCGCGTCATGGATCTCGCCGATCTCGACACCCTTCCGGCCAAGGTCGATCGGCTGCTGACGCATCACAACGCGTTGCGCCGCGGCCTCGGCGAGGCGGAAATCAGCCATCAGGCGATCATGGACGAGCTGTCGTCGGTTGCCGAGCGCGTGCTGCCGTTCATGGACACGATCTGGCTGCTCCTGGACCGGGAGCGCCGCAAGGGCGCACGGATCCTTTTCGAAGGCGCGCAGGGCACGCTGCTGGATATCGATCACGGCACCTATCCCTTCGTGACCTCGTCGAACACGGTCGCCGGTCAGGCCGCCGCCGGCTCGGGCATGGGCCCCGGTTCGCTCGGCTATATCCTCGGCATCACCAAGGCCTATACGACGCGCGTCGGCGAGGGGCCGTTCCCGACCGAACTCGACGATGAAATCGGCCGCTTCCTGGGAGAGCGCGGCCATGAATTCGGGACGGTGACGGGTCGCAAGCGCCGCTGCGGCTGGTTCGATGCTGCGCTGGTGCGCCAGTCGGTCGCCGCCAACGGCATCACGGGCATAGCGCTCACCAAGCTCGATGTGCTCGACGGGCTGGATGAGTTGAAGATTTGCGTCGGCTATACTCTGGATGGACAGCAGATCGATCATCTTCCCGCAAGTCAGGCACAGCAAGCTTCGGCAAAGCCGGTCTATATCACGCTCGAGGGATGGAAAGAATCGACGGTGGGTGCCCGCAGTTGGGCCGATCTTCCGGCGCAGGCGATCAAGTATGTTCGCCAGGTCGAGGAACTGATCGGCGCGCCGGTCGCGCTACTTTCGACCAGCCCGGAACGGGACGACACGATACTTGTGACGGACCCTTTTGAGGACTAGTGTCGGCGCAGGGAAAGCGGCGACGCGGCAATTGCCGCGGGTCTCGAAATTGAGAAAGTACTGATGGCGGATTTTGTTGCAGTTATTCGCAGGACGGTCGACGGCCTGTCGGAAAACACACTGGAAATGCGAGGCAGGGTCTACGAGAAGGCGCGCGGTGCCGTACGCCGTCAGCTCGAGAGCATGAATCCAAGGCCCTCGGACGACATGATCAACCGCCAGCTCAACAAGCTGGAACAGGCAATCTCCGAGGTTGAAAGCGAACACGCCGAAGCCCTGCCGCCGGTCGAGGAGACCGAAGCTATCGAGCCGGATACGCTCGAAGCACCGCCGAGCGACGAGGCCGCCACACCGGTAACACAGGAGGCGGAGCCCGAGGGACTGCCGGCCGCATCCGTCGAAGCGGAACAGACCGCTCCAACTCCGGTCGAAGAGCCTGCTTCGGACGCCGCCCCCGAAGAGCCTGAAGATCTGGTGCAAGCGGCCCCCGATGAGGAGCCGCCTGCACCGGTTGCCGAGGCGCCCACGGTCGACACGCGCGAAGAGGCACCGCTTCACGAAGAGGAGCCGGTCGACGCTGCCCCGGCCGTTCCGCAATGGGATGAGCCGGCCGAGGAACAGCAGCCGGCCGCCGAGGCCGATGCGCAGCAGGAACATCCGGCCGACGTGACGGCCCCCGGGCCCGATTCGCAGGATGTCAGCCGCGATGAGGCTGAGATCGCAACGCATCCGGCCGAGCCGGCGCCGGTGGAGGTCCAGGCCGAGGATGTGCCGGACAGGCCGGGACCATCCGAGTGGGCCTTGCCCGAATGGGAGGATACCACCCCCCCGGCACGGCCGAGCGAGACCCCGGCCGAGCCGGAAGACCATAGGCAGGACGAGACATCGCCGGCCGAGCCTGAACGGCTTGGCATACATCCGGTCGAGCCGGAAAAGGCGGAAACGCAGCAGCAGGGCGGCGAGGCCGACGCAGCGCGCTCCTGGTCATTCGACGACAGCGACCCCTTTGCCCAAGGAACCGAAGGCAAGAAGGACCGGCCGGCCGACGAGCCGGAAATTTCCGAATGGTCGTGGCCCGTCGAGAAGGCTCCGGCGGCCGCGAACCAGGAAGAGCGTGCCGGCACGGCCTGGGACCATGTCGATGATCTGCTCGGTTTTGACGACGACGGGCGAACGGCGAATGGTCCGACGAGCAACAAGGACAAAGACAGCAGCCTTGCCGCGCCGCCGGCGGTCCCTGCTCGCCCCACTTCCTATCGCACCACGCCCAAGCCCAGCCGGTTCAGCATCAAGCGCCTGTCGATCGGCGCGGCGGTCGTGCTTCTCCTCGGCGCCGGCGGCTACGCCTACTGGCAGAACAGAGAGGCGGGCAATGCCTGGCTCACGGGCATGGTCGCGAAGCTCATGCCGGGTGATCCCGCCGAGGCACCGGCACCGGCGACGCCCGGTAGCGAGGCCGAGCCGGCGAACCGACCGGCCGAACAGTCCGGCATCGAGGAAAATGCAGCGCTTTCGGATGCTGCATCCACCAAGTTCACTCAGCGGCTGCTTGCCGATGGAACGGAAATGGACGAGGGACCTGCCGTCGCGAACGAGACGGCAGCTTCTCAGGAAGGCAAATCCGTCGCCGCACGGACGCATGCGGTAGAGCCGCCGAACGCCAATGCCGGCGTGCAGCAGGCGGCAGCGGATCAGACAGCCTCGCCGGTGCCCGGCCAGGCCGCCAGCGAGGCAGCGCAGCCCGAGGTTTCCGTCGCCGATGGCGAGAAGATGTTCCTCTATGAAGAGAGGCTCGGCCAGTCCTCACCGACCGCGATCCCCGGCACCGTTGCCTGGTCGATCAAGGAGGAATCGCCCGGCGGCGATGCCAAGCCCGAGCCCGCGATCCAGGCGCAGATCACGGTTCCCGATCGTGGCCTCACGGCACTGATGACCATCAAGCGCAATGCCGATCCGTCCTTGCCCGCAAGTCACGTGATCGAGTTCGTGTTTTCGCTGCCCGAGAGCTTCGAGGGCGGCGCCATCGACGGCGTCCAGCGCGTTTCGATGAAGCGAACCGAGCAGGACCGCGGCGATCCGCTGATCGCAGTCCCGGCGAAGATCACCGACGATTTCCACATGATCGCGCTCAACGATTTTGCCGAAGCGGTCAGCAACAACACCGAGCTTCTGCGCAGCCGCAGCTGGATCGATATCCCCATCACCTATCGCAACGGCCGCCGCGCGCTCCTCACCTTGGAGAAGGGGCAGGGCGGAGCGGACGCCTTCAACAAGGCCTTGCAGGCATGGGGCAGTCCCGGCAGCACAGCTTCCAGCGGGCAGTAGAGCACTTCCTGGAAAAGTGGGTAACGGTTTTCCGTCCGGTAGTGCGTGGTTTCAGAGCACATGAAGACATGAAAAAATCCCGGCTGGGTGTCCAGCCGGGATTTTCGTTTGTCGAGAAAGTGGTCCTTTAAGCGCCTTCAACCACGCGCAGCGCACTGGCTCGTTCCAGCGCAGCCTTGCGCACGGCCTCCTGCACCTTTTCGAAGGCACGAACCTCGATCTGCCGCACGCGCTCGCGGCTGATGTCGAACTCGGTCGAAAGATCCTCCAGCGTTATCGGTTCCTCGGTGAGGCGGCGGGCCTCGAAGATCCGGCGCTCACGATCGTTCAGAACCTTCATGGCATTGGCCAGCAGTGCGCGGCGGCTCTCGAGCTCGTCCTGTTCGATCAGGATTTGTTCCTGATTGTCGTGATCGTCCACCAGCCAATCCTGCCACTGGCCGGAATCGCCTTCGCTCGCCTTGATCGGCGCGTTGAGCGAAGCGTCGCCCGAAAGGCGACGGTTCATCGAGACGACCTCTTCCTCACTGACCTTCAGGGTCGTGGCGATCTCCTTCACCTGTTCCGGCTTGAGATCGCCTTCATCGAGCGCCTGGATGCGGCCTTTCAGCCGTCTCAGGTTGAAGAACAGGCGTTTCTGGTTGGCCGTCGTGCCCATTTTGACCAGAGACCACGAACGCAGGATATATTCTTGGATGGCAGCCTTGATCCACCACATGGCGTAGGTCGCGAGGCGGAAGCCGCGATCGGGCTCGAACTTCTTGACCGCCTGCATCAGGCCGACATTGCCTTCGGAAATGACTTCGCCGATCGGCAGACCGTAGCCGCGATAACCCATCGCGATCTTGGCGACGAGGCGAAGATGGCTCGTTACGAGCTTGTGCGCGGCCTTGCGGTCGTCATGCTCCTGATACCGCTTGGCGAGCATGTACTCTTCCTGCGGCTCGAGCATGGGAAATTTGCGAATCTCGTCGAGATAGCGGTTGAGACCGCCCTCTCCAGCAGCAATGGTCGGCAAGGTATTGCGGGCCATGAAGCACCCCCTTTGTGCGTCGCCGGCCTCCGGGACGGCAGGCCGGGCCTGTGGGTCTTCATCCAAGACCCCACGAGGCTAATAGATAAGTGCGGCGAAAGCATGATTCAAGGAATCCAGTTTCACGCTGTCGTGAAACTGGAGAAAGAAATCGGCGAGTTGAAACGCCTATAAGATTGGAATCTTCACACGCAAATTCAAGGGGCTCCGGCCCGCAGCGCCGCGATCAATTCCTGCATATCCGCCGGCACGGGCGTTTCGAAATGCATGGTCTCGCCGGTTGCGGGGTGTTCGAATTGCAGCATGAAGGCGTGCAGGGCCTGTCGCGGAAAGCGATTGACGGCGGCCCTGGCCGGTTCCGGCAGCAGATTGGCCTTGGTGCGGAAGGCCGCGCCGTAATCCGGATCGCCGATGAGCGGATGACCGATATGGGCCATGTGCACGCGGATCTGGTGCGTACGCCCGGTCTCCAGATGGCACTCGACGGTGGAGGCGAGAGAGGTGCCGTCCGGTTTCTCGTGATAGCGCTCGACCACCTCGTAATGCGTGATCGCCTCGCGTGCATCGTCGCTGTCTTCGCGTTTGACGGCCCGTTTCGTCCGGTCGCCGGCCCGCCCCAGCGGCGCGTCGATCTTGCCCTTCAATTGGCGCGGCCGGCCCCAGACCACGGCGCGATAGGCGCGCTCGAGCGGCCCGTTGCGGCCATGGTCGGCGAACTGATCCGAAAGGTGGCGGTGTGCGGCATCGTTCTTCGCGACCACCATGACGCCGCTCGTGTCCTTGTCGAGGCGATGCACGATACCGGGGCGCTTGACGCCGCCGATGCCGGAAAGGCTGTCGCCGCAATGGTGGATGAGCGCGTTGACGAGGGTTCCCGTCCAATTGCCGGCGCCCGGATGCACGACCAGACCGGCCGGCTTGACCAGTACGATCAGGTCGGCATCCTCGTAAAGCACGTCGAGCGGGATCGCCTCACCCTTGGGTTCGGGATCCTCCGGCTCCGGCAGGGCAATCCGGAAGGAGTCGCCGGGATGAACCTTTCGCTTCGGTTCGGTGACGGTCGCGCCGTTGATCGAGACGGCTCCTTGCTCGATCAGGCCCTTGATGCGATTGCGGGAAAACTCGCCCTCAAGCGCTTCCGTCAGGAAGGCGTCGAGACGCCCGGCCGCGTCATCGCCTGCCGTCAGGACTTTCCTATTGCCGGGCGCTTGTTTAAAGGGATCGTTCATTCCGTTCCAATTCCGATAGAAAGCCGACCATGACCGCAATCGAGCCTGAAGAACAGGAAGACAAGCCGCTTGACCCCGCGATGGAGAACGTCCGTCGCAAGATGGTGCGCCTGCAACTCGTCTCGGCCGGCGTGATGCTGGTGATGCTTATGGCCGTCCTCGGGGCGATTGTCTACAAGCTGACCCGCACGGACGGAAGCGCCGAGGCGGCGCAGCCGGCCCTGAGCGTGCCCGGCGATGCGCCGGTGAGCGCCATTGCGGCGCTGCCGGCCGGCTTCTCGGTGAGCAATGTGGCGCTTTCCGGCTCGCAGCTCGTCTTCTACGGCAGTTTGCCCGGTGCGGAGCCGCGTGCGATCGTTTTCGACATCAGGGCTGGCCGCATCGTCGCCGACGTCACGGTCAGGACCAACTGACGACATGACTGAGCCTCTCCTTCGCATCGACGACCCGGCGGACCCGCGCATAGCCGGGTTCCTGTCGATCAAGGAGCGCGATCTGACGGGACGGCAGGGCCGCTTCATCGCCGAGGGGACCGTGGTGCTCAGGATGCTTGCGGCTTCGCATCGCGAAGGGCGCGGCATCGCAGCCGAGGCAATCCTGCTCCTCGAGAGCCGGGTCGCCGGCGTCGCGGAGCTGCTCGCGCAGTTTCCGCCGGACGTTCCGGTCTATGTGGCCGCCAGCCGCGTCTTCGACGCGATCGCCGGGTTCAACATGCATCGCGGCGTGCTGGCGCTCGGCCGGCGCGATGCCGCGCCGGGCCGCGATGCGCTGATTGCAGGCTTACCGCAGTCGAGCCTCGTGCTCGCCGCCTGCGGCATATCGAACCACGACAATATGGGATCGCTCTTTCGCAACGCTGCGGCCTTCGGGGTCGATGCGGTGCTGATGGATTCGACGAGCTGCGATCCGATGTACCGCAAGGCAATCCGCGTATCCGTCGGGTCGGTGCTGACGCTGCCCTTCGCGCGCGAGGGTACGGCGGCGGAGCTGATCGAACGTCTTCAGACGGCAGGTTTCGTCGTCTGGGGTTTGTCCCCGCGCGGCACCGCCGACATCAACGCAATCCCGCCGGCGCCGCGCACCGCATTGCTTGTCGGCACCGAAGGCGAGGGACTGCCCGAAACGATCCTTTCGCAAATCCGCACGGCCCGCATCCGGCAGCGGCCCGGCCTGGACAGCCTCAACGTGGCGATGGCGGCGGGCATAGCGCTGCATCAGGTTGCAAGCATCAACGGCAGGATTTGAGCGCAACGGCGAGCGTTCAGGCAAGATGGGTGCGGATGCTGCCCCTCATCCCGCTGCCGCGACCTTCTCCCCGCCATGCGGGGAGAAGGGGCCAGCCGCAGGCTTGAAAGCTGATCTCCAGGGAGGACAATCCAGGCGAGACATCGCCGCTTGTGCCTTCGCCCCGCTTGCGGGGAGAAGGTGCCGGCAGGCGGATGAGGGGCATGCCGCCTTCGGCAGGCGCCCTGATCTCATTCGGGCTCCAGCATCTCCTTCACCCGCCGCGCCAGGCTCCTTCGGCCTGCCTGCCCTTCGGCATCCTCGCCGGCAAGAAGGCCGTGGATGGGCGAGGTGTCGCCCTCGCGCGTCGCCGTCAGGGTGACCATGCCAGCCGCGATTTCGGCCATCTCCCCGCGGAGCGCCTCGTCGTGAGCAGCCGATTTGGAACCGACAAGGCGTTCGGAGAGCGCTGTCGCCCGGTTTCTGAGATCGTCGGAAAGCGCGGTCGTGTCGAGGCCATCCGTCGCGGCGTCGTGCCCGTCCGCATGCTTCGAACGCTTCGCACCGCGCGTTTTGACCTGCGACCTCAAACGGGCGATCTCTGCCGCGCGCTGTTCGAGGGCACTTTCGCGGTCGGCATTGGCCGCCGTTTCGCGGGCGAGCCGGTTTTCGAGTTGATGCATGCGTGCCTCGTCTCCGGTGAGGCGCAGCTCCATTTCCCCGGCGCGGGCGGTTTCTGCCTTCAGGTTGGCGCGCAAAGTCTCGCGCTCGTCATGCATCGCTCTCATCCGGCTCTTCAAGTGCTCGATTTCGGTGTCGCGCGCCGCAAGGTCTATCTTGAGGCCGTCGAGGTCCGCGCTCTGCTTGTCGATCCGGCTCTGCAGCGAGCGCACGGTCTCGGAATTCGCACCGTTCTCTCGTGCCGAGCTTTTGGCAGCCGCCTCCATGCTTTCCAGGCGTTGTTCCAGTTGACGGATGGCAGAGCGCATGGTGGCCGCCTCGACGTTCATATCCGCCAGCTGCGCCTGAAGTTCGGTGTTTTCGCTCACCAGATGGCGCGTGTCCCTCAGGGTCCTTTCATGCTGAACCATCAGCGCGACAGCCTTGTCGCGCTCGCGGCGCAGCGCCTGAAGCGTCTTGGCGTTTTCGACGGCATAAGTCGCGCGCGCCGCATCCCTTTGCGCGCGCACTTCCTGCGGGCTCAGAGGCATCGTTGCCTTCAGCCTGTCCTCCGCAAAGCGCACGATGCGCCTTTGGATGGCAGGTGCGACGAGAAGGCCGATGACGACCGCCGTCAGGAAGCCCAGGGCAAAGAGGAGCGCATATTCAATCACGTGCGGGCCGTTTCAGTGTGGACCGGGTCTGCAGCAGGCAGTCATTCGCGTTCATGCAGTAAGCATGATGCAGGAAATGCTGCAACAATTACCGCAAGCTTGCACGTCTTTTCGAAGGGCAGTTCATCGGCGCCGTGCCGCGGGCGCCTCAGAAGGGGTTCCAGGTCGGCTGCTGCGTCAGCTTGAGATAGCCGACATTGATACCGAGCCTCGCGCCGATGCCGGTGCGGATCGGCACCACCACGACATGTTCGTCCGTCAGCACCGTCATGCCGACGCCGGCGACCACGTAAGCCGAACCCGAGACGCCGCCGAAGCGCTTGTAAAGAGCCGGGACGCTCGGCAGATTGTAGACGAGCATCATGGCGCGGCTGCCCTGGCCGCCCCAGTCGAGCCCGAGTGACGGGCCCTGCCAGAAGACGCTGTGCTGCCCCACATTCTTGGTATGGAGCTCGCCCTCGCCATAGGTGACGCCGGCGATGAAGGCACCGGATCCTTCCTGACCGAGGATATAGCCGTTCGGCAGGCCATAGCGCTCGAAGGCGCGCTCGACGACCTTGGCAAGGCCCCCGGACGTTTCGCCGAAGAAACCATGACCGGCGTCGACGATCTCCTGCATCGTGTACTGGCTTGAGTTTTGCGATTGCGCCTGCGCGCCGGAGGTGCCGGCGATCAGGGTGCCGGCCACCAGGGCCATCATGGTCACAATAGCGCGGACAGCCATCAGGGTGGTCTTCATCATCGGCTGCATCGTTTCCTCCGTCGGGGCGCGAAAGCGGCTCGCGCGCCGGCCGTCATGACCGGCTCTTCCATCGGCTGCGCCGTCGGTGCCGGCACGGGCCATTTTCACAAGCATGCGCGCGGGACGCACTAGCATTTGGAACGAGTGCACCTTATCGGCTTCCAGGAACCCACCTGAAATCGGGGTGCTCCGACAATTTGAACGGATCATCTTAACAATCGGTTTACCAAATGTGATGTCATTATGGCTTATCGACATATGGCACGACCGCCCGCCTCATGATCTTACTCACGACCGTGCGGGAGCTGCGTCGGGCTTATGCGCGCCCGGCGCCGCGACAGCCCGTGATCCGGTTTGAAGCGAGCAAGGAAGAATGATGGCAAAGAATCCGAATCTGACGTTGACGGGACACGATCTGGCCGCGCTGCTGTGCAGCCGCGTCTGCCACGACATCATCTCGCCGGTCGGCGCCATCAACAACGGTCTCGAACTCCTCGACGAGGGCGGCGCCGATGCGGACGCGATGGACCTGATTCGCACCAGCGCGCTCAATGCCTCGGTACGGCTGAAATTCGCGCGCCTTGCCTTCGGGGCCTCGGGCTCGGTCGGTGCCTCGATCGACACCGGCGAGGCCGAGAAGGCCGCCAAGGATTTTGCCGCTTCGGAGAAGAAGACCGAGGTCAACTGGAACGGACCGCGCGCGATCATCGCCAAGAACCGCGTCAAGCTGCTCCTGAACCTGTTCCTGATCGCTTACGGCTCGATCCCGCGTGGCGGCGTCATCGACATCACTCTGGAAAATCCAGAGTTCGACGCGATATTCACCCTCAATGCCAAGGGTCGGATGATGCGCGTGCCGCCCAAGCTGGTGGAGCTCATCTCCGGCACGCCGGAGGAGGCGGTCGACGCACATTCGATCCAGCCCTATTACACGGTGCTCCTGGCGGAAGAGGCCGGTATGGCGATCGACGTCGTATCGACCGGCGAAGCGATCGTCTTCACCGCTCGCGTCGTAGCGCCCGAAACGGTGAGCGCCTGAGGCGGAACCAAGCGCGGCTTTCGGCAAATCTGGCCGATTTCCATCGTCTCATTGCTCCGGTGACGGGAGGACCCATGCGCCCTCCCGTATGCTTCACGACCGCATCCCTCCGACCGACCGGAAGCGTCGGCGGTTTTCAGCGCGGCGGGTGATGCCGCGTCACCGCGGTAACTGTTTCTTTGCCAAATCCGTATAGGATTGCTTCATGGAGATGGTTTCGCGTGTGGCGGAGCGGGAAGGAGATGGACGTGCGGCGCTTGATGATTGCTGACGGATCGGATGTTGTGCGTAAGGTCGGGAAGCGTATCCTGTCGGGAATGGGATTCCTGGTTTCCGAGGCGCCGAGCAGCCTTGAAGCGCTGGTGCGATGCGAGGCCGAACTGCCGAACATCCTGATCGTCGATGCGGGCCTGGACGGTGCGCTCGACCTGATCGGCAATATCCGTCGCCTGCCTGAGGGCGCTTCGGTGCGGATCTATTACTGTGTCGTCCAGGCGGATCTCAAGAAGATGATGGCCGGCAAGCGGGCCGGTGCCGACGATTTCCTGCTGAAACCGTTCGACCGCAAGATCCTGACGAGTGTTTTCGCCGGTCAGTCGATGGCGGCCTGAAACAGAGCCGGTCCTATGGGGTCACGCGGGGCTTACCCAAGCGCTCACCTGCACCATCTTCCGATAGGGCAAGGCTTTCTCTCTTGATTCCTCATTCCTGTGCTCGTCACAGGAATCCAGCCAGGCCAAGTCCTCGGGCTGAAAAGACCCTCCCGCGCCGCAGACGCAGCGCTGCTGGATTCCTGTGATACGCACAGGAATGAGGCAGAGAGAAAAAATGTATCCGCCACCAATCGCTGCTATGCGGCGTCACGTGCTTGCTGTGACCGGTCAATATGCGTCGGCAACAAAAAACCCGCCCTGACTAGGCGGGTTCGGCTGCGATTCGGGCGAGGCGGCAGATGCGGGTATGTCGCCTACGGGAATGCCGGAAATCAGGCGGTTTCCAGGTAGTCGCTGCCTTCCGGTTCGCGCAGCACGTAGCCGCGGCCCCAGACGGTTTCGATGTAGTTGGCGCCGCCGGCGGCATTGGCGAGTTTCTTGCGCAGCTTACAGATGAAGACGTCGATGATCTTCAGCTCCGGCTCGTCCATGCCGCCATAAAGGTGGTTCAGGAACATTTCCTTGGTGAGCGTCGTGCCCTTGCGCAGCGAGAGCAGCTCCAGCATCTGGTATTCCTTGCCCGTCAGATGCACGCGCTGGCCGCCGACTTCCACGGTCTTGGCGTCCAGGTTGACGATCAGCTCGCCCGTCGAGATGACCGACTGGGCATGGCCCTTGGAGCGGCGCACGATCGCGTGGATCCGGGCCACCAGCTCGTCCTTGTGGAAAGGCTTGGTCATATAGTCGTCGGCGCCGAAGCCGAGGCCGCGCACCTTGTCCTCGATACCCGCCATGCCCGAAAGGATGAGAATCGGTGTTTTGACCTTCGACAGACGCAGCGTTCTGAGAACTTCGTAACCGGACATGTCCGGCAGGTTCAGGTCGAGGAGAATGATGTCGTAGTCGTAAAGCTTGCCGAGATCGACGCCTTCTTCCCCGAGATCTGTGGTGTAGACGTTGAAACTTTCGGACTTAAGCATGAGCTCGATGCTCTGAGCCGTCGCGCTGTCGTCTTCGATCAGTAGAACCCGCATAGTCTTCCCCTTTTCCGCCGCCCAAGGTTGTCGTGGCATCCTTACGCGATACGGATCCAGTCGTTGCCTGATTTGGAGGCTGCCACCAAATGGTTAACAAATTCTGATTCACTCTGGCAAGGTGTATCGAAAATGTTAAATATTTTTAGCAGTCTCCTGATTCAAAACGTAAATCTGAAATTGCGCTCCTCATGCGATACATGAGGGAATGCCGTTAACTGACTCTTCCGACTCGTAAATGCGCGAAAGTCCACATTTCATGCATCAGCATTTACGGAGCCTTAAATCATCGCACCTATGATTAACGATGCCCGTAAACGAAAGGTTACCAGCGGTAGGCATTTGTTAAGGCCGCGGTCGATTTTTGTTTCCGGCTCGGTTGGGCCGGCACAACGGGCCGCAGATCACGGGGATTCCGGGCGAACCGGCTTCTCTAGTGGTCGATTAGAAGGAGTTAGAGCGGGATGCGGGCGGAGATCTCCTTCACAGCTTTCCCTTATCCCGCTCGGGAACAGTAACCGGGGTCTCGGTATCCACGGGAGTATTGCGTATGAAAGCACGTGAGAGCCTAGTCCGACTGAAGGAATTTCAGGTTCGGGAAAAGCAGCGCCAGCTCAGCCAGCTTCAAATGATGATGGCCGAGTTCGAGCGCATGACCAAGGATCTGGAAAACCAGATCGTCTTCGAGGAGAAGAAGTCGGGAATTTCCGACCCTTCGCATTTCGCCTATCCCACCTTCGCCAAGGCTGCCCGCCAGAGGGCCGATAATCTCCAGGTTTCCATTCGCGAGCTGAAAATGCAGCAGGATGCGGCCGAGCTCGCGCTCGAGGAGGTGCAGGCGGAATATGCGAGGGCAGCAGCGCTCGAGGAGCGGGATACGGGTGCGCGGCTGCGCGCCTGAGAGAGCAGCTACGGCACCGCGTATCTGATGAGACGCGCGGTGCCTTACAGCGCCGCGCGTCTTATCAGACGCGCAAAGGGCGCTCTAACTTGTTGAATCGGCGCATTGTGCTTTTCGAAGATCGATTCCGATTGTCGGGCCGATGCGGCAGGAGAAGGGGTCCCTTGCACTATCAGCCCTGGATCACATCCCGCCACTCCGGATGGCGCATGACCTGAGCGCGCATGAACGGGCAGAGCGGGATGATCTTCCAGCTGCCCTTTCGGGCCTCTTCGATCGCGTGAAGGGCCAGCGCCTGGCCGACGCCTTTGCCGCGCAACGCGTCCGGAACGAAGGTGTGGTCCACGATTATGAGATGCGGCGACGACCTGGAATAGGTCATCTCACCGGTGTGGCCGTCGAGCGTCGCCGTGTAGCGGCCTTTTGTATTCGTTTCTTCCTGGGCGATGTCCATCGGGCGTCCTTCGTTCCCATGCGTTGGTGGCGATACGGTAGCTGCAGCATGATCTGATGGATGGTTTTATCGTCAAATCGGCTGAAACGAAACCGGCGGCTCAGGAGCACCCAAGCCGCCGGTTCGAATTATGGCCCTGCAGGGGATTGATCAGTGGCGATATTGCTGGATGCGCGTCGTGCGCAGGCCGGCGAGACCATGGTCATTTATCGAGGATTGCCAGGAGAGGAATTCCTCTACGGTCAGCGTGTAACGCTCACATGCCTCTTCGAGGCTCAGAAGGCCACCACGCACGGCGGCGACGACTTCAGCCTTCCTGCGGATGACCCAGCGCCGGGTATTGGCCGGCGGCAGGTCCGCGATCGTCAAGGGGCTGCCATCGGGGCCGATGACATATTTCACGCGTGGACGCATCATTTCGGTCATGGGACTCTCTACACAAACTCAAGACCATATGGCTGTGACCTTAGCTTGCCACATTTAATAATTGCCTAAACCGTTGATAACCATTTGATCATCATTTGAGCGGCCTCGGCCGCGGATGGTTCGCAAGGGTGGCTATTCGTGACGGAAGGAAACGGCAGGCCTTCCTAGAATTTCGGGACGCGGGCCATGCAATCACCACATTTCGCTTCGACTGGAATTCGCGACAGCGAGGCGCCGGATCAAACGGGCGTCCACGTGTATGCTCCCGGAATAAACCGGGGCGTCACGAAGTTTGCGGGCGGCGCGGCTCATGTCTGCGGCGCGGGCAGGGGGGCGCTTTCAGCCACCGGGCCAAGACCGCTTTAGTCTCCATAGCGGCGGCAACGCCGGCAGCACGGTGACCGGAATGAAGGATTCGAACGAACCGGCCTCGCGGCGCGAGGCCGAAGCAAACATGCCTTTCGAGATCGACCCCGCATCGGTGCGCACGGAGTACGAGCTCCTGCATCTGATGCGGCGGCTGATCTCCCGCTACGGATTCGCGCATTTCATGATCGCGCGTCTGCCTCTCGCCGACGAGCAGCGCTTTTCCGAACGTCTCGTGCTGAGCAATTGGCCCGCGGAGCTGGTACAGCAGTATGACGCCGGCGAGACGTTCCAGACCAGCGAACTGGTAGAGCGCCTGCGCCAGACGAAGCTGCCCGTCACCGGCGGCCCTGAACTCATGGAGCCCGCGGGCAGGGGCGCCGGCAAGGCCGCGGTTATCCGCCTCCCGCCCCATGCCGGTATGGGTCACTTCGCGGTGCTGCTGCACACGACCTATGGTGAGCCTTTTGTGGCAGTGCTCTCCGGCACGCGGGACGAACCGGCCGGCGCGGAGCGTGCGACGCTCTATCTGGCGCTATTGCAGCTTTTCGAATGCCTCGAGCGTACCTTCGATGCCGGCAGCGGCGCCCGCGAGAAGCTCTCGAGCCGGGAGGTCGAATGTCTGCGCTGGGCGGCGGCCGGAAAGAGCAGCGACGAGATCGCCATCATTCTCGGCATATCCGCCTATACGGTGAGCAGCTATTTCAAGAGCGCGACCCGCAAGCTCGACGCCGTCAACCGCATGCAGGCGATCGCCCGGGCGATGCGGATGAAGCTGATCTGACGGGTCGAGTGCTCGGCCGGCGTTCTGCCGTCCACTCTTGCCGTGACGGGCGCAAGTTTCTATATGTCGCGGCACGGAAAAGTCTGATGCATGCCGCCCGACACCGAGCAGCGGTTTTGGGATGACGGCATGCACGAAGAAAATACCAGAAGGGCGTAGACCCTACAGAATATGCCGCGCCGCCCTCATGTGCCGCCGTGCGGCCTCAAGCGTGAAACAGGGTGCCGGTACAGGAGCCGCGCCCGGATGCCGGATTGGATCCCGTGAACAGTCTCGATTTTGACCGCAAGCCCGAAGATACGCGCGTCGTCGTCGCCATGTCCGGCGGCGTCGACTCTTCCGTCGTGGCGGGGCTTCTCAAACGCGAGGGCTACGACGTTCTCGGCATCACGCTGCAGCTTTACGATCATGGCGCGGCGGTGCACAGGGCCGGCTCCTGCTGCGCCGGTCAGGATATCGACGACGCCCGCCGCGTCTGCGAGACGATCGGCATTCCGCATTATGTCCTCGATTACGAGGCGCGTTTCCGCGAGACGGTGATCAACCCCTTCGCCGAAAGCTATATCGCCGGCGAGACGCCGATCCCGTGCGTGGCCTGCAACCAGACGGTCAAGTTCGCCGACCTGCTTGCGACCGCCAAGGAGCTCGGCGCCGATGCGCTCGCCACCGGCCATTACATCCGTTCGCGGCCGAGCCCGAAGCCGCGTTATGCCGGCCAGCGCGCGCTCTACCGGCCGGCCGACGCCGAGCGCGACCAGAGCTATTTCCTCTTTGCGACAACGCAGGAGCAGATCGACTATCTGCGCTTCCCGCTCGGCGGTCTTCCGAAGAGCGAGACCCGGGCGCTCGCCGAGGAGATGGGCCTTGTCGTCGCCAAGAAGGCCGACAGCCAGGACATCTGTTTCGTGCCCCAGGGCAAATACAGCGACATCGTCTCGAAGCTGAAGCCGAACGCGGCGCTTGCCGGCGAAATCGTCCATCTCGACGGTCGCGTACTGGGCGCGCACGAGGGCATCCTGCATTACACGATCGGTCAGCGCCGCGGCATCGGTGTCGCGACCGGCGAGCCGCTTTATGTCGTCTACCTCGACGCCCGCTCGCGCCGCGTGATCGTCGGCCCGAAGGAGGCGCTGGAGACGCGCCGCGTCTACCTGCGCGACGTCAACTGGCTGGGTGACGAGGAACTGGAAGCGGCAGCCGGACAGGGCTTCGAATGCTTTGCCAAGGTGCGCTCCACCCGCCGCCCCGCGCCGGCGGTCCTCAAGAGCGATGCCGAAGGGCTATATGTCGAGCTCGTCGAAGGCGAGGCGGGTGTCGCGCCCGGCCAGGCCTGCGCGCTCTATTCCGGCACCGGCGAGGATGCGCGCGTCTATGGCGGCGGCTTCATCCGCAGGTCCGAGCGCGAGCCGGCCGCGGAAGCGGCGCTGAAGGCGCTCTTGCAGGCGCCGGCGGCAGCGTAAAGCGGGCGATTCCGGCGTGGCGGGAAAACATCGCTTTTTCCCGAAGACATTGCTTGACACTAGCCGGAACAGCGCCTTATAAGCCGCCCGACCAGCCAAGACGGGCTTCGTTCAGAAGCTTTCACGGCACCGGCGGCGGAGTAGCTCAGTAGGTTAGAGCAGAGGAATCATAATCCTTGTGTCGGGGGTTCGAATCCCTCCTCCGCTACCAATCCTTCCCGGTCCATTCTGGACACATAGGTAACCGGTTTATTCCTGAGACATTGGCCGGTGCGATCCTGCATATTGTCGCTGGGCGCGAGCAAGGTTCACCAAAACGGCTTGCCGGATCTGCGAGGGAGTGCCGGCCCTCCCGTCCACTCGATGAGCTTTCTTATTTTTCGAGCGCGCTCTATCACTCATAGCGCCTCGCTCTCGCTCTTGCGTGAAAGCTCTGAAGCCGCCACCAGAGCCAGTGGAAGCGCCGAGTCTTCTGCACTGAATTCTAACGTCGTTAAATGAGTTACTGTCAAAGGTCATACTCGAAAGATCATTAGAGTAGATTTCTGCCGGTTACTTGATCAAGACGGTTTTGGCCGTCGGTCGCTCCTGCGCCGGATCCATTCTCCCAACTTTATGACGAGAACTGTCATCGGCGTTGTCTACCCTTATTTCTCGCTCTGGAACTTAATTCTGCTGTAGTGGTTTCCCTGGAGGAAAGAACCTAAAGGAGAACTCCAAATGGCTGACAGAGGACCAACAGTAGTCAACACCGGGGGCAGCGGCGGTGGGTGGGCCGTCGCGGTAATCGTGATTCTGCTAGTTGTCGGAGCCTTGTTCCTGTTTGGCGGCGATCTCTTCGACGGCAGCGGCGGTGGTGGAAATACCGACGTCGACGTGAACGTGCCGAACGTTGAAGCGCCGCAGGCACCTTCAGGCGGACAGGAAACGCAGGCGCCTTCAGGCGGCGAGGGAACGTCGCCGGGCGGCGCTCAACAGTAGTCATCAACGTCGAGCCGTCCCTCGACGGCTTCCGGAACTGGCGAGCGCGCCTGGTGAGGCGTGGTTCATTTCTCCCGAAGCGCTCGCCCTGATGTCCTGCCGCCTGGTCCGTCCTCCCCGGCTCAAAGACGCGGAAGGGCGGAACTAATCCGCTCCCCTGCCGTTCAGATATGAGTTTAAGAAAACTCTCAAATGAGAGCATGGAGGAGAAGTCATGAGCATCGGCAGGCTTTTCGCGGCCGGGTTGATTTTGGGCGGCGCGGCGGCTGCTTTACCTTCTGCTTCGTCAGCCCAGTCATTCGACCTGTATATCGGTCCGGACGGTCCGCAGCTGCGTGATCGCAGATACGACGATGATGACTACGATTATCGTCCGTCTCGCGGCTGCAGCGAGCGTCAGGCCATCCGTCGTGCCTACCGGCTTGGAATCCGCGACCCGGATATCCGGTCGGTCACGCGGCGCGAGGTCGCGGTCGACGGTGTCGGCCGGCGCGGCCGGCTTACCACCGTCTATTTCGCAAATCGGCCGGGATGTCCTCGCATAGGTTGAGCCTCGTCTGCTACAGCGCCGCGCGTCTTATCAGACGCGCAAAGGTCGCCGTGGCACTTTGATCTGCTGCATGTTTTTGTCCTTTAATCGGATAGGATTAAAGGACACATGCAGTAGTCGCCGCGCGTTTCCGGACGCACGGCGCCATTTGGCATGCTGCTACAAACGCCAGCGCTCGGGCAAGGCGGTGCACTGGCTGTATGGAGGAGGCGGGCGACGGAACTTCCCGGGGCCGGCCTTGTTAGAGCAATTCCAGGAAAAGTGCGCAGCGGTTTTCCGTCCGGAGTTGCGGCAGAAGGGTGAGCAATTCCAGGAAAAGTGCGCAGCGGTTTTCCGTCCGGAGTTGCGGCAGAAGGGTGAGCAATTCCAGGAAAAGTGCGCAGCGGTTTTTCCGTCCGGAGTTGCGGCAGGAGGGTGAGCAATTCCAGGAAAAGTGCGCAGCGGTTTTCCGTCCGGAGTTGCGTCAACGAAAGGTTAGAGCATTGCCGGAGCGGAAATGCTCTGGATCACGATGTTTTTAGGACTGGTTGACCTAAAAACATGACCGTGATCGATTGCACGAAGTTGGAGCGGGATGCGGGCGGTAAACCGCACACACTTTTCCTCATCCCGCTCCGGGTCGGTCAGGAGGATCGCATGCCGGCGCCGAAAGAGATGGATTCCGCATTGACCAGTCTTCCCCTGAGAATCGGGGCCTATGTCCCCGACGATCTCCTGGAGGACTGGTTCGCCCCGGGAACGGGAATGAACCCGCCCTCGGAAAAGGCTTTGACCGAGGCAGCCGCATACGGCCGGCGGTTCGAGTGCGAATTCAAATATTATCCCGAGCGAAAGGAAGGGGTCTTCTGGAAATGGGTACCAGCCATCTGAACGAAGGCAATCTGGAGGCGAAGGCCATCAATGCCGTTATCGAAGAACTTCAGCGGCAGGCGGCAGAAAACCCTTCGAAGCTTCAGGTCCGCCAGGCGGGAGACAAGCTCGCGGTCAATGGAGAGATCGACGTCGATGCGGTGGTGATGGTGGTCGTAGGGTCGATGGCAGGCGGCCCTTGAGCCGCCTCCGCCTTCCTTCGGCCCTATGCCCTTGAGCCGGTCCGTTTCGGGTCTGCGCGAGCGCGTGCCATGCGCGCCCGCGAAGGGAGGGCCTCAGGAAGGATTGTCCTTGTCGCCCGTGGCGCTCGGCGGATTTTCGTCGATGGTATTGATGCCGTCGGCATTGACCTTGGTGTCCTCGATCCGGGTGGAATTGGTCGAGGAGAAGCGGTCGACATAGACGTAGAAAATCGCACTGGCGATTATGATGACGGCGGCGCCGATCAGCGCCAGTCGTTCCCAGCTTCTGCTCATGACATCACCTCCGGTCGCTCATGGTCGGAAACCGCAGCCGGCCGCAAAGGTTCCGGCCCGCGGGAGCCGCCGCCGGACTTGACGCGACGGGGGAACCATTTGTGCCCGTTCGACGTTAGAACCAACGCAGTTGGGAGGCGCAGGATGAGACACGCGGAAATCGGAAAGCTCGACAAATCCCAGGCCAGGCATGTCTGGGACGTGGCGGAGTATTGCAGGCGGACCGGCATCAACAAGGCCGAGGAACGCCGCCTGATCAGGGTTCTCGGGCGATTTGCATCCAGCCACGAGCTTCAGATGAACATCGTGCGTCCTCAGACGCGCATCCGCTGACATCTCCGCGTCTCCATCGCCATTGAATCATTCACTGTTTCGTCGAACAGTGAATTCAGCCGCAGGAGGCGCGCGTGTGGGCAACCCTGGCCGGTGCACTTCTTTTCATCAGCGGGCTTCTCTACATGGCATGGGAGGCGCTCGGACGGCGACGGCTGAGCGAGCCGCCGCAGCCCGCGGAACGCAATCCCAAGCAGACGCTTGAGCCGCGCGGGCAAGGCCTGCGTTTTCTGAGCCCGTTGCGCAATTGGCTGGGCGTCGCGCTCATGCTGGTCGGCGGAATTCTCCTGCTCTTCGGCATGCGCTGAAGCGGCGTGCCTTCATATTTCCGGCCGAACAAAGGACGGCTGACGGCGCGGCGCTCAGGCCGGGCCGATCTCGATCAGGAAAGCTTCCGAAGCGATGTCGGCCGAGAGCGTGAGCGTGCCCGGCTGGACGAGGACCGCCGCGTCGAGCCCGTGCAGGGTTGCGGAGACGCCTTCGGTCACGAGCGCAACGCTGCCGCGATGACAGAAGAGAACGAGATCGCGGGCGCTCGTCGTCACCGGTTGCGAGCCCTCGACATGAATCCTGCGCACGCGATGTTTCAAAGCCTGGCGGCGCGTCATCACATTGAGATCGGTGACCGGGCCATCCACGAGCGTCGCGGACGTCGGCACGTCGGCGGGGAAGGTGAGGGGGGTATCCGAGGTGGTCAGCAGTTTCGGTTGCCGGCCCTCGATCGCAAGCGTCATCCCGCTGCCCTCCAGGATCGATAGGGTGCGGTCGATGCCGGGAAAGATCGAGAAGGCGCCATTGGTGGCGACGGTCGCCATGCTTATGCGCCAGTCGAAATCGGCAATGGTGGCACGGTCCGGAGAGACGGCGATTTCCACCGTCTCTCCGCCGCCGTTCTTCCACGGCATATGCCTGTACTCGCTCGAGCGCAGAATTCGCATCATCGTCAGCCGAGCCATCCCATCGACGTTCCGACCCAAATGATCGGCGCCGTCACCACTATGCTCAATACGACGCGAATATACCAGATCACCAGAAGATCGCGAAAGCTGAGCGGGATCGAGGTCGCCAGCATGCAAGGGACCGAGGCGGACAGGAACAGGACCTGACTGACCGATACCACCGCGACCAGGAACTTCACCTCGGGCACGGCCTCCTTGAGCAGGATGGCGGGCAGGAACATCTCGGCGAGCCCTGAGGCGAGCGCCTTTGCCGCCTGCATCGGCTCGCCGAACTGCGCGAGCCAGGTGAAGGGGTAGAGCGTCAGGCCGAGAATGTCGAAGATCGGCGTGAACTTGGCGGCGAGAAGCCCGATGAGCCCGACAGCCATGATGCTCGGCAGGATCATCGCCGCCATGCGCAGTCCGTCGAGGAAGCTTTCGCGTAGCAGCGTCGGCAGGGCCTTGGCGATTGCTGCCTGTTCCAGGCCCGTCTCGACGGCGACGCTCAGGCGGCTGCGGCCCGGGGGCAGCGGCTGGTCCCGATCGCCCTCGTGCGCAAGCCGGGAAAGCGGCCAGATCCGGGCGGTGATCGCAGAAACGATGAATGTGACGACAAGCGTCGTCCAGAAGTAGAAATTCCAGATATCCATGAGCCCCAGCGTCTTCGCCACGATGATCATGAACGTAGCCGACACGGTGGAAAAGCCTGTCGCGATGATCGCCGCTTCGCGCACCGTGTACTTGCCTTCGCGGAACACGCGGTCGGTGATCAGGAGCGCAAGGGAGTAGCTGCCGACGAAGGAAGCGACGGCGTCGATGGCGGACCAGCCCGGCGTACGCCAGATCGGCCGCATCACGGGCTGGACGAGCACGCCGGTGAATTCGAGAAGGCCGTAGCCGATCAGGAAGGCGAGTGCCAAAGCGCCGATGGGTACGATCAGCCCGACCGACAGCACCAGCTTGTCGAAGAGGAAGGGCAGCATGTCGGGGGCGAAGAAGACCTCGGGCCCGATGCCGGCGAGATAAAGGCCGGCAAGGACCAGTCCGAGGACGCGCAGGACCGAAAACACGGCATCGGTCGTCGTCTTGCGCCAGGTGCCCTTCGCGATGGGGCCGAAGGCGCCGTAAGCCATCAGCAGCAATACGAAGCCGATCGCCACCGGCCGCGCATGGGTCGATATGGCGGTTGCCGCATGGTCGAGCAGGATCGTCGACTTGCCGTTGATTTCGACCGGCACGAAGAACAGGAATATGCCGATGAGGCTGAAAAGGATGAGCCGCAATGCGGCGCCGCCGCGCGAGCCCCCTGCCTCGGTGGTGATGTGCGTCATGTAGTCTCCTCCCTTCCTTGTTCAGAGCGGGTTACAGCTGCCCGTGTGCCGGCGCGGCTCGCATCAGCCGCCGCATCCGGTCAAAGTCTTCGTTCATCGGGCGATCGTCGCGATAGGCGGGGATCGCCGAGCGTATGTGCCCGTAAAGGGCAGCGGTGCGTTGCGCCTTGCCCTGCGCTTGCGGCTGCAGCTCATAGGCCTGTGCGGCCGCAAGCAGTTCGATCGCCAGTATCCGCTCGAGATTGTCGACGATCGAGAGCGCTTTCCAGGCGGCCGGTGTCGCATGGGTGAGCATGTCTTCCTGAAGCGCGGAGGTGATGCCGCCGTCGAGACTGGCGGGTGCCGCGAGCCGCCGGTTTTCCGCTACGAGCGCGGCAGCCGTGTACTGCGCGATCATGTAACCCGAGGAAACGCCGCTATCGCCGGCGAGGAAGGCAGGAAGACCGCTCACCAGAGGGTTCACCAGCCGGTCGATGCGGCGCTCGGAAATTGCTGCGACTTCCGCCACTGCGACGGCGAGGCTGTCCATTGCAAGGCCAAGCGCGGCACCGACGGCATGGGCTTGCGAATGCACCTCGGGTGCCTCCGGCGAACCGGCAACGGCCGGGTTGTCGGTAACGCTTGCGAGTTCGCGGTCGACGATTTCGGCCACCTGGCCGAAAGCGTCGCGGACGGCGCCATGCACCTGCGGTACGGCCCTGAGACTGAGCGGATCCTGGGTGCGGGTCCCGGCCGTACCTGCGAGCATCGGGCTATCCGCCAGCCAGTCGCGCAGACCCTCGCCGACCGCGCTCAGGCCAGGGGATTGCCGCAGTGCCAAGGGCAACTCGGCAAAGGCATTGGCTTGGCTGCCGAGGTTTTCGTAAGTCATCGCCGCGGCTGCATCCGCCCAGGCGAAGAGCCTTTCCGTGCGTGCGAGCGCCAGCGCCGCCAGACCGGTGGCGCATGGGGTCCCGTTGACGAGGCTCAGGCCTTCTTTCGCTTCGAGCCGCAAGGGCGCAAGCCCCAGACGGGCGAGGGCATCGGCGCCGCTCAGTCTTTCCGTCCCCTGCATGGCCGAGCCCTGACCGATCAGCACGAGGCCGATCGCGGCGGCGTGGGTTAGATATCCGACCGAGCCCCGCGACGGAATGAGAGGGATGATGTCGGCATTGAGCAGCGCCAGGAGCATTTCGGCCGTCTCGACCCGCACGCCGGAATAGCCGTGGGCGAAGTTGGCTATCTGTGCTGCCATGACGGCCCGGGCTTCCACTCGACCGAGCGGATCTCCGACGCCGCAAGCGTGGCTCAGGATGATGTTGCGCGAGAGCGCCTGCTGGTTCTCACGGCTGATGATGACATCGCATAGCGCGCCAACGCCGGTGTTGATGCCGTAACCGCGGATGCCGCGCTCCACCAATGCGTCGACGATCCGGCGGGCCTGGGCGATCCGCCGGCGCGCCGGTCCGGACAGGTCCAGAGAGGCGCCCTCGGCGATCGAAGCGATCTCGCGCCAGGTAAGCGGTCCATCGAGCGAAATCATCTCACCCATGGGTCTGCGGCCTTTCGTGCCGGCGCTGGACGAATCGGGCAACATAGTCGTTGGCAGGGTTGTCGAGAATATCGTTCGGTGTGCCGACCTGACCGTCCCTCAGGATCGCGATCTCCGACCCGATGCGCAGGGCCTCGTCGAGATCATGGGTGATGAAGACGATGGTCTTCGCAAGATTCCGCTGGAGTTGCAGCAACTGGTCCTGCATGTCGCCGCGGATCAGTGGGTCAAGGGCACTGAACGCCTCGTCCATCAGGATCACATCCGTGTCGGCAGCGAGCGCTCGTGCAAGGCCGACGCGCTGCTTCATGCCGCCCGAGAGCTGATGAGGAAATTTCGCGTCGTAGCCCGAGAGGCCCACAGTATCGATCCATTTCATGCCGATGTCGCGGGCATCGTCCTTCGACACGCCGCGCACGCGCTGGCCGTAGACGACATTCTGGAGCACGGTCCGATGCGGCATCAGGGCAAAGCTCTGGAAGACCATGCTGACGCGCCGCATGCGGAAGGCGCGCAGCGCCTTCGCACCGAGGTCGAGGATATTGTCGCCGTCGAAGAGGACCTCGCCGCTCGTCGGTTCGATCAGCCGGTTGATGTGGCGCACCAGCGTCGACTTGCCCGATCCGGAAAGCCCCATGATCACGAAGATCTTTCCGGCGCCGATCTTGAGGCTGACATCGTTGAGGCCCACGGTGCAGCCGGACCTGGACAGGATGTCGGCTTTATCGAGCCCGTCCTCGACCATGGCGAGCGCCTTCTTCGCGTCATGCCCGAAGATCTTGTAGACGTTCCGGATCTCTATATCAGCCATTGCGGGCGTCCTCCGTCCGGGGCTTGCCGAAGCCTTGCGTGATACGGTCGAGCACGACCGCCAGAATGACGATGCCGATGCCGGCCTCGAGGCCCTTGCCGACGTCGAGCGTCTGAATGCCGTTCAGCACCTGTTCGCCGAGGCCGCGTGCGCCGATCATCGAGGCGACGACGACCATCGACAGCGCCATCATGATCGTCTGATTGAGGCCGGCCATGATCGTCGGCGTCGCAAGGGGCAGTTCGACGCCGAAGAGAATCTGTCCCGGGCTGCCGCCGAACGCCGTCGCAGCTTCGACGACTTCCGCATCAACCTGGCGGATGCCGAGATCGGTGAGCCGGATCAGCGGCGGGACGGCGTAGATAATGGTCGCGAGGATTGCCGGGACCTTGCCGAGCCCGAAGAGCATCAGCGCCGGGATGAGATAGACGAAGCTCGGCATGGTCTGCATGACATCGAGCACCGGCAGAGTGATGTTGCGGACGACGCGGCTCTTCGCGACGAGAATCCCCATGGGCACGCCGATCACCACCGAGACGATGGTCGCCATCAGCATCAGGGCGAGCGTCTGCATCGTCAGATCCCAGAGTCCGAGGACGCCGACGGTAACCAGCAACGCGCCTACGGCCAGCGTCAGCGACCAGCGCCGCGAACTCCGCCAGGCAAGCGCCATGAAGGCGAGAATGACGAGCCACCAGCGCAGGCCGCGCAGGATCCATTCGATGAACAGAACGGCCTTCAGGATGACGCCGCTGATCGCCTTGAAGACCCAGCCATAATTGGTGACGAGGGCCTGGATGAAGTCGTTCACCGGCGCGCGGATCGAGAGATTGAGAGAGTCCGGAAACATCGGATATCGTTCCTTGTTCAGGTGGGAGGCGGGAAGCCAAGACCCTCCTGGCCCGGGGAAGCAGCCTTTCGCCTACGATCGCAGCGCCCCGCCTGGTGGCGGGGCGCTGCGATTGCCGGCCGGAAAGGGCCACCGTTACTTGAGACCGGCTTCGATCTTGCCGCGCGCCTCGTCCGAGACCCACTTGCTCCAGATGTCGCCTTTGGTTTTCAGGAATTCGGCGGCAGCCGCCGTGGCGTCGACCTTGTTGTCGGCCATATAGGCGAGGCTGGCGTTGACCTCATCGAGCGGGAATGTTGCCTTTTCCAGGATCTCGACGATTTCCGGAGCTTCGGAAGCGAAGGTGCTGTTCACGCCATAGGCCACGTCGACGGAGGGAAAGGCGCAGCCTTCGTCACGTTTGCCGTTGGCGGTGCTCAGTTCTTTCCAGCAGGCTTCGTTATAGGCCGGCTCTTCGAGCTGGATCAGCTTGAATTTCCCCATGATCGCGGTCGGCGACCAGTAATAGAAGAGGATCGGCTCGCCCTGAAGATAGGCAGAGGTAATCGCCGCGTCGAGCGCTGTCCCCGTTCCGGGGCGGAAGTTCACATAGGTCTCACCGAGCTTGTAGGCCTCGAGCTTGGCGGTGCTCACGCCCTCGCAGGTCCAGCCGGAGGGGCAGTTGAGGAAGCGGCCTTTGGATGGCTCTTCCGGATCGGCGAAAATCTCGGCGATCTTCGGATCGGTAAGCTGTGATACGCTTTTCAGGTCCGGCGCCTTGGCTTCGATATTGCGAGCGGGATCGCCGTGGACGACGTAGTCCGGCACGAACCAGCCTTCGCTGGCGCCTACGAAGGTCTTGCCGACGGCAACCACCTTCTTTTCTTCCACCGCCTTGTTCCAGACGTCCGAACGGCCGAGCCATTCCTCGGCGAAAATCTGCACGTCGTTGTTGGCGGTTGCCTGTTCGAGAGTCACGGAATTGCCGGGGATCGAGTCGACCTGGCAGTCGTATCCCTTGGAAAGGATCGTTTTCATGACCTCGGTGATGAAGGCGCCGCTTTCCCAGTCGATGCCGGCGAAGGTCACGGTCTTGCCGTCGCCGCAATAGGAAGCATTGGCGCCGCTGGCGGAAGCCGCCAGCATCAGGCCGGCGGCAGCGAAGGTGAGTCTCATTGTGCTGATCGACATGCGCATTCCCCTTTTTTAAATTGCGATTCTTCGATTGCTATTTGAGCTTGTTCAGAACGCGCGCGAAGGCGCGGTCGATATCTTCCTCCCGGTCATGCCGTCCATTGCGGATCTTCCATTCGCCCGCGATCATGACGTCGCGAACCGTATCCCCGCCGAGTGCGAAGAGCCAGCGGTCGAGAATCTGGTTGCCGCTTGCCGCGGCGATATAGGGATTGGAGCCGTCGAGAACGACGAGGTCGGCCATGGCGCCGGCGCGGATGCCCGGCTCTTCCATTCCGGCCGCTTGTCCGGCCGCTTGGGCGCCGCCCGCAAGCGCCGCATCGAAGATTGACCTGCCGACGGAGGCGCCGGGCGCGGCGAGCCGGTTGCGCCTGCGGTCGCGCAGGCGCTGGCCGTATTCGAGGAGCCGAAGCTCTTCCGCGACGCTCGTCGCGACATGGCTGTCGGTCCCGACCCCGAAGCGGCCGCCTGCGGCAACAAAGTCGACCGCGGGAAAAATTCCGTCGCCGAGATTGGCCTCGGTCGCGGGGCAAAGGCCGGCGACCGCTCCCGAATGGGCGAGCCGTCTCGTCTCGTCGGGCGTCATGTGCGTCGCGTGGATCGCGCACCAGCGCTCGTCCACCGGCATGTTGTCGAGGAGCCATTCGACCGGGCGCCGGCCGCTCCAGGCCAGGCAATCTTCCACTTCGCGGGGTTGCTCGGCGACATGGATGTGGATGGGGCCGGTGAGGGGCGACGATTGCAGGATCGCGCGCATTTCTTCCGGCGTCGCCGCCCGCAGCGAATGGATGGCATAGCCAAGCCTCGCGCCTGTCGCATTGCAAGCGGGCGAGAGCCGCTCGAGCAGCGCGAGGAAGCGGTCCGGATCATGAAGGAAGGGGCGCTGCCCCGCGCTCGGCACAGCGCCGCCGAAATTGGCATGGGCGTAGAAGACCGGCAGATGGGTGAGGCCGATGCCGGTCGTCTGCGCGGCCCTTAGTATCCGCAGCGACATTTCCGCCGGGTCCGCGTAAGGCGTGCCGTCGAGCTGATGATGAAGGTAGTGGAATTCGACGACACGGCCGAAGCCGCCCTTCAGCATTTCCACATAGAGCTTGGCGGCGATCGCCTCGAGATCGTCCGGGTCGACCAGACCGACGGTGCGATACATCTCCTCCCGCCAGGTCCAGAAGCTGTCGTCGCCTGTTCCGGCCACTTCCGCAAGGCCGGCCATCGCACGCTGGAAGGCGTGGGAATGCAGGTTGGCCATCGCCGGCACAATGGGTCCGGATAGATGCTCGGCGCCCGGCGCCTTCGATTGCCCTGCTTCCACCGCGAGAATGCGTCCCGCCGCGTCGACGGAGATCGCGACGTTCTCGGACCAACCGGTCGGCAGCAGCGCCTGTTCGGCAAACAGTCGATGGGCGGACGAAGCTGTCATGAGAGCCGTTCCTGTACGTGGTTGTATATGGAACTATAGATATTTTGTTGTGGCGCGCAAGTTGGAAATAAAGGAAAACAATCGCTGATTTGCCGGGCCGGCGGCGCCCGGCCGCAACGGAGCATCGCATGGCGGTATTGGGGCGCAAGAGCGACAGGGCGGTTTTCGACGACGGGCCGGTACCGCGCTATGAGGCGGTCAAGCAGTTCATCCGCAGCCGCATCGAAAGCGGCGAATGGCCGCCGCACCATCGCGTACCGTCCGAAAACGATATCGTCGCCGATCTCGGCGTCAGCCGGATGACCGCCAATCGCGCACTTCGCGAACTGGCGAGCGAGGGTGCGATCACGCGGGTCCAGGGAGTAGGGTCCTTCGTGGCTGCCCACAAGGGCAGTACGGCCCTTCTCGAGGTGCGCAATATCGCCGACGAGATTCGCGAGCGCGGCCACAGGCATACCTCGCGGATCACGCTGCTTGAGGAGGAGCAGGCAAGCACCGAGGTCGCGGAGGCGCTCGGGCTTGCGGCGAAAGCGCGGGTCTTTCACTCGATCATCGTCCACGCGGAGGACGACGTTCCGATCCAGATCGAGGATCGTTTCGTCAATCCCGCAATCTGCCCCAATTACCTGGAACAGGATTTTACCAGCATGACCCCGAACGTCTATCTGACGTTGGTGGCGCCGATCACGCGGACGGAGCAGATCGTCGAAGCCGTTCTGCCGAAGCCGTGGGAATGCAAGCTTCTTTCGATCGGCCGCGGCGAACCGTGCCTGATGATCCGTCGACGGACCTGGTCGGAAGCTGCAAATGTAACGGTCGCGTGGCTCACCTATCCGGGCACGCGCTATCGTCTGGAAGGTGTTTCGCAGTAAGAACGACACCATCGCAGAGACGGGAAGGAAATGATGGAAGACGAATTGCTGAAGCGCCGCACGCAGCTTGCGAGGCCGGACGTGTCGATCGAAGAGGCGCAGGCAATCCTGGCCCAACATTACGGCCTTTCCGGCGATCTCACCGAACTCGGCAGCCAGCAGGACCGCAACTACCGCGTCGACACAAGCGAGGGGCCTTTTGTCCTGAAGATCGCGAGAGCCGAATATGCGCGGGTTGAGATCGAAGCCCAGAATGCCGCGTTGCGGCATGTCGCTACCAGGCCCGATGCTCCCAAAGTGCCCGAAGTGGTGTCCGCCCTGAGCGGCGAGGAAATCGTTACCGCAGCCGTTCGCGAGGAAACCTATCAGTTCCGCTTGCTCACCTATCTGGACGGCACGCCTCTGACGCGCCGCAGGCACCTGGCCGTGGAAACCGTGGCGGCACTCGGCGATGTTGCAGGCCGGTTGGCGGTCGCACTCAGGGATTTCGATCATCCGGGGCTCGAGCGGGAGCTGCAATGGGACCTCAGAAGGGCAGGGCCGGTGGCGCTTCACCTGCTTTCGGCCATGAGCGACGTCGATCTGCGCAAGCGCATTGCCGAGGCGATGGTCGGCGCCATGCGCAGGGTTCAGCCGCTGATGCCGGAGCTGCGCCTGCAGGCGATCCATCAGGACGTCACCGACGACAATGTCGTGAGCCGCGCGGACAGGAGCGGGCGCCTCATCCCGGACGGCGTCATCGATTTCGGCGACGTGCTGAAAGGGTGGGTGGTCGCCGATCTTGCCGTTACCTGCGCATCGCTGCTGCATCATGCGGGGGGAGATCCCTTCCATATCCTGCCGGCGGTGAAGGCGTTCCATGCCGTCTGCCCTTTGACGGATGCCGAATTGAAGGCGCTCTGGCCGCTGATCGTTGCGCGTGCCTGCGTTCTCGTGGCAAGCACGGCGCAGCAGCTCGAGGTCGATCCGGAAAATGCCTATGTCGAAGGCAATGCCGCGCATGAGCGGGAAATCTTCGACGTTGCCGTTTCCGTGCCTCTCGAGCTCATGGAACATGCGATCGGAGAGGCTGTGGAGCGGTCGCCGCAGCTTTCTCCGCCCGGGATGGGCCGCCGGCTGCTGCCCGAGCTCGACCCTTCGGAAATCGGCATCGTCGATCTCTCCGCGCTCGGCCCGCACCTTCCTGCCGACCGCTGGCATTACGAAGACACCGAAGCCCTGCTCCTGCAATCGGCGGCGCGTGCTGCCGGTGCCGCGGCCACGCGCTATGGCGAATACCGGCTGACGGAAACCAGGCTCCTGCAGGCGAGCGCCCCCCGGACATTCGCCCTGCACGTGGATTTATGCCTGCATGGGCAGACTGCCTTGCACGCGCCTTTTGCCGGCCGGCTCCACCAGCGCGGCGGCAAGCTGATCTTATCGGGCGAAGGTCTCCATCTCCATCTTTACGGCGTCGAGGCAGCCGACCTCGCCGAAGAGGCGTTCGAGGCGGGCGCACGGATCGGCGTGGTCCCCGGCGATCCGTCGGCCCTGGGGTTCATGCGCGTTCAGCTTTGCACTACGCCGGAGTTGGACCCGCCCGCCTTCGCTGCATCGCATCAGGCGGGGGCATGGCGCCGGCTTTGCCCGTCGCCCTCGCCCATCCTGGGCTTCGATTGCGATGCGGCCTTGCCGGACGCGGCCGGGCTCCTCGAGCGCCGCCGCCGGCACTATGCCCGGCCGCAGAAGAACTATTACCGCACGCCGCCGCAGATCGAGCGCGGCTGGAAGGAGCATCTCTTCGACGTCGAGGGCCGCGCTTACCTCGATATGGTCAACAACGTCACCCTCGTCGGCCACGGGCATCCGCGCCTGTCGGCTGCGGTCGGGCGGCAATGGTCGCTGCTCAACACCAATTCGCGGTTCCACTATGCTGCCGTGACGGAGTTTTCGGAGCGCCTTGCGGCGCTTGCGCCGGAAGGGCTCGACACTGTCTTTCTCGTCAACAGCGGATCCGAGGCGAACGATCTCGCCATCCGGCTCGCCTGGGCCCATTCCGGAGCGCGCAACATTATCTCGCTGCTCGAGGCCTATCATGGCTGGACGGTCGCGAGCGACGCCGTTTCCACCTCGATCGCCGACAATCCGCAGGCGCTGACGACGCGCCCCGACTGGGTCCATCCCGTCGTCTCGCCGAACACCTATCGCGGCCCGTTCCGCGGGGAGGATTCGACGGTGGGCTATGTCGATGCCGTGTCTCGAAAGCTCGCGGAATTGGACGAGAAGGGCGGGAAGCTCGCCGGCTTCATCTCGGAACCGGTCTACGGCAATGCCGGCGGCATTCCGTTGCCTTCCGGCTATCTGGAAGCGGTCTACGCCATGGTCCGGGAGAGGAGCGGCGTCTGCATCGCCGATGAGGTGCAGGTCGGCTACGGGCGGCTCGGCCATCATTTCTGGGGTTTCGAGCAACAGGGCGTCGTGCCCGATATCATCACCGTCGCCAAGGGCATGGGCAACGGCCATCCGCTGGGCGCGGTCATCACCCGGCGCGAGATTGCCGATGCGCTGGAGAAGGAAGGCTATTTCTTCTCTTCCGCCGGCGGCAGCCCCGTGAGTTCCGTCGTCGGCTTGACTGTCCTCGACATTCTTCACGACGACGCCCTGCAGGAAAATGCCCGCGCGGTCGGCACCCATCTCAAGAGCCGGCTCGAGGCGCTCGAGGACCGGTTTCCGCTCGTCGGCGCCGTTCACGGCATGGGGCTTTACCTGGGCGTCGAATTCGTCCGCGACCGCGAAACGCTCGAACCGGCCACCGAGGAAACCGCGGCGATCTGCGACCGCCTTCTCGATCTCGGCATCGTCATGCAGCCGACCGGAGACCATCTGAACGTCCTGAAGATCAAGCCGCCGCTTTGCCTCGCCCGGGAGAGCGCCGATTTCTTCGCCGATATGCTGGGCCGGGTGCTCGAAGAGGGATGGTAGGAAAAAGGCGCCGCCGGGATTCCCGGCGGCGCGTGCTGCATGTTTTTGGCCCTCAATCGGCTGCGATCGAAGGAAACATGCAGTAGGTCAGCGGACCGGCGGCGCGTAGACCAGGCCGCCGTTGTTCCAGAGCTTGTTGAGACCGCGATCGATCCTGAGCGCGCTCTCCTTGCCCAGGTGGCGCTCGAAGATCTCGCCATAATTGCCGACCGCGGCCACCGTCTGGTAGGCCCATTTCGGATCGAGCCCGAGCGCCTTGCCGGCTTCGTTGTCGATGCCGAGGAAGCGCTTTTGTGCGGCGGTTCCGCTTTCGAGGAGCGAAGCGGCATTTTCCCGGGTGATGCCCAGCTCCTCTGCCTCTATCATCGCGAAGAGCGTCCAGCGAACGACCTTGAACCATTGATCGTCGCCCTGGCGGACGGCAGGGCCGAGCGGCTCCTTGGAAATGACCTCCGGCAGGACGACGAAGCGGTCAGGGTCGTTGAGCGTCAGCCGCTGCGAATAGAGCGCGGAGGCATCGGTGGAATAGACGTCGCAGCGCCCGGAATTGAAGGCCTGGATCGTCTGGTCCGCCTTTTCGAAGGCGATCACCTGATACTCGATCTTGTTGGCGCTGAAATAGTCCGCCATGTTCTGTTCGGTCGTGGTGCCGGTCTCCGTGCAGACGGAGGCGCCCGAGAGCTCCTTGACGCTCTTCACGCCGATATCGCCGCGCACCATGAAGGCCTGGCCGTCATAATAGTTCACGCCGACGAAGCTCATGCCCAGATCCGTGTCGCGCGAAAGCGTCCAGGTGGTCTGGCGCGAAAGCAGGTCGACCTCGCCGGACTGCAGCGCGGTGAAGCGCTCCTTGGTCGAAAGCGGCACATATTTCACCTTGTCCGGGCTTCCGAGCGTGGCGGCCGCGACCGCACGGCAGAAATCGATGTCGAAGCCGGACCACTCGCCCTTGTCGTCCGGGGCAGAGAAGCCGAGCACGCCCTGGCTCACGCCGCAACGCAGCTCGCCGCGTTGCTTGACGACGTCGAGGGTTGCGGCCTGCGCCGTGGTGCCGGCAAGAAACGCCGTCGCAAATAATGCCAAAATTCCGGTTTTCATCGTCCCGTTCTCCTCCGTTTTTTGAGACGCAACTATCGGGTTCCGGAACGCGTGCGTCCCGGAGTTGTCTGGTTTTTCGGTGGTGCTTCTACCTCGTGCTTATCCCGCTTGCGCCAGCACGGCCCCGAATGTTTCCTCGAGCACGGCAATCAGATGATCCGCATCCCGCTTCGAAAAGATCATCGGCGGTCGCATCTTCAGCACGTTGTCATGTGGGCCCTCCGTGCCCATCAGCACGCCGCGCTGGCGGGCTCCGTTCGCGACGGCCCGGGCGATCTCCGTCGCCGGCGCCCTGGTCCTGCGGTCGCTGACGAGCTCGATGCCGAGGAAAAGGCCGAGGCCGCGGACGTCGCCGATGACCTCGTAGCGCTCCTGCATGGTCCGGAAGGCGGTGAGAAGATGATTGCCGATATCGAGCGCATTGCGGCGCAGGTCCTCGCCTTCGATGACGTCGAGCACGGCGAGACCGACGGCGCAGGATACCGGGTTGCCGCCGAAGGTGTTGAAATACTCCATGCCATTGTCGAACGACGCCGCGATCTCTCGCGTGGTGACGACCGCGGCAAGCGGATGACCGTCGCCGATCGGCTTGCCCATGGTGACGATATCAGGGACGACGCCTTGCGTCTCGAAGGCCCACCAATGGCTGCCGACCCGGCCGAAGCCGACCTGCACCTCGTCGGCGATGCAGACGCCGCCGGCCTCCCGAACCATGCGGTAGACGTCCTTGAGGTAGCCGTCCGGCAGAAACACCTGGCCTGCGACGCTCGGAATGGATTCGGCGAGGAAGAAACCCGGCGCTTCGCCTTGGGCGCGCATCGCCGCGATCAGCTCGGCCACGTTTTCGGCGAAGCGCTTGCCGTGTTGCTCCGGCGGCCAGGCGGCCGGCGCGTGGTAACTGTCCGGAACGGCCGCCACGTGAACATGCGGCTTCTGGCCCTTTCCGCCCTTGCGGCGAAATTTGTATGCGCTGAGATCGATCAGCTCCTGCGTCGTGCCGTGATAGGCCCAGTCCAAAACGACGGCGTTTTCGCGGCCCGTATGGGCGCGCATCAGGCGCAGGGCGAGACTGTTGGCTTCGGAGCCGCTGTTGGCGAAGGCGGCGACGGCGAGTTCCTTCGGCATCGTGGCCGTCAGCCGCTCGGCATAGGCGACGATGTTGTCGTGCAGGTAGCGCGTGTTGGTGTTGAGCGTCCCTGCTTGCCGGGCCAATGCCTCCACCACGGCCGGATGGGCGTGACCGATGTGGCAGACATTGTTGAAGCAGTCGAGATAGGCGCGGCCGCGATCGTCGATCAGCCAGACGCCTTCGCCGCGCACGAACTTGATCGGTTTCTCATAGGAGATCGACAGGTTCGGCAGCAGCAGATCTTTCCGCCGCCTGATGATCTCCTCGTGGGGGCGGCCGCTCCGGTCGTAGAATTCCCGCGCAATGCCGGCAAATGTGCTCGCGTCGGGGAAGAGCTCCGCCCAGACGTCGAGATAGCGCTCCTCGCCGACGCCGAGGATGTCCGTCGCTGCGAGACTTGTGTCGGTGGAGATCTGCAGATGCAGATGCGGCGCCCAGCCGCCGTTTTCTTCCGGTGCGCCCATTTCACCGACAAGCGCGCCGGCCTCCAGCCTGTCGCCGGCCTTCAGCCGACCGACGGCCTCATGGGCAAGATGCCCCCAGAGTGTCAGGAAAGGCGGGCAACCGTCGGGTTCATGGCGCAGCGCGATAAGGCAACCGTATCCGAGCGGATCCTTCTCGATCTCGACGCTCGCGACGGTGGCTGCAAGCGGCGTATGGACCTTGGTGCCGGCGGTCTTGAAGAGGTCGAGGCCGAGATGGCGCGTGCGGCGGGTCTCTTCGATCAGGCGGGAGACGAACATCTCGCCCGAATAGACGGTGCGGGCTTCACCCCAGGGGCCGATGCCGAGCTCGACGCCGGTCGTGCGGCAATGCTCTTCCCATACCGATTGCGCGTCATGCGGCCGTCCGTCCGCCGAACTGACGGTCATCGGATGCGTCGGATCGCCATAGGGGACGAGAGCGGCGGGATAGGTCGCGGCTGGACGATCGAGAAGCGGCAGGAGGCTTTTGCGATTTTCGCCGATCCAGGAGGCGACGGCGTGCGCTCCGGCGACTGTCTCGAAACCGCAGGCCTTTCTCAGGATCGCGGTGGCGAAACGCGGGTTCATCGCATCGAGCTTGCGCAGCAGCGCCCAGGCAGGTCTTTCGCTGATCGCGAGATAGGGATTGTCGGCGGTATGCGCCCGGCGTGATGCGGAGATCGTCACCGAGGTGACCAGCCGCATGGCAATCAGGTCGAAGAGGAGACCGACTTCCTCTTCGAGAAGGGCGTATTCGGCATGGTACCCATCGGCGATCGCAGCCGCAGCGCCGATCGGATCGGGGTGGTCGAGGCCGGCATAGGCGGCGGCGATCGCGACTTCGGCAATGACGGGTGCGTAGAGGGCGTCGCCGAAGTCGATGATACCGGAAATGCGGTCTCGGTCGTCCTCGTCGATGAGGACGTTCCAGTCGTTTGCGTCATTATGGATGACGGCGGAGCGCAGCATCGGGAGCCGCGGGGCGACCCGCTCGTCGAAGCGGTCGAGAAAGCGCTGGAGAAGAGCACGATCCTGGAGATCGGCCACATGTGCGAGCCGTCCGGCAGAACGTCCGGCATTGCGTATGTCCCAGTCGAGGTCGCGCAGTGCGCCCGGATGCATGAAGCCCTTGAGCGAGGCATCGAAGCGGCCGAGCATCCGGCCGAGGGAGTGAAGCGCTCCGTCGCTGCGATCGGACTGCGCGAGCGGAGTTCCCGGAACCCAGGTGACCAGCCGCAATCGATGGACCATCCCGCGCCTCGTGGTCGCCGCGAGGTTCGCACCGGACAGTGTCGGCTGCAGATGCGGGACCGGCAGGTCCCCTGCATTTTCGCCGGCGTGCTTCAGCAGCGCTGTCTGGAAGTCGCTTTCGATTTCCGGCTCGGCGCCGTTGACGATCTTCAGAATGTAGCAGCGGCCCTCGCCGGTATTGACCTTGAAGTTCTGGTCCCGCTCGCTGTCCAGCGGCTGAAGTGACCCGTTCAGGCCGAAGTGCTGCTTAAGGAGGGCCTGCGCTTCCTCGGTCGTGAAATCCGGCGTCGTTTTCAGCATGTCGTTCATGGAGACCCCCGCTCTCGGTCCACGAGAGTTGCACGCCCGCCCAGTATGTGCATCCGGCATTTCGCCGGTTGCACCGGCACTTTGTTTATAATAACCGTCATCTTGCCGGCGCCGCTCGACAGCCGCCCGGCAGTCCCTCTGGCCGGCCGCAGGAGGCAGGAAATCGACGCGACAGACCGAACGATCCTCAGCATATTGAGCCGCGAGGCGCGTATTCCCATGAAGTCGCTTGCCGGGCGTATCGGGTTGTCTCGCAGTGCGACGGCCGAGCGCGTCGCGCGGTTGGAAAAGGCCGGCGTCATTCGCGGCTATCGCGCCGACATCGGCCAGTTGGAGGAGGGGCAGATCGAGGCTTTCCTGCTGGTGACGCTGAAGCGGACGCCCTCGCTCGGCGTGCTCGACCGGCTGGCCGGGTTTTCCTCCGTCAGGCGCGTTTTCTCAGTCAGCGGCCAGCTCGATCTCGTGGTGGAAGTGAAGGTCGCGTCGATCAATGCGCTGAACGAACTGCGCAACGAAGTGGCGCAGCTCGACAATGTCGAGGATCTGACGACGTCGATCGTCCTGCGCCGTGATATCGAACGAAGCTGAGCGTCTACGCTCTTCCAGGCGGAAAACCGCGCGCATTTTCCTCATCCCGCTTAGTACCGACTGCGCGGCCTGCTGCATGTTTCCTTTGATCGTAGCCGATCAAAGGACAAAAACATGCAGCAGATCAAAGTGCTACAGCGACCTTTGCGCGTCAGATAAGACTCGCGGCGCTGTAGGACACCTATCGGAGGACTGCAATCTCTCCTCACTCTCATCTCTGTGCTCGTCACAGAGATGAGAGCAGCGCCGCGTCTGCGGCGCGGGAGGAGTTCTTTCCGCCCAAGGACTTGGTCTGGCTGGATCCCTGTGACGAGCACAGAGATGAGGAAATCAAACAGGCCGCGGCGGGTACCGAAACTCAACAGGCCTTAACCCTCGCTCAGCATTTCAGCCTCGCCGCTCGAACGGCCGATGAGGCTGCGGCGGACGCGGCCGACGTCGCGCCTCGGCGGCTCGCCGAAATGGCGGGCATATTCGCGGCTGAACTGGGACTGGCTCTCATAGCCGACCTTGTGGCCGGCATCGCCGGCATCGAGGCGCTCCTCGAGCATCAGCCGCCGTGCCTCCTGCAGGCGCAGCTGCTTCTGGTACTGCAGCGGGCTCATCGCCGTGATTGCCTTGAAATGGTGATGAAGCGAGGAAACGCTCATGCTTACGCGGCTTGCGAGGTCGTCGATGCGCAAGGGGCGGGAATAATGCTCCTTCAGCCAGGACACCGCGCGGCCGATCTGGTGCGGCTGGCTCTCCGTGGTCGCCATCTGGCGGAGCCTGGCGCCGTGCGGTCCGAGCAGCAGCCGATAAAGCAGTTCCTGCTCGACCAGCGGCAGCAGCACCGCAATGTCGTCCGGGCGGTCGAGGAGCCGCAGCAGCCGAAGCGCCGTGTCCTCAAGATCGGGAGTGAGCTTGCTGACCGTCATGCCGCGCGGCGAAGCCGGAGCTTTCGCAGCCTCCGGGCCGATGGCGTCGAGGAGCGCCGGAAGCCTCGTCGTATCGATCTGGAAGACCATGCTGAGATAGGGCTCCTCGGGCGAGGCGAGCGATATCTGAGAAAGAACCGGCAGGTCGATGGAGGTCAAAAGGTAGTCCGAGGCGCCGTAGACGAGGGTTTCCTCACCGAGCACGACACGTTTGGCTCCCTGGACGATGATCGCCAGGCTCGGCTTGTAGGCGGCGCAATTCGGCTTCGCGGAAACGGAATGCCGATGAACGCTCAGCCCTGGAATAATCGTCGGATGATCGCCGTCCTCTCCGGCGATCCGGGCAATGATGTCGATCATTTCCTGACGCGGCATGCGCTGTGATTCTGTCATATTCGGTGGACTTTCCAATACCTTAGATCCGTGCGGAGACAGGGGGCAGATAGGTTGTCGGCGCTATGCCGCCACCTGGCTTCCACGATTCTCGCAGAATCGTGCAAAAGTTTTGCAGGATCGCACTAACGCAATGGCCTTGTGAGACAGCATAGTCCGCCCTGCCGCCTGCGGTCCATAGACCAATGGGCGCGCCACTCCCAGACATGAAGGACAGACCCATGGCCATTGCAAGAGGATATGCGGCGACGGACGCGTCGAAGCCGCTCGCACCCTTCACCTTCGAGCGTCGCGAACCGCGCGACGACGACGTGGTGATCGACATCAAATATTGCGGCGTCTGCCATTCCGACATCCACCAGGCGCGCGACGAATGGGGCAATTCGACCTTCCCCATGGTACCGGGCCACGAGATCGTCGGCATCGTCAGGGCGGTCGGCTCCCAGGTCACCAGGTTCAAGATCGGCGACCGGGTGGGCGTCGGCTGCTTCGTCGACTCCTGCACGACCTGCGCCAAGCGTGATCTCGACCTGGAGCAGTATCTGCCCGGCCTCGTGGTGACCTACAACGGCGTCGAGGCCGACGGAACCCCGACCCAAGGCGGCTATTCCGACCATATCGTCGTCAAGGAAGGCTATGTGCTCTCCATTCCGGAGAACCTTCCGCTCGATGCTGCCGCACCGCTGCTTTGCGCCGGCATCACGCTCTACTCGCCGCTGCGTCACTGGAAGGCCGGCCCCGGCAAGAAGGTGGCGATCGTCGGCTTGGGCGGTCTCGGCCATATGGGCGTGAAGCTCGCCCATGCGATGGGCGCGGAGGTCACGGTGCTCAGCCAGACGCTTTCGAAGAAGGAGGACGGGCTTAAGCTCGGGGCGGACCACTACTACGCGACGAAGGATCCGGAGACATTCACGAAGCTCGCCGGCAGCTTCGACCTGATCATCTGCACGGTCGCGGCCGAGATCGACTGGAACGCTTATCTCAACCTCCTGAAGGTCGATGGCGATCTGGTGCTCGTCGGCATTCCGGAGAATCCGGTGCCGGTCCATGCCTTCTCGCTGGTGCCGGCACGGCGCAGCATTTCCGGCTCCATGATCGGTTCGATCAAGGAGACGCAGGAAATGCTCGATTTCTGCGGCGAGCACGGAATCGTTTCGGAGATCGAGACGATCCGCATGGAGCAGATCAACGAGGCCTATGAGCGGGTGGTGAGAAGCGACGTGCGCTATCGCTTCGTGATCGACATGGAATCGATCAAGGCTTGAGCTTGGGCGGGCCGCTGCCGCTACTCAAAGCAGCGGCAGCGGCCCGTCGTTCTTGATCTCTTCCATGACCGCATAGGTCCGGGTCTCCTTGACGCCCGGGAGTGTCCAGAGGACCTGACCGAGGAAATTGCGGTAGGCGGCCATGTCCTCGAAGCGGGTCTTGACGAGATAGTCGAAGCCGCCGGCTACCATGTGGCATTCGAGCACTGCGGGCGCCTGCTTTATGGCGGCCGCGAACTGGTCGAAGACCTCCGGCGTCGTCTTGTCGAGCATCACTTCGATGAACACCAACAGCCCGAAGCCGAGTTTGTGGGGGTCGAGACGCGCACCGAAGCCGGAGACGTAACCTTCCTTCAGAAGCCGCCTCAGGCGTTCGCTGGTCGCCGTCGGGGAAAGCCCGATCCGGTCCGCCAGCTCCAGATTGGTAATCCGCCCGTCCGCCTGCAGGATATTGAGGATTCTCCGGTCCGTCTTGTCGATCTGGTGCATGGCCGCCTCCGCTTTCGGTGCTTCAGGCGGCAAGCCGTGTTTCGGCGAGCTTCACCCAATAGGAAATTCCGTGCGGAATGGCTTCGTCGTTGAAGTCGTAAGCCGGGTGATGCAGTCCCGCCGTATCGCCATTGCCGATGAAGACGAAGGCGCCCGGCCGGGCCAGCAGCATGTAGGAGAAATCCTCGCCGCCCATCATCGGGTCGAGCGCTGCGTTGACGTTGCCTTCGCCGGCGATCGTGGCGGCGACGGCAAGCGCGTGACCGGCCTCGGCGGCGTGGTTTACCGTCACGGGATAGTTGCGGCCGTACCAGACGTCGACGGTGGCCCCGTAGGCGCCTGCGATGTTCTCGGCGATCTGGCGGATACGGGCTTCGCCGGTGTCGCGCACTTCCGGCGTCAGCGCGCGCACGGTGCCGGCGAGTACGGCCTGTTCGGGGATGACGTTGTGCGCGAAGCCGGCATTGAACTTGGTGACGGAGACGACGATGGAGGCAAGCGGATCGATGGTGCGCGAGGCGATCGTCTGCAGCGCGTTGACGATCTGGGCGCCGATGGCGATCGGGTCGATCGTCTTGTGCGGCTGAGCGGCGTGGCCGCCGCGGCCCTTGACGGTGATGTTGAACTCGTCGGTTGAGGCCATGATCGGGCCGGCGCGGCTGCCGAAATGGCCGACCGGCATCCCCGGCATGTTGTGCATGCCGTAGACCTCTTCGATTGCGAAGCGCTCCATCATGCCGTCCTTCACCATCTCGTTGCCGCCGCCGCCGCCTTCCTCTGCCGGCTGGAAGATCACCGCGACATTGCCGGCGAAGTTACGCGTTTCGGCGAGGTACTTCGCCGCGCCGAGCAGCATGGCCGTATGGCCGTCATGGCCGCAGGCATGCATCTTGCCGGGGGCCGTCGAGGACCAGGCCCTGCCGCTTGCTTCGGTGATCGGCAGGGCGTCCATGTCGGCCCTGAGGCCGACGGTGCGGCCCGGGCCGCGATTGCCGCGGATGAGGCCGACGACCCCGGTCCGGCCGAGGCCGGTCACGATTTCGTCAACGCCGAATTCCCTCAGTTTTCTTTCGACGAAGGCTGCCGTATTTTCGACCGCGAACAGGAGCTCCGGGTTCTGGTGCAGATGGCGCCGCCATTCGGTCACTTCGTTCTTGAGCTCGGCGGCACGGTTTAGAATCGGCATTGTTCGTTCCTGTCGATCTGTTCGTTCACTTTGGTTCGGCACGTGAGGCCCGACGCTTCTGCATCCGGCTGGAGTCTCGCCGGCGGAGTGTCCGGGCGGTGGATTGGCGCGGCAGCCAGATGAATGGGCTTTGCCATCTCCTTGCCATATAGGCTAAATAGCGGGACGATACGAGGCAACTCCGGAATTTCGAGGTTTGGATTGTGGCAATAGCACGATTCCCGTTGGGCGACAGGTTGGGCAGGATGGGCATGCTCGCGGGGGCTTGCGCCGTCTTCTTGGCTGCGGCGCTGCCTGCATCGGCCAATCCGCGGCTGGTGATCGACGTCGATACGCTCAAGGTCTACGAGCATCAGGACATCTTCCAGAAATGGTATCCGGCGTCGCTGACCAAGCTCATGACGGCCTATACCACGTTCCGGGCCATTCAGGCGGGACAGCTGACGCTGCAAAGCCCGGTGGTCATGACGAAGAACGCCGCTTCGGAGCCGCCGAGCAAGATGTTCTACAAGCCCGGCCAGAAGATGACGCTCGACAGCGCGTTGAAGATGATGCTGATCAAGTCGGCGAACGACGTCGCCGTCGCGATCGCCGAGACGGTCGGCGGATCCGAACAGGCCTTCATCGAGAAGATGAACGCCGAGGCGCGCCGCATCGGCATGACCTCGTCGCATTTCATCAATCCCAACGGCCTGCCCGGTCAGGGGCAATATACGACCGCCCGGGACCTTGCGGTGCTCGCGGTCACGCTGAAGCGCGAATTCCCGCAATATGCTTCCTATTTCGCGCTGGAAGGCTTCACCACCGGCAAGAAGGACTATCCCAATTACAACATGCTGATCGGCCGCTTCGATGGCGCGGACGGCATGAAGACGGGGTTCATTTGCGCCTCGGGCTTCAACCAGGTCTCCTCGGCGAGCCGCGGCGGCCGCAGGGTGGTATCGGTCGTGCTCGGTGAAGACAGCCTTGCAGCGCGTGCCGACGAGTCGGCCAGGCTCCTGCAGATGGCTTTCACCACGGTGAGCACGGGCAAGCCCTCGCTTGCGGAGATCGTCCCTTATGGCGAAACCCACGGGGTGGTTGCCGACATCAGCAAGGAAATCTGCTCGAAGCAGGCGGCGAAGGTACGCAGCGAGGGGCGTGACGAGGCCGGCCGGCAGAAGCTGCTTTCACCCTATATCCACGAGATCGACCGCCCGCTGAAACTTGCCTTTGCCGGCCTCATACCCGGCAGCGACGACAAGACGGCCAAAGCCGGCAGCGATGCCACGGCACAGGGTGACGCGGTCGAGATCGCCAATGTGCCGATTCCGGTCCCGCGCCCGAGCTTCTGAACGGAGTCTTTTCATGAACGGTCCAATGCCGGTGGTGCCGGTCTCGATCCTCACCGGCTTTCTCGGCGCGGGCAAGACGACCCTTCTGAACCGGGTGCTCAAGGATCCGGTGCTTGCCGACACGGCCGTCATCATCAACGAATTCGGCGATGTCTCCATCGACCACCTCCTGGTCGAGGCGTCGAGTGACGGCGTCATCGAGCTTTCCGACGGCTGCCTGTGCTGCACCGTGCGCGGCGAACTCGTCGATACGCTGGCCGATCTCATGGACCGGATGCAGACCGGCCGCATCAAGCCGCTGAAGCGCGTCGTCATCGAAACCACCGGTCTTGCCGATCCGGCACCGGTGCTGCAATCCGTCCTCGGCAATCCCGTGATTGCCCAGAATTTCCGGCTGGACGGAGTCGTCACCGTCGTCGATGCGGTCAATGGCGAGCAGACGATCGCCAATCATGTGGAAGCCATGAAGCAGGTCGCGGTGGCCGACCGGCTGGTGATCAGCAAGAGCGGGCTCGCCAAAGATGATGGTGTCGGCAGGCTCGAGGCGCGGCTCAGGGATCTCAACCCGCGCGCGCCGATCATCGACGGCGACACGGAAGAGGCGGGCCGGGCCGATCTCTTCGCCTGCGGTCTTTACGACGCCACGACCAAGGTCGCCGATGTCGGCCGCTGGCTCCAGGACGAGGCCCATGCGGACGGCCACGGCCACGTTCATGACCACCACCACGAAGATGGTCACGGCCATGGGCACCATCACCATCATCACGACGTCAATCGTCATGGTTCGGACATTCGCTCATTCAGCATCGTGCATGATCGGCCGATCGAACCGATGGCGCTGGAGATGTTCATCGACCTCCTGCGCTCGGCCCATGGGGAAAAGCTCCTGCGCATGAAGGCTATCGTTTCCGTCGCCGACAATCCGGAGCGGCCGGTGGTGCTGCACGGCGTGCAGACGGTCTTTCACGCGCCGGAGCGGCTTGCCGCCTGGCCGGATCCGGCCGATCGCCGGACGCGAATGGTGCTGATCACCAAAGGCCTGGACGAAGCATTCGTGCGCGACCTCTTCGACGCATTCACCGGCAAGCCGCGCGTCGATCGACCGGACGCGCAGGCCCTCGCGGACAACCCCCTGGCGGTGCCGGGGATGAAGTTCTGAGGCCTCCGGCCGGGCTTTCTTCATCACCCCCTGCTCGCCGGGGGCTTGATTTTCAGGTCCCTCAGCGCTACGTATATCCCACTCGTATATGGCAAAAAGGAATGGACCTTGGCCAGTTCGACCGTATTCATCAGTAACCGTAGCCAGGCGGTCCGGCTGCCAAAGGCCGTCGCCTTTCCCGAGGGCGTGCATCAGGTCGATATCCTCAAGATCGGCCGCAGCCGCGTGATCGTCCCCCAGGGCAAAAGATGGGACGATCTGTTCCTCAGCGGGCCGCGCGTCAGCGAGGATTTCATGAGCGAGCGTGATCAGCCGGTGGCGGAAACACGCGAATCCTTCTGATGCTCACCTATATGCTCGATACCAATATCTGCATCTATGTGATGAAGACCTATCCGCCGGCCGTGCGCGAAAAGTTCAACGGACTGGCGGAGCAGCTTTGCATATCGAGCATCACGCTGGGAGAATTACACTATGGCGCTGAAAAATCGGCCCGGCGCGTTGAGAACCTTACGGCTATCGAACATTTCGTGGCACGGCTGGAGGTGCTGCCGTTCGCAGACAAGGCAGCGGCCCACTACGGGCAGGTTCGGGCTGAACTGGAGCGGACGGGAACGCCATGCGGCCCCCACGACATGCAGATCGGCGCGCATGCGCGCAGCGAAGGGCTGATTGTCGTGACCAACAATATACGCGAGTTCGTCCGCATGCCGGGTGTAAGGGTCGAGAACTGGCTGTGACCGATCCGAAGGCGCGGGAGTGCTTTAAATTTGGTTAGCTACACCGCTTGCGGATAAGGAAACGATGTCCGCCTGCGATCGGCTCAGCCTGTTCCAGCCGATGCCCGTCCTCGTTGCAGAAATGCGGGATGTCTATCACGGCCAGCGGGTCCGTCGTTTCGATCTCGATGAGTGCGCCGGGCGTCAGGTTTTCCATTCGCTTGCGCGTCTTCAAAACGGGAAGGGGGCATTTCAGCCCCCTCAGATCGTAGCGTAGCCTCGCTTCCTCGGGCATCAATTGCCCCAGAGTTTCCAGAACGGGCGCTTCTTCGGCTGCTCGGCGGGTTGCTGTTCGGGTGCCGGCGCTTGCGCATTCCCGGCGGGAGCGGCGGCAACCTGAGCATTGTCCTGCGCCGGCGGTGCTGCCTGTTGCCCGCTGGCGGCGGCTTGCGGCTGGCCCGGTGCGGGCTGTTGAGCGGCCGGCTGACCTGCGCCCTGCTGCGCGGGAGCCTCGGCGGCGGGTGCGGCCGGCGCGGCCGCGGGCTCGCTGCGAGAGAACAGACCCCAGAGCGACTTCCTCGCGGGCTCGGCTTGCACCGCTGCCTGCTCCACGGGGCGCTCGAGCGGGTTGGCCTGCGGCACCGGCAGGCCCTTGCCTTCGCGGGCCGCCTTTTCCAGCGCTTCCTTCTGGATCAAGGTTGCCTGCTTGGCTTCCTCGGCCTCTTTCTGTTCGGCAAGCTTCTTCTCGAGATCGCTTACCTTGAGCAGCTTGCCCGCATCGAGCGAGGTGCCGGTCGGCGCATAGGCAAGCTCGCGGCCCTTGCGCTGGTCGGCGACGACCGCCTTGCGTTCGGCCTCGGTCGGCTCATACCAGACCATGCCGTCGAATTTCTTCAATGCCTTCTCGTAGTCGCGCCGATAGTCCTTGTCGTAGCTGGCCATCGCCATCTGCAGCGCCGGCGGCGTCGTCATGGCAGGGCACTGGCCGGCCGCATTGAACTGCCCCTCGGCCTGCTGATTGAAGACGTATTTCCTCTCGCAGACATTCACTGCCGGCGGGCGCTTGGTCACTTCGAACTGGTCGTAGCCGGCCTTCAGCATCTTCCAGAAGTCGATGTTCGGATTGTCGCGGTGGCGCGCCATGTTTTCCGCCGTCATGCGGAAGGGAAAGGCCTGAAGCTGCACGCTTTCCTGGCCGCCCTTGAACGCGTCGCGGGCGAGCGCGAAAATCTCGATGATCTGCTCGTTCGTCATCGAATAGCAGCCGGCCGAAGAGCAGGCACCGTGGATCATCAGATGCGTGCCGGTGCGGCCGTTGGCCTTGTCGTAGGTGTTCGGATAGCCCGTATTGATCGCCAGGTAGTAGCTCGAATTCGGGTTCATCTGGTGCGGATAGAGCGGATAGAATCCCTCCGGCGCCTGCCGGTCTCCCTCCTTCACCTTGGGCCCGAGCTTGCCCGACCAGGCGCAGATCTTGTAGCTCTTCAGAAGCTGGAACCGGTTCGCCGTGTTCGCCTTCCAGACTTCGAGCGTCCCTTCTTCCTTGAAGATGCGCAACAGGATCGGGGACGTCTTCTGCATCCCCAGCTCGCGCATCTTGCTGACCATCTTGCTGGAAAGCTGGTACTCGGTCTTGTTCTTGACGGACGACAGGTTGACCGAATCGAGCGTCTCGTTGGTGCAGCCCGCAAGAGCGGCTGCGACAGCGGCGGTGAGGACAAGGTTCCTGAAACGCATCGGCAAAAGCCCGTTCTAGCCACATTCTATCCGTGCACGCCGGTTCCACGAAGGACAGGCGTCAACGAATCAGTACGTCATTATTCTTCACGAAATCTTAACCGTGCAGGCGCCCCCTGCGAATGGCCATCTCTCATGACCTCATGAATATGGCCAAGATTTGGCCACACTCCGATTTCCGGTTGCTGACGTCAGGGAATAATCGCAATGGTTCGGATTGGAACGGCTCGGGCCGGAGCCGTAATCAGAGGTTACGGCCGATATTCAGATATTTCTGCCGCCGGTCGGCCCGCAATTCGTCGCCATTGCGTGCGGAAAGCTCCTTGAGAGCGTCGCCGATCACGGTTTCCGTGCGGCTGATGACCGCGTCCGGGTCACGGTGGGCTCCACCGACAGGCTCCGGGATTATTCCGTCGATGACGCCGAGCGACTTCAGGTCTTCGGCGGTGATCTTCATGTTGCTGGCGGCCTCCTTGGCGCGCGTCGAGTCGCGCCAGAGGATCGAGGCCGCACCTTCCGGGGAGATCACGCTGTAGATCGCGTGCTCCAGCATGTAGACGCGGTTGCCGGTCGCGATCGCGATCGCGCCGCCCGAACCGCCTTCGCCGATCACCACGGTGACGATCGGCACCTTGATGTTGAGGCACATTTCGGTCGAGCGGGCGATCGCCTCGGCCTGGCCCCGCTCCTCGGCGTTGACGCCCGGATAGGCGCCTGCCGTGTCGACCAGCGTTATCAGCGGCAGGCCGAAACGGTCGGCCATCTCCATTATGCGCGTCGCCTTGCGATAGCCCTCGGGTCGGGGGCTGCCGAAATTGTGCTTGATGCGCGACTTGGTGTCGTTGCCCTTCTCCTGGCCGATGACGGCGACGGGCGTGCCGTGAAAGCGGGCAAGCCCCGCCTGGATCGCGTCGTCATTGGCGAAATTCCGGTCGCCGGCAAGCGGCGTGAACTCGGTGAAGAGGCGCGAGGCATAGTCCAGGAAATGCGGACGCGAGGGGTGGCGAGCGACCTGGGTCTTCTGCCAGGGGGACAATTTGGAATAGATCTCGACCATCGCATCGCGGACGCGCCCTTCCAATCGGGCGATCTCGTCTGATGTGTTAACGCTCTCGTCTTCGCTGGCGAGCTTCTTCAGTTCGAGAATCTTGCCTTCGAGATCAGAGATGGGTTTTTCGAAGTCGAGATAATTGTGCATCAGACGCGTTTCCGATCGTTTTTCGACAAGGGCCGCCCTGCCAAGCCATTCCGTCAGGCGGACCTAATCCTGTTTTTTCGCCTGTTTGGCAAGGGGGTGATGGTTTTGCACGAGGTCGTGAAGCCGTTCTTCCAGCACATGCGTATAGATTTGTGTCGTGGAAATGTCCGAATGGCCGAGCAGTTCCTGCACGGCACGAAGGTCGGCGCCGTTGGCGAGCAGATGACTGGCGAAGGCATGGCGCAGCACGTGCGGTGAAATCGCCGCCACCCGGATGCCTGCCCGTGCCGCAAGGCTCTTGAGGTCGCGGGCAAAGACCTGCCGCGGCAGATGGCCGGACTTGCCATTGGAGGGGAACAGCCAGGGGCTGTCCGCACTCTCTTCCTGCAGTGCTTCCCCATAGGCCCGCATGGCGCGGATCGCCGCCTGCGACAGCGGTACGAGCCTTTCCTTGTTACCCTTGCCGCGAATGATGAGAAAACGCCCGTTCTGCGCAAGCACGCTCGCCGGCAGCGACACGAGCTCGCTGACGCGCATGCCTGTCGCATAGAGGAGCTCGATCAGCGCGTGCATGCGCAATTTCGCCATCGCGTCGTCGCTGCCGGATTTCGCCTCCGCTTCCGCCTGGCCGATCAGCCGGGTGACGTCTTCGATGCTGACGGTCTTCGGAAGGGTGCGGGCTTTCTTCGGCGCGTCGAGGATGCCCGTCGGGTCGTCCGTGCGCAGCCCTTCCGCATAGAGGAACTTGTAAAATTGCCGGAGGGCCGAGAGCCGCCGCGCCTGCGACGACGCTTTGAAGCCCTGGCCTGCGAGATGGGAGAGATAGCTTCTGAGATCGTCGGCCGAGGCGTCGGTGAGCCCGGTGCCGCGCGAGCGCAGGAAGGAACGCGCGTCCTCGAGGTCGCGCTCGTAGGATTGCAGCGTGTTCGCCGCCGCTCCACGCTCGGCGCTCATCATTTCCAGGAAGGCTTCGACGTAGGCTGCGGACATATCCGTCATTGCGGCTTGTTGACCCGTTCGGAGGGAATGCGCACCGTCACGTCCCGCTCAACCGGGACGACGAAAGTGACGAGCGCCACCATCGTGCCATAGACCATGCCGGCCGCGACGGCGCAGATGAACAGGAAGCGGAAGAGGGTGGGCATTCAAGTCTCCTCTGCATGGCGCCGGAAAACCGGACCTTTTCGCGGGCGGACCATGCAGCCGTTCGAAACGCTGTAGCGCGTCCAATATGAACGCTGCAGCGGGTGCGTGAACTATATGAACGGCGCCGCCCAAGAGTGCAAGAAGCCGGCCCCCGATCCTTGCAGCGCCGCGCGTCTAATCAGGCGCAAAGGCCGCCGGTCCGCACGTCCAAGCGAAGGCGCCGAAAATCATTGAATCGGATAGGTGGGAAAAGTGGTAGTATCAAGTAGTAGTATAGGGATGTGCCATGCAAACGGAAAAGCTCAGTATCAGTCTGCCGGTCGACATGGCGCGCATGGTGCGCCGCCGGGTCGAGGACGGGGCTTATGCCTCAAACAGCGAAGTCATCCGTGACGCATTGCGACTGTGGCAGGAGCGCGAACAGGAACGCGGGCATCGCCTTGATGCCATCCGCGCCAGCCTCGATGCCGCTGCCAACGATCCGGCACGCCATGGCAGCGCCGAGGTTTCGGCTCATTTTGACCGTCTTCTGACCCAGACAGAGAAGACTGCCAAGTCGTGAGCCGCGAACTCGTCTTTACGCCGGCGGCGCTCGTCGATCTAGAGGAGACATTTTGGTTTGTCGCTGCCGATAATCCTCGTCGCGCCCGCAGCTACGTCGCAGAGATCGAACAAGCTGCCGCAATCTCTGCGAGACGCCGTTGATGGGCCGTGGAAGACCGGATTTGCGGCCGAACCTGTTTATCTTCCCGCTTTGGCGACGTGTTCTGATCGCCTACGAACTGCCGGACAATCGCGTAGATATTCTGCGCGTGTTTTCAGGCGGGCAGGATTACGAAGCAATCATGTCTGGCGAGTAGGTAGGTCCTGATCTGCAGTGGCGACGGCTTGACGCTCCCCCCCGATTTGTCGATACCGGAGAGGAATGGGGAATTTGAAGCGCAATGAACGATGTGACCGAACCGGTTTCCGCGACGCTGGCCGAAAGGGCGAAGCGCACTCTCGGTAAGCGCAATCTCGTTTTCATCGGCCTGATGGGGGCAGGTAAATCGGCAATCGGTCGGCTGACCGCCCAGGCGCTCGGCGTTCCTTTCGTCGATTCCGACCACGAGATCGAGCGGGTCTCGCGCATGACGGTCGGCGATCTCTTCGCGACCTACGGCGAGGAAGAGTTCCGGGCGCTGGAGGCCCGCGTGCTGAAGCGCCTGCTCAGGTCCGGCCCGCGGGTGGTGTCGACCGGCGGCGGCGCCTATATCAACGAGCGCTCGCGGCGGCATATCAAGAAGGGCGGCCTGACGATCTGGCTCAACGCCGAGCTTGACGTGCTATGGGAGCGGGTAAACAAGCGCGACACCCGGCCGCTTCTGAAGACCGAGAATCCGAAGCAGACGCTCGAGAACCTGATGCGCGCGCGCTACCCGATCTATGCCGAGGCGGACCTGACCGTTCTCTCGCGCGATGTGAAAAAGGAAGCGATGGTCGAGGAGGTTCTCGCCGCCATCGCCGATCATCAGAAAGCCTGAAGCCATGACCAGCCATGTGATGCCAACCGCCGAGCGCAAGGTCCGCGTCGATCTCGCAGAGCGTTCCTACGATATCCTCATCGGCCCCGGTCTGATCGCCGCGGCAGGCAGGGAGATCGCTTCCCGGCTCAAGGGCCGGAAGATGGCGGTCATCACCGACGAGAACGTCGCGCCGCGTTATCTCGAACCACTGATGGCGAGCCTCGGGGAAAGCGGCATCGAGGCCGTCTCCCTCATCCTACCGGCAGGCGAGAAGACCAAGAGCTTCGAGCACCTGATCCCGGTTTGCGAAGCCATCCTCGGCGCCAGAATCGAGCGCAACGACGCGGTGATCGCGCTCGGCGGCGGCGTCATCGGCGATCTTACCGGCTTTGCCGCCGGTATCGTCCGCCGCGGTTCGCGCTTCATCCAGATCCCGACATCGCTGCTGGCGCAGGTCGATTCCTCGGTCGGAGGCAAGACCGGGATCAATTCGCCGCATGGCAAGAACCTGATCGGCGTCTTCCATCAGCCCGACCTCGTCCTCGCCGATACTGCCGCGCTCGACACGCTGAGCCCGCGCGAATTCCGCGCAGGCTATGCCGAGGTCGCGAAATACGGCCTTATCGACAAGCCGGAGTTCTTCGAATGGCTCGAGAAAAACTGGCAGGCGGTGTTTGCAGGCGGACCCGCCCGGATCGAGGCGATTGCCGTCAGCTGCCAGGCAAAGGCTGACGTCGTTGCCGCGGACGAGCGCGAAAACGGACGTCGCGCCCTCCTCAACCTCGGCCATACCTTCGGTCATGCGCTGGAGGCCGCCACCGATTACGACAGCAAGCGGTTGGTGCATGGAGAGGGCGTTGCGATCGGCATGGTTCTGGCGCATGAGTTTTCAGCCCGGATGAATCTTGCGAGCCCCGACGATGCGCGGCGGGTGGAGGCCCATCTGAAAACCGTCGGCCTGCCGACGCGCCTCGCCGACATTCCCGGTGCATTGCCGCCGGCCGATCGGCTGATGGCGGCGATCGCCCAGGACAAGAAGGTGAAGGGAGGCAAGCTCACCTTCATCCTTACGAGGGGCATAGGCCAGTCCTTCGTGGCGGACGACGTGCCCTCCTCGGAGGTGTTGAGCTTTCTTATGGAAAAGCATCCGCGATGACCGACGTGCTCCTGGGCTTTCTGACGGAATACTGGCTGTCGCTGCTTTCCGTTATCTGCCTTCTCGTTATTTCAGCCTTTTTCTCCGGCTCCGAGACGGCGCTGACCGCGGCCTCGCGCTCGCGGATGCATACGCTGGAGAACAACGGCGAGGAGCGGGCCGGCATGGTCACCCGGCTGATCGAGCGTCGCGACCGTCTGATCGGGACGCTGCTCATCGGCAACAACCTCGTCAACATCCTGGCCTCGTCGCTGACGACGAGCCTGCTGATCGGCCTCTTCGGCGATTCGGGCGTGGCGATCGCCACAGTCGCCATGACGGTACTGCTCGTCATCTTCTCCGAGGTCCTGCCGAAGAGCTGGGCGATCGCGTCGCCGGACCGGTTTGCGCTGGCGGTTGCGCCTTGGGTTCGCCCCTTCGTTGCCGTCGTGGGTCCGGTATCCTCCCTCGTCAACGCAATTGTCAGGCGCATCCTGCACCTCTTCGGCATCAATCTTTCTTCCGACCTGCCGATGCTCACCGCGCATGAGGAACTGCGCGGCGCGGTCAATCTGCTCCACCGCGAAGGGTCGGTCATCAAGGCGGACCGCGACCGGCTCGGCGGGGTGCTCGATCTCGGCGAACTCGAAGTTTCCGACGTCATGATCCACCGGACCGGCATGCGGGCGATCAATGCGGATGATCCGCCCCAGACCTGCGTGCGCGAGATCCTCGAGAGTCCGTTTACACGCCTGCCGTTGTGGCGCGGCTCGGCCGACAACATCATCGGCGTCGTCCATTCCAAGGACCTGCTCCGGGCGCTCGCCGAGCCGAATGTGGAGCCCGAGACGCTCGATATCGTCAAGATTGCGCAGAAACCCTGGTTCGTTCCGGATTCGACCAACCTCAAAGACCAGCTCAACGCCTTCCTGCGCCGCAAGCTGCATCTTGCGATCGTGGTCGACGAATACGGCCAGGTGCAGGGGCTCGTCACGCTGGAGGATATTCTCGAAGAGATCGTCGGCGACATTGCCGACGAGCACGACATCGACATCCAGGGCGTACGTCAGGAGGCCGACGGTTCGATCGTCGTCGATGGTTCCGTGCCGATCCGCGACCTCAACCGGGCGCTGGACTGGTCGTTGCCGGACGAGGAGGCGACGACGGTTGCCGGCCTCGTGATCCATGAATCGAAGAGCATTCCGGAGGAGCGGCAGGCCTTCACGTTCTACGGCAAGCGTTTCACGGTGATGAAGCGGGTGAAGAACCGGATCACCAAGCTGCGCATCCGCGCGGCCGAGGACGAGGGGCAGGTGGGTTAGGACCTGTGGACACTTATGGATAGGGGTTTGATTTCGCACAAATCGGTCAATGCCAAGGATTTTTCCGCAGCAAAGGGTTGTCCCCTTTGCAAGGGAAAAGCCGCCGGCAGTGGGCGATTTGTGCAAAACCCTTCGGGCGGCCCATATTGCGGTGCCTTGTCGCGAAAAATCCGGCTTGCAGGCGGACGGCCTGCGGCGCCGGATTTTCCACGAAAGTCCCTCGCAATTTGGGCCGTCAAATCCCTATCCATAAGTGTCCACAGGTCCTAGAGCAGTTCACCAGCGCGTCGCTTCCCCTGGGGCAGCCGGTTCCACCGCCAAAGCATGGAGGCCGGCATCGAGCTCCGGCTTCAGCAGATCGTTTATGGCGCGGTGGCGCGCCACACGGCTCATGCCGGTAAAGGCGCTCGAAACGATGCGGACGCGCATATGCGTTTCGCCGCCGCCGTCGAATTCCGGCTGATGACCGGCATGCTGATCGCTCTCATTGATCACCATCAGCCGCTCGGGATGGAAGGCTTGCGTGAGCTTCTCTTCGATGCGGCGTTGCAGCGACATGTCTTCAGTCCCATTTCCCTGTTTTGCTGCAAGGGGCGGAGCCAGGCGGCAGCGTCTCCCATGCAATGCAAAATGCCCGCACAAAGCCAGTAACATTCCGTTTTGTCAATTCTTGTTGTCGCCCTCTGCAAACCCCATAATGTGCGTCATGAAGCTCGATTCAAAATATTTCGACCGCATCCGAACGCGCCCCCGGGGTCAAGCGCGCGTGGAGCCGTCTGCGCCGGTGTGCCAATGGGACGGCTGCGACAATACGGCAGTTCATCGGGCACCCGTCGGGCGCAATGCCGAGGGCGAGTATTTCATGTTCTGCTTCGAGCATGTGAAGGAGTACAACAAGGGCTACAACTATTTTTCCGGCCTCTCCGACACCGAGATCGCCCGCTATCAGAAGGAAGCGGTGACCGGCCATCGTCCGACCTGGACGGTCGGTGTCAACAAGAGCGCCCGCAACGGCCCGACACAGTCGCAGATGCGCTCCGGCACCGCCGGCGCACAGGCGCGCATGCGCGATCCTTTCGGATTTTTCAACGAGGCGCGCGCCCGCCAGGCACGGCACGAACCGCGCATGCGCAAGCTGAAGACGCTCGAGGCCAAGGCCTTCGAGACGCTGGGGCTTGCGGCCTCGGCGACGACCGCCGACATCAAGGCGGCATACAAGGAGCTCGTCAAGAAGCACCACCCCGACGCAAATGGCGGAGACAGGGGGTCGGAAGACCGCTTTCGGGCGGTTATTCAAGCCTACCAATTGTTAAAACAGGCTGGTTTCTGCTAACAACCCGGATTATGACAGAAGCACACTTTGCAGGCGAATGCGCGGGTGCCGGCGGGCGTCCGCTCTGGAGTTATGATGAGCAAGATTGACCTCGACATTTCCAACCTCCCCGACACGACGGTCTCTGTCCGGGAGGCTTTCGGCATCGACACGGATCTGCGCGTTCCGGCCTATTCGAAGGGCGATGCCTATGTGCCCGAAATCGACCCGGACTACCTCTTCGATCGTGAGACGACGCTCGCCATTCTCGCCGGCTTCGCCCACAACCGGCGCGTGATGGTTTCCGGTTATCACGGCACCGGCAAGTCGACCCATATCGAGCAGGTCGCGGCGCGGCTCAACTGGCCATGCGTGCGCGTCAACCTCGACAGCCATGTCAGCCGCATCGATCTCGTCGGCAAGGACGCGATCGTCGTCAAGGACGGGCTTCAGGTGACCGAGTTCAAGGACGGCATCCTGCCCTGGGCCTATCAGCACAATGTCGCGCTCGTCTTCGACGAATACGATGCCGGCCGGCCCGACGTCATGTTCGTGATCCAGCGCGTGCTGGAGTCCTCCGGCCGCCTGACGCTGCTCGACCAGAGCCGCGTCATCCGCCCGCATCCGGCCTTCCGATTGTTTGCGACGGCAAACACCGTCGGTCTCGGCGACACGACCGGCCTCTATCACGGTACGCAGCAGATCAATCAGGCCCAGATGGACCGCTGGTCGATCGTGACGGCGCTCAATTACCTGCCGCACGACAAGGAAGTCGACATCGTTTCCGCGAAGGTCAAGGGCTTCGTTGCCGACAAGGGCCGCGAGACGGTCTCCAAGATGGTCCGCGTCGCCGACCTGACGCGTGCCGCCTTCATCAACGGCGACCTGTCGACCGTCATGAGCCCGCGCACGGTCATCACCTGGGCCGAGAACGCCTATATCTTCGGCGATATCGCCTTTGCGTTCCGCGTGACTTTCCTCAACAAGTGCGACGAGCTGGAGCGGGCGCTGGTCGCCGAGCATTATCAGCGCGCCTTCGGCGTCGAACTCAAGGAGAGCGCTGCCAACATCGTGCTGGAAGCGACCGCCTGAAAATCGATGTGCTCGCATAACGGCCGATCCGGTTGAAGAAGGAATTGTCGTGAGTTCGAATTCCAAGGCGAAACCGACTACGAGGGAAAACGCCGCCGAACCGTTCAAGCGGGCGCTTTCCGGCTGCATCCGGTCGATCGCCGGCGATGCGGAGCTGGAGGTCGCTTTCGCCAATGAGCGGCCGGGAATGACAGCCGAACGCATCCGGCTGCCGGAGCTCTCCAAGCGCCCGACCCGTCAGGAGCTGGCAGTGGCGCGCGGCCTCGGCGATTCCATGGCGCTGCGCAAGGCCTGCCACGATGCTCGGGTCCATGCGACGATGTCGCCGCAAGGGGCGGACGCCCGGGCGATCTTCGATGCGGTCGAGCAGGCGCGCGTCGAGGCGATCGGCGCACTCAGGATGCCGGGCGTGGCGGGCAACCTCTCCTCCATGCTCGAGGAGAAATACAGCAAGGCGAATTTCGCTGCGATCGACGCTCAATCGGACGCGCCGCTCGAAGAGGCGGTGGCACTGCTCGTGCGCGAGAAACTGACCGGGGAGAAGCCGCCGGAGTCCGCCGGCCAGGTCCTCGACCTCTGGCGCGACTTCATCGAGCAGAAGGCCGGTCCCGACATGCGCAATCTGGCCGGTACGATCAACGACCAGCAGGCCTTCGCCCGCGTCGTGCGCGACATGCTGTCTTCGATGGATGTTGCCGAGAAATACGGCGAGGACGATAACGAGCCGGACGAGCAGGAGAGCGAGACCGACGAGGACCAGCCGCGCAGCCAGGAGCAGGACGAAAACGCCAGCGACGAGGAAGAAGGCTCCGACGCCGCGCCCGCCGACGAAAACCAGTCTACCGAGGAGCAGATGGAAGAAGGCGAGATGGATGGCGCGGAAATTTCCGACGACGATCTCCAGGACGAGAGCGACGAGGACAGCGAAACGCCCGGCGAGGTAAAGCGGCCGAACCATCCCTTCGCGGATTTCAACGAGAAGGTCGACTATTCGGTCTATACCCGGGAGTTCGATGAAACCATCGCCTCCGAGGAGCTCTGCGACGAGGCGGAGCTCGACCGGTTGCGCGCCTTTCTCGACAAGCAGCTCGCCCATCTCCAGGGCGCGGTCGGACGCCTTGCAAACCGCCTGCAGCGCCGCCTGATGGCGCAGCAGAACCGGTCCTGGGAGTTCGATCTCGAAGAGGGCTATCTCGACTCCGCCCGCCTGCAGCGCATCATCATCGATCCGATGCAGCCGCTCTCCTTCAAACGCGAGAAGGACACGAATTTCCGCGACACGGTCGTCACGCTCCTGATCGACAATTCCGGTTCGATGCGCGGCCGCCCGATCACTGTCGCCGCGACCTGCGCCGACATTCTTGCGCGCACGCTGGAGCGCTGCGGCGTGAAGGTCGAAATCCTGGGTTTCACGACCAAGGCGTGGAAGGGCGGACAATCGCGCGAGAAATGGCTTGCCGGCGGCAAGCCCCAGTCGCCGGGCCGCCTCAACGACCTGCGCCACATCATCTACAAGTCCGCCGACGCGCCCTGGCGCCGCGCGCGCCGCAATCTCGGCCTGATGATGCGCGAGGGACTGCTCAAGGAGAACATCGACGGCGAGGCGCTGATGTGGGCGCATGAGCGTCTCCTGGCCCGGTCCGAGCAGCGACGCATCCTGATGATGATCTCGGACGGTGCGCCGGTCGACGATTCCACTCTGTCGGTGAACCCCGGAAATTACCTCGAACGGCATCTGCGCGCCGTTATCGAGCAGATCGAGACGCGTTCGCCGGTCGAACTGCTTGCGATCGGCATCGGGCATGACGTCACACGCTATTATCGCCGCGCCGTGACCATCGTCGATGCGGACGAACTGGCGGGGGCGATGACGGACCAGCTTGCGGCGCTCTTCGAGGACGAGAGTATGCGCCGCCGCCCGGGCGGAGCGCGTCGCGCCGGTTGACGGATTTCCGGCCGCGGCCACCCCCTAGGACCTGTGGACACTTATGGATAGGGATTTGACGGCCCAAATTGCGAGGGACTTTCGTGGAAAATCCGGCGCCGCAGGCCGTCCGCCTGCAAGCCGGATTTTTCGCGACAAGGCACCGCAATATGGGCGCGCCCGAAGGGTTTTGCACAAATCGCCCACTGCCGGCGGCTTTTCCCTTGCAAAGGGGGCAACCCTTTGCTGCGGAAAAATCTTTGGCATTGACCGATTTGTGCAAAATCAAACCCCTATCCATAAGGGTCCACAGGTCCTAAGGTCATTCCTCAGATGTTCTGCCGAAACTTTGCCGTGCTTTTCCTGCTGATTTCGGCTGCTGTCGCGCGCGCGGAGCCGGCGCGCGAGATCGTGCCCGTCAAGAGCCGGCAGATATCCCAGTTCAAGGTCGGTTCCGACAAAACGGTCTTCGGCGCACTCGAATTCATCGGCGGCATCGAGATGACGTCGGCCAACCCTTTGTTCGGTGCGCTGTCGGCGATCCGGTTTCTGCCGGACGGCCAGTCCTTCGTCGCGGTGATGGACACGGGCCACTGGGTCGAGGGGGCCGTCATCCGCGACGATGCGGGCGGGCTCGAGGGGCTGAGCGATCTGACGGTCACGCCGATGACCGACGCAAACAGCGAAGCTCAGCTCGAGAAATGGCGGGTCGATTCCGAAGGGCTGGCCTTGCGCGAAGGTCAGGCGATCGTCAGCTTCGAGCAGTCGCCGCGGATCGAAATCTATCCCTATCCGGGGTTCGCCAAGGCGCGTCCCCAGGGGCAGATGGCCTTGCCGTTCCCCGTCGAAGAGCTGCGCAGCAATGGCGGAATCGAGACGATCGCGATCGCGCCGAAGAACGGCCCGCTTCGCGGCGCGGCCGTGGTCGTCTCCGAGCGCAGCGTCGACAAGGCGGACAACCTTTTTGCGGGGATATTGGAGGGGCCGATGAAAGGCGCCTTCACGGTCGTGCGCGCCGATCCCTATTCGGTCACTGACGGCGCTTTCCTGCCCGATGGCGACCTGCTTCTCCTCGAGCGGCGATTCAATTTCGCCTCCGGTTTCGGCATGCGTATTCGCCGCATCGCCGCGGGGGACATCCGGCCTGGCGCCGTGGTCGACGGCGACGTCATGCTCGAAGCGGACATGAGCTACCAGATCGACAATATGGAGGCGCTCGACGTCATCTCGCAGCCCGACGGCGAGATCCGGGTGATCTTGGTTTCGGACGACAACCACTCGATCCTCGAGCGAAACCTGATGCTCGAATTCCGGCTGATCAAGTGAAACGGGGCCGAATGCCCCGCCGCTCCAATGCGTTGAAACCACCCACTTCCGCATGGGGAAGTGCTCTGCCCGATGAGGGTTTTCAGGTCGTTGCTTTTACCGCCGGCATGGGTTTGACGACGCTCATCAGCGCGCCATAGGGAAGCAGCAGGACGATACCGCAGAGTATCTTGACTGCGAGATCGCCGAGCGCCCAGGAAATCCAGCGCGGGGCATCGGCGCTGAGCAGGCCGAGAACGGGCGCCGTTTCCAGCGCAAAGCCGTCATTCGCACCTAAGAACACGAAGAACGGCGCAAAGGCGAAAGAGAAGAACATCGCCGTATCGAGGGCCGAACCGATCAGCGAGCCTGCGAGCGGCGCCTGCCACCAGGTCTGGCGCCTGAGCCGGTTGAAGACGGAGATATCCAGAAGCTGGCCGAGCAGGAAGGCTGAACCGGAGGCGATCGCGATGCGTGGCGTCGCGGCGAGAACGGAGAGCACGACGGCAACCGCGAAGCCGGCAACGACGACGCGGCGCGCGATTCGCGGCCCGAACTGGCGATTGGTCAAATCTGTGACGAGGAAGGCGAAGGGATAGCTGAAGGCGCCCCAGGTCAGGAGGTCGCCCAGTTGCATCCCGGCTATCGAACCCGGGAGCGGATACTGGACGAGGAAGTTCGACGCCACGACCACGAAGGTCATCAGCGCCACATAGAGGTAGAACGTACGGTTGATCAGCATTTTTTTATCCTGGGTTATGCCACCAGTTGACGGATGCGCAGGCAGGTGCTTGCACGGCGATGGACGACACGAGAAAAAGGCTTGCCGGGCGAACCCGCAAGCCTCTTCAAGGTCTCGGCAGAAGTACCGGCGCTATCAGGCGGCTTCGGCAGCCTTCTTGACGATCTGACGGCGCAGCAGGCGGGCGCGCATGCTGAGCTCGTTTTCGTCGGCCTTCAGCAGGAAGGCGTCGAGACCGCCGCGGTGTTCGACCGAGCGGAGAGCCGCAGCGGAAACGCGCAGGCGGAAGCGCTGGCCGAGAGCATCGGAAATCAGCGTGACGTTGCACAGGTTCGGCAGGAACTTGCGCTTGGTCTTGTTGTTGGCATGGCTGACATTGTTGCCCGACTGGACGCCCTTGCCGGTCAATTCGCAACTACGGGACATTGTACACCTATTCTCTTATCGCCGCCGGACAATGCGGTAGCGGGCCCAGAGCCCAGGCCGCGTTCCTGTTGGCCATTATTGGAAAGTCGCGGTTCTATAGTCACAGGTGGCCCGCCAGTCAAGTCAAACCTTTGCATTCCCGAGCGAACGGGGCGATTTCGCCTGTTCTGCACTCATTAGCACGGTCGTTCCGGCGCGCAAGACGCATTCCAAGAGAGCGGCCGATGCGCTATCTTTTCCATGAGGACCGCGCCAGATCTCCAGCGGGCGCAGAAATGCCGCAAACCGCCTGCATTCCGGGGATTGCGACATAAATACGCCGACTTTCCTCGGCGTCGGCAAGGTGTTGTAACACTATGAACGCTGCATGGTTCCGTTTTGAGCCGTTCCGGTATCGAGGATCATGCAGGACAGAATGGGGCTTTCGGGCATGAAGTTGTGCATTGGTTTTCGCGCGCCGGCTCTCCTGGCCGCCATGATGTTTTCCACAGCCCCGCTTGCTGCGGAAGTCTCGCATCAGACGGACTACAGCATCGCGCTCGCCGGCCTGCCTTTGGCGCGCGCATCGTTCCACACCGAGGTCGAAAGGAATCGCTACACGATCTCGGGAACCCTGAACTCGGCGGGACTCGTGGATATCATCAGCCGCACCACGGGGCAGACGCGTGTCTCCGGAGTAATCGACCGCGACCATCTCCGGGCAAGCGAATATTCCATGTCCTACCGCAGCGGCCGGAAGGGCCGGGCCATCAATGTAAGCTTCCGAAACGGCAATGTCGTCCGGGCGAGCATGGTTCCGAAGCGTGATCCCTTGCCGAAGAACTGGGTGCCGGTCACGAGCCGGGACATGCGCAATGTGCTGGACCCGCTTTCCGGTCTGCTCATTCCGGCAAGGGCCCGGGTCTGCCCAAACACGCTGCCGATCTTCGACGGGGAATCGCGGCTCGACATAAGACTGTCTCCGAAGGGAACGCGAAACTTCAAAACCAGGGGATTCGAAGGGGAGGTGATCGTCTGCGGCATCCGCTTCGTACCGAAGGCGGGATACCGGAAGGGCCGCGAGGACGTCGAATATCTGCGCCGCCTGGGAACGATGGAGATCTGGTACGCGAAGGCGAACGGCGTGGACGTCTATGCTCCGGTCTATGCCCGCATACCGACGAAGATCGGAGCGGTCACGGTTTCGGCGACGCGCTTCGGCGATTGAAGCCCGCCGGCGGGCTCTTTCCTTACCCGCCCCCGAGGATCGCACCCCTCTTTCCGGAATCACGTAAGCGCGGTAGATCAGTGGGATTCGGGTGGGGTGACGGCCGCGCCGGAGTCTGGGCCGCGCGGAGGCGGGAATGAAGTTCAAGGCAACGCTGATCGGTTTCACCGCGATCCTCATGTGGTCGCTGCTGGCGCTCTTTACTGCCGCATCCGGCAAGATGCCGCCGTTTCAACTGTCGGCCGTCTGCTTTCTGATAGGCAGTCTGCCCGGCATCGCCGTCCTGGCGTCGAAGCCTGAGCGCCTCGCACTTCTGAAGCAGCCGGCAAAGGTGTGGGTCATCGGCATTGCCGGTCTTTTCGGCTACCACTTTCTTTACTTCACGGCGCTTCGCAATGCGCCGGCCGTGGAGGCGGGGCTCATCGCCTATCTCTGGCCGCTCTTCATCGTTGTCGGCTCGGCGCTGCTGCCGGGCGAGAGGCTCCGCTGGCACCATGTCGCAGGCGCGCTTGCAGGGCTCGTCGGAACGATCCTGATCGTTGCGCGCAACGGCATCGCCTTCGACGACGCCTATGCACTCGGCTACGGCGCGGCATTCCTCTGCGCCTTTACCTGGTCCGGCTATTCGCTGATCACGCGCCGCTTCGACGCGGTATCCACGGATGTCGTGACCGGTTTCTGCCTTGCGACATCGGCTCTGTCATTCCTCTGCCATCTCGGACTCGAAACGACGGTCTGGCCTGAAACCACCTTCGAGTGGCTCGCCGTGGCGGGGCTCGGCCTGCTGCCGGTCGGTGCGGCCTTCTATGCCTGGGACTACGGCGTGAAGAACGGCGACATCCAGTTCCTGGGCGTTGCGAGCTATGCGGCGCCGGTGCTTTCGACCCTGATCCTCATCCTGTTCGGCTTTGCCGAGCCGTCCTGGCGGATCGTGGCCGCCTGCCTGCTGGTGACGGGCGGCGCCGTGCTTGCGGCAAAGGACATGATCTTCCGCAAGGGCAGGGCCGCGCAACCGGCGGAGTAGAACTCACTCCTCAGCCGGCCGCCAATCGGGGTGCGCCATTTCGAAGGAGGCGAAGTCGAAGCCGGGTGCGACGGTGCAACCGACGAGCGTCCACTCACCAAGCGAAGTGGCGGATTGCCACCAGCCGGCGGGAACGACCTGTTGCGGCCTTTCTCCGCCGAGCAGGTCGGGACCGAGCCGGGTCTGCGAAGCGGCCCTGCCGGGCTCGGCAATGCTGAGCTCGAGCGGGGCGCCGGCGTAGTAGTGCCAGACCTCGGCGGCATCGTGGACCCGGTGCCAATGCGACCGGTCGCCGCGTTCGAGAAGGTAGTAGATGGCCGTCGAGTGGCCACGCGCGCCACCATTGGCATCGCGGAACGTCTCCCCGTACCAACCGCCTTCCGGATGCCGGGCAAGACCCAGCGTTTCAATGATAGCTGCCGCCGTCATTTCCCGAGTCGCCATTTCAGAAATTGTCCTTGCGCTTGCGTATTTCCGCGAAGACAGCGGCATCGCTCGCCTTTTCCATACCGAGCAGCGCGCGGATCTTCGGATCGCCGGCGCGCAGGAACGGGTTCGTCCGCTTTTCGAGGCCCATCGTCGTCGGCGCGGTGAAGCCGCCGTCCGAGCGGGTCTCCTCGATCTCTGCCGCACGCTCCTTCAGCGCCGAATTTTCCGGATCGACCGTGATGGCGAAATGGGCGTTGGCAAGGGTGTATTCATGGCCGAAATAGATGGCCGTGTCGTCGGGAAGCGCCATCAGCCGGCTCAGTGACTGCCACATCGTATCGGCCGTTCCCTCGAAGAGACGGCCGCATCCGAGCGCGAAAAGCGTGTCGGCGGCGAAAAGCAGCTTGTCCTCGGGCAAATGGTAGCAGACGTGGCCGGACGTGTGGCCCGGCGTTTCGATGACATCGACCGGATGGCCGGCGAAGTCGAAGCGGTCACCATGTCCGACGGTCCTGTCTATGCCGGGGATCTTCGACGCCTCGTTCTTCGGGCCGATGATGGTGAGGCCGAAGCGTTCCTTCAGACTGGCATTCGCAGCCACATGATCACCGTGGTGATGCGTGGTGAGGATATGCGTCAATTGCCATCCGCGCCGTTCGAGCGCGTCGAGGATCGGCCGCTCCTCCGGTGCGTCGATCGATGCCGTAGCGCCGCTAAGCCGGTCGTGGAGGAGCACACCGTAATTGTCGGTGCGGCAGAGGAAGAGGTCGAGTTCGAGCGCGGCCATGTTTCGGTCCTCCCATCGGTGCGGGGTTATCGGAAAGCGGCGATCCCGCTCGGTTCGAATGTAGCGAGGCTCGCCTTGAAGTCTACCGCTTGGAGTCTAACATGTTGCCCATGCACACCGATATCGTCGATCTCCGCCAATTCTATCACTCCGAGCTCGGCCGCATGGCGGAACAGTCGGTCAGCTCAGCGCTTGCTTCCATCTGGGCACGCCTGCCCGAGGAAAGGCTCCTGGGGCTCGGCTACGCGGTGCCCTATCTCGAGCGCTTCCGTGCCGATACGGAGCGGACCTTCGCCTTTATGCCGGCAGGGCAGGGTGCGGTGAACTGGCCGGTCGCCGACCTGTCCTCGACGGCACTGGTCTTCGATGAGGAATTGCCGCTGCCGGATGCCTCTATCGATCGCGTATTGATGGTTCATTCCCTGGAATTCGCCGAAAGCCCCCGCGAAACGATGAAAGAGATCTGGCGCGTGCTGGCGCCCGGCGGACGCCTGATCATCGTGGTACCGAACCGCCGCGGCGTCTGGGCGCAGATGGAGCACACGCCTTTCGGCTCGGGGCGGCCCTATTCCCGCGGGCAGCTGACGGCGCTCTTGCGCGAGACCAACTTCACGCCCGGCGCCACGACGGAGGCGCTCTTCTTTCCGCCCTCGAAGCGCAAGCTTGCCCTTCGGCTGCGCCACGGTCTGGAACGGTTCGGCCGGTCGCTGTGGCCGGTCTTTTCCGGGGTGATCATCGTCGAGGCGCAGAAGCGGCTTTATCAGGGCCTGCCGGTGGCCGCACGCGCCTCGCGCCGCGTCTTCGTCCCGGTGCTGGCTCCGCGGGGCGTGCCCAGCACGCGCAGTCGAGCAACGAAAGCGCCGTAGGCCGCAGTCTGCCGCCCGTCACCCGGTTGCTTGCTCCCGCACCGGCCGCCGTCACGTCGCACTCGACAAATATCACCGTCCCCGGTATTGGCTGGACCGCATTCTTCCCGTGAAAGCTGGTCCGATGAATCTTGCCCTGAAAAGCCCTGCGCCGCGTTCCGGCATCCTGGACATCGCCGCCTATGTGCCGGGCAAGGAACATGCGCCCGGCGTCGCCAAGGTTCACAAGCTGTCGTCGAACGAAACGCCGCTCGGCGCGAGCCCGCGCGCGATCGAGGCTTTCCAGAAGGCGGCTTTCAGTCTCGAACGCTACCCGGACGGTCAGGCGAATGCGCTCAAGGAAGCGATCGCGGCGGTTCACGGGCTGAACCCCGCCAACATCCTTTGCGGCAACGGGTCGGACGAACTGCTCGGTCTTCTCTGCCATACCTATCTCGGCCCCGGCGACGAGGGGATCGTCACCGAACACGGATTTCTCGTCTACAAAATCCAGATCACCGCGTCCGGCGGGACACCCGTCACGGTCAAGGAGAGGGAAGAGCGCGTCGATGTCGATGCGATACTTGCGGCCGTGACCGAGCGGACGAAGATCGTCTTCATCGCCAATCCGGCAAATCCGACCGGTACCTATATTCCCGTCGAGGAGGTCCGGCGTCTGCATGCGGGCCTGCCCGCCGGCGTCCTGCTGGTGCTCGATGCGGCCTATGCGGAATACGTCCGGCGCAACGACTACGAGGCGGGACTGGAACTCGTTTCGTCCAACCGCAATGTGGTGATGACCCGAACCTTTTCGAAGATCTACGGCCTTGCGGGTCTGCGCATCGGCTGGATGTACGCGCCGCGCGACGTGGTGGAGGCATTGGACCGCGTCCGCGGTCCCTTCAATCTCAACGCGGCGGCAATCGCAGCCGGTGCCGCGGCGATCCGCGACCAGGCCTTCGTTGCCGCGGCGGTCGACCACAATCACACCTGGCTGGCGAAGATCGGTCAGGCGTTGACGGATATCGGCCTGCGCGTCACCCCATCGGTCACCAATTTCGTGCTGATCCACTTCCCCGAGGAAGCGGGCATGTCGGCCAGCGACGCGGATGCCTATCTGACGAGCCGCGGCTTCATCCTGCGCGCCGTCGGCGCCTACGGTTTCCCCAATGCGCTGAGAATGACGATCGGCTCCGAAGAAGCGAACAAGGGCGTCGTCGCGGCACTGACTGAATTCATGGGACGGAAATGATGGCTCAGCAGTTCGAAACCATCGCCCTTATCGGCATCGGCCTGATCGGGTCGTCCATCGCCCGGGATATTCGCGAGAAGCAGCTCGCCGGTACGATCGTGGTTACGACGCGCAGCGAAGCGACGCTGAAGCGCGCCGGCGAGCTGGGCCTCGGCGACCGCTACACGCTTTCGGCGGCCGAGGCTGTAGAGGGCGCGGATCTCGTCGTCGTTTCGGTGCCAGTCGGTGCATCCGGCGCTGTCGCCGCTGAAATCGCAGCCCATCTGAAACCGGGTGCGATCGTCACCGATGTCGGTTCGACCAAAGGGTCGGTCATCGCCCAGATGGCGCCGCACCTGCCCAAGGACGTCCATTTCGTGCCCGGTCACCCGATCGCGGGTACCGAGCATTCCGGCCCGGATGCCGGCTTTGCGGGCCTCTTCCGCGGGCGCTGGTGCATTCTGACGCCGCCGGCCGGCACGGACGAAGAGGCGGTCGCCAGGCTCAGGCTGTTCTGGGAAACGCTTGGCTCGATGGTCGACGAGATGGATCCGGAGCATCATGACAAGGTGCTGGCGATCGTCTCGCATCTGCCGCATATCATCGCCTACAACATTGTCGGCACCGCCGACGACCTGGAGACGGTGACCGAGTCCGAAGTGATCAAATACTCGGCCTCGGGCTTCCGTGACTTCACCCGCCTTGCCGCTTCGGACCCGACCATGTGGCGCGACGTCTGCCTGCACAACAAGGACGCGATCCTGGAAATGCTCGCCCGCTTCTCCGAGGATCTCGCCTCACTGCAGCGCGCGATCCGTTGGGGCGACGGCGACAAGCTCTTCGATCTCTTCACCCGCACGCGGGCGATACGCCGCTCGATCGTTCAGGCCGGTCAGGACACCGCGATGCCCGATTTCGGCCGGCACGCGATGGACCAGAAGTAGGCTGCCGGAAGCAGGCTGCGAAGACCGGCGCTCACAGCGCCGGCAGCATGCCGATCGGAACGAAGGCGAGGAAGGCGGTCCCGTCGCGGACGTTCAGTTTGACTGTCGCTTCGTTCTTGCCGCCCGCAAGCGCCTTCAACATGTTGGCGACGTTGTCGATCAGGTCGGTTTCGTCCGGAGCAATCTTCACGAAGTTTTCCCGCCAGGCATCGATGTTCGCAAGCGTGAGAGAGAATTCCCCCGAAATCAGCCCCTGATCATTCACCGAAAAGGGGCCGGTGAGTTTTGCGCTCATTCCGGAGCCCGCATCGAGCGTCAATTGCCGCAACTCGCCTCTGGTGCCGCGGAGCATATGGGGCGGCAAAGTGCCCGCCTGAAGCCACTCTGCCTTGTCCGCAACGGTCAGGTCCATTGCGACATCGGCCGGTGCGGCAAGACTGGGTCCCTGGTCCGGGCGCAGGTCGAGCTTTTCGATGCTGAGTGCCGCGTCTAGGTTACCGCCGTTCTGGCGCAGATGGAGCTCGCCGTGGCTGGCGCCGAAGCCGAGGCCCTTGCCCGTCAGGGGGGAGCGTGCGGTGCCGGTCAGATTGTCATAGGCCAGCGAGGTGCGGTCGATGCCGGAGAGGGTCGCCGCGACACTTGCGCGGAGCAGCGTCCAGTCGGCGGAAATCGTGACGCCGGGGGAAACGCGGATTTCGGCGGGGCCGTCGAGCTCGAGGACCGCACGCCCGGGCTGATAGACCTGCGCCGCCGTTCGCAGCGCGCCGAAGGACGCGGAGGCGCCGCGGCGCGTATCGTCGAGGCGCACCTTGTCGCAGAACAAACCGAGGCGGAAGGGAAAGCCGCGCACCTCCATCTCGGCGCATTCGCCGCTGAAGCCGATCGCCTGGCCCTTCGTCAGATAGGCAGTCAGCCGCTTCTGGATCTGGTCCGCGGCAAGAAACCAGCCGGCGGAATAGAGGCCGCCCACGAACACGATACCTGCTGCCAGCCACAAGAATTTCCTGCCGGTAGGCGATGGCTTGGCGACGGCGGTCACAGTCATGTTGTCGGGTACTCCACACTGGATCACGATGATTTCAGGTCGGGTCGACCTAAAACTCATCTCGCTCTTGCCGCCGGGAGCGGCCTTTCGGGTGGCCGATTCCCCTGCGGCGAACTAACCTTCATCAGCAATCGCGACACGGCCTATCGGCGCGACCAGTTCGATTGCAAGAGAATTGCTGCACAATTTTGTCCTTCGACCGATACGGTCCCGGGAATTATGCAGTAAAAAATTCCGGTAGGCCGCAGGAGCGTCGAATATCGATTCGGTGGACTGATTCGGCGGCTTGCCGGCGGCATGTTTGAATGGCAGCGGATATGGACGAATTTTGGGTCTTTGGCTACGGCTCGTTGATGTGGAATCCGGGCTTTCGCTTCGAGGAGAAGCTGACGGCGCGCGCTTTCGGCTACCGCCGCTCGCTCTGCGTGCGTTCCTGGGTTCACCGCGGGACTGAACGGCACCCCGGCCTGGTACTCGGGCTCGACTATGGCGGCTCCTGCATCGGGACGGCATTCCGCGTGGCGCCTGCGCAAAAGGCGGAGGTGATCGACTATCTGCGCGAACGCGAGCTGGTCACCCACGTCTATAAGGAACGAACCATGCCGGTACAACTTTCCAGCGGACACCGCGTGCCCGCGCTGACCTATGTGATCGATCGCTCACATGTCCAGTATGCCGGTGCGCTGAGCGCGGAGGAGGCGGCCGCGACGGTCGCCGTCGCCACCGGCAAGTCCGGGCCGAACAGCGAATACGTTCTCAATACGCTCGAACATCTTCGCGAAATGGGTATCCGCGACCATTGGCTGGAGGAGGTTGCCGCGAAGCTGACGGCCGGCGGAGCTGAGTCGCTCCGGGCCTGAAGGGGGAGGCTACCGAGCCCCGAGTTCGCGCAGCCGCTGTTCGGCGGTGGGCGGCAGCGGCAGGTGCGGATTTGCCCGCACGGTTTCGATGAGGAGGTCGTCGCTCGCAGCCTCCGTAACTTCCACCAGCTTCGCCAGAAATGCGTCCGGATCCAGCCCGGCCTCGATCGGCGGGAGGACACGCACCTTGAAGTGGCCAGGGAAACGGAGGAACTTGCGCCGCGGCCAGAACAGCCCCGGATGCATCGCGACGGGAACCACCGGCACCTGGAGATCCCGATAGAGCCGGGCGATGCCGTATTTGTACTCCGGCGGTGCGCCGGGCGGGCGGCGGGTCCCCTCGGGGTAGATGATCAACTGACGCCCCGTCGCCATCTCGTTTTTCGTGCGGTCCATGACCTCGGTCATCGCCTTGCCGCGCGCGGCGCGGTTCACCGGAACCATGCGCTGCTTGACGATGTACCAGCCGAACAGCGGTATCCAGGTGAGCTCCCGTTTGAGGATATAGAAGGGATCGTCGAGCCAAGGCAGAAGCGCATAGGCGTCCCAGAAAGACTGATGCTTCGGCGCGAAGATGTAGGCGCCCTTCGGAATGTTCTCGAGGCCCTCGATCTCGAAGGTCGTGCCGACGATCTTCGCGAGCAGCCAGTGGTTGCTGCGCGCCCAGTTCTTGGGCACGAACCAGGCCGTCTTGCGCGGCACAAGGAAATAGAACGGCGTCAGCACGATCATCTGCACGATCAGGTTGGCATAGAAGACCAGATTGAAGAGGATCGAACGCAGGATGATCATCAGGCAGACTCTCGGGTGCGGGTGCGGTGCGCCACGCTGCCTACACGAATATGCGGCGGAGGAAAACAGCCTCGCGACGAGAGCACCTTTCTATGCCGGTCCTACTCCCCGGCCGGCGCAATATGAGAGGGGCCCGACCTGAGGCCGTTCGTCCAGCGGGCGCCCATCACATCGCGCAGCGTGGCGACCGAGTATTTGCCGTATTCGAGCAGAATGGCCTTCAGCACCAGCGGATTGCGCAGCCAGTTGGTCGTCTTGAGATCCGAATTGACGACCGGGTAGGCGATGAATTCGGTTTCGGGCCTGGCGCGGCGCAGTTCGAGCAGGCTGCGCGGCATGTGGTAATTGTTCGTCACCACGAGGATCGTCCGATAACCTCGGTTTCGGATCCACAGCGAGGTTTCGGTCGCATTGCCGATCGTATCGATCGCCGCATGACCGATATCGACGCAGCATTTGAACAGGTCGGCCGAGCTCTGGGTGTTGCGCCTGATCTGGCTTCGTGTCGTCGACGGATGAACACCGGAAATCAAGAGCCGCTTTCCGGCACCGAGTTTCAGGAGATCGACCGCCTGGTCTATTCGTTGGAAGCCGCCGGTCAGCACCACGATCGCATCCGCTTTCGGAGTGGCAGGCGGCTGCAGCGAGGCGACGGTATCGGCGAATTGCAGGAAGCCGGCGATGAATACGGTGAGAAAGGCGAGCAGCACGAAGAAGCCGCGGCGCAGCACTTTGCGCAGCAGGCTGCGGGACTGGCGACGGCGCGCGGCCCTCTCCAGCCATTTGCCCCTTTCGGCCATCCCGCTCCCGCGTAGTTCTCCCGCCTTCATGATTCTCATCACATAGCCGCAGATTGCGGCAGGGAATAGATCGATTGCGGGCAATTCATGGCCTTCCGGCCGATTTCAACCCTGAAAGGTGTCGGTCCGGCCCGGATCCGATCGGATAAGGTCGATTTCGTAGATCGTCCGCATGACGGTAAGGCGCGCCGTCAAGGTCGTCAGCAGGGCAATGACGACGATAATGCCGAAGATACCGAGATAGCCGGTGTAGCCGATGGCGAAGGTACCGAACAGAGCGGTCGCCTGATCCGTTTCAGGGGTTGCAAGCGTCTGCGACTGCCAGAAGCTCGCCAGTGCAAAGGACAGCGCAGCGAGAAGGCCGCCGGCGCCGGCGCCCTTCAGACTGATTCGGAGAAAGTGCTTCTGGAATTCGGCGGCGACGAAACTCGCTTCCGCTCCGACGAAATGAAGGACCTCGACGATGTGGCGGTTGCCGGACAGCGCGCCGCGGGTGGCGAAAACCACCGTCAGCACCATTGCGGAGAAGACCAGTACCAGGACGCCGGTGCCGATCATCGTGGTCGTACTCGCCATCGCTACCAGGCGATCGACCCAGGTGCGGTGATCATCGAGGAAGGCCTGCGGGATGATTTCGGTGAGCGCCTTTCGCATGGCGCCGAAATCGGGGGGATTGCTCTCGTCGATCGTGACGACGACGAGCCGCGGCACGGGCAGTTCGTTCAGGTCGAGTCCGCCACCGAGCCACGGTTCGAGCAGGCGCGCCGTCGCCGCGCGGTCGATGATCGTGCCGCCCGTCGTGCCGTTGAAGGTCAGCGCCAGGTCACGGGCATCGGCGAGCGCCCTCTCCATGTCGAGGTTGTCGTCCGGCTTGATCTGGATGGTGATCTCGCGGGAGATCTGCGATTGCCAGCTCTGTGCGGTCGCCCGTACCATGCTGACGCCGCCGAGGGTCAGGCAGGCGAGAAAGGACATGATGGCGATGACGCACATGAGCGCGTGGCCGGAAACGTTGGCCGAAGGCACGATCGGCCCCGTCGGGCGCACGCGCATCTCGCTGCGACGCTGCTGCTGTTGCGGCGGAGGGTTTGGCTCGCGGCGGGAAACGCGGTTCTCATTCATAGATGTCGAGCCGTCCCTGTGACAGGATCATTCGCCGGGCCTCGACCTGATCCATCAAGGACAGGTCGTGCGTGGCGATCACCACCGCGGTCCCGAGCCGATTGAGTTCCATGAAGAGATTGAGCAATCGCCGCGCCATCGGCGGATCGACGTTGCCGGTCGGCTCGTCGGCAAGCAGGATCTCCGGCCGGTCGATCAGCGCCCGCGCGATCGCGGCGCGCTGCTTCTCTCCGCCGGACAGCACCGGCGGCAGCACGTTGAGGCGCTCGCCGAGGCCCACCCATTTAAGGAGCTCGAGCACGTCGGAGCGATAGCTCGACTCTTCCTTTCCGCGGACCCTGAGGGGCAGGGCGACGTTTTCATAAGTCGTCAGGTGGTCGAGCAGCCGAAAGTCCTGGAAGACGATGCCGACCCGGCGGCGCAGCATCGGAAACTCCTCACGGGGAATGGAGGAGATGTTGCGGTCGAACATGCGGATGAGGCCGCGCGTCGGCTTGAGCGACAGGAAGAGGAGCCGGAGCAGCGTCGTCTTGCCGGCGCCCGACGGACCGGTCAGGAACTGGAAGGAACGGCGCGGAATATCGAATGTCAGGTCCCGGAGAATCTCTGGTCCCATGCCATAGCGCAATCCGACGTTTTCAAAGTGAATCAATGGGACAGCCCAGTCTCTCGTCACGACCCTCGCCAAATCCGCCGAAGGCCGGATTATCGAAGCTCCACCCGTCTATCAGATGCGCCACGGCCGGTGAAGCACTTCAAGCACCGCATGTCTGCTTGCACAGACTCCGAATTCAGGAACATGCAGTAGGACGGCACTGCTGCCAAGGCAAAACCGCGCGTGCCGCTATGGTTAAGCAAGGGTTAACGTTCCATGAAAAGACGCCGCTTTCGCGGCCTTCTTTCCAAAACATTAACCATTTCGGTTTACGTCTCGTCAGGATTCGGAGCAATGCCTTGCATCCATGCAGATGGCATGTGCATCGAGCGAAGACGTACGGCGCTGCAGGCAAGACGTTCGGCGCCACGTTCGGGGAGCGCCCATGCAGGCATTTCGCGCAAAGACCGCGGGCATCGACCTCATTCCACCGGAGCGCGCCTCGCGTTCGAGCGCCGCTCAGCCGAGGCGCCTCGACTATATCGATGTCGAATTCGAAACGGTTGCGCCGACCGCACGGCGCAGCCCCTATCCGGTGTTCAACGACAACCGCCGGGCCGGCGCCCGGCAAAAGGCCAACGCGGCGGCCGCCCCGGGATTGCGGAGTGCAGCACGGCGGATCCTGGTCGCGGCCGGGACCAGGCTCGATGCGATGTCGCCCCGGCGCTTTGCCGGCCTGGCCGCCTTTCTCGGACTCACGGTTTTCCTGCTGATCGCCGGTCTCGGCGGCGACGGGCGGGCCGACATGCACCCGCTGCCGACGAAGGGCGGAAAAATGCCGGACCTGACGGTTTCCTTTGCCGAAGACGGTGCTTCCGATCGCTGATGTGTGCTCATAGCGGCGACTGACTTCAATAGAAGTCTGCACTGCTAGATTTGGAAAGCGGTTCGTAGGACAACCCCCAATCGTCACCGGAAAACCACTCATCTGATGTTTTTGCTTTGCCTAAACGCAAACTTCTGATTCTGTCCGCTTTCTTCGTTTCGATGCTATCTTGCAGCTGCTTTAGGTACTTCTTTCTATTGTAATGGATAGCGGTCTCATCATGAGAGCCCTCTCCCCAAACAAAGTAGGTGGGGCCCAGCGACGAGGCTTTGTAACCCGAAGGTTCTCGTTGCACGAACAGAAATATACCTTTAGCCGTCTTAGATCTTTTGTTTTGCGATTGCTCTATAGGTACGCCCAGCGGAAATATTAACTTGCCACCAACTCGAAGGTTCTCGATCCAGGATTTCGCAGGGCGAGAACTGGCGAAGTTCACGTAAATTCGATCGACGGGAACTTGAGGCCAGACACACCCATCTCCTTGGATCACTCTTATGTTGCCATTGTCGCGCAAGTTCCTTCCGGCGCTGTCAGCCAATACGGGATCAAACTCGATAGCCGTGACAAGACCGCTGTCTCCTGTCAATTTGGATAGGATAGACGTGTAGTAACCAGTGCCGCATCCAATATGTGCGACGCTGTTTCCGCGATTTATTTGCAAGGAATGCAACGCCCAAGCGTGCAAAGCTGGACTTCCGTTATTGACGTTCCGTTCCTGTTGAATGGAAAGAACACAATCTTGATACAGCACGGCCGGATCCGACGAAGGAATCTCGTAGTAGCCGTCATACCTTGCGAGAAACCAAGGGGGAGGTCCAAGGTAGTGCTCACGGCGCTCCGCCGCAAATGCGTGTTCCAGGTCTTCATCGGCAAGCCCCGCAGCTGCCAGGATTTGCTTGGCATAGGCGCGCCTAATGACTGCCAGTTCATCCTTTGAAAAACTCATTCAGACCTCACAGCGTAAACGGGTCCATCGGCCGAATTTCAGAACATTTCCGTTAGGACCTCTGCGTTGTGCTATGCATGGTTGACTTACCGAGTTCTAACTAAATTTTACCTTGAAACCCATAGCTCGGTGAGTTTGCGCCAAGTTCGCAGGCAGTTTACAAAAATCAAACTTCGGCAGGACGTATAGGGCCATACCCGCTACCGACGAAGGGCGGAAAAATGCCGGACTTGCCGGTTTCCTTTGCCGAAGGCGGTGCTTCCGATCGCTGAATGTGCTAATCGCGGCTAAACAAGGGAAGGCTGGTGTTCTTCCTTACGAATGGAGAAACCCGCATGCCCGTCGTCCGCGGCAAGAATATCGAAGTCCTCTACAGCGCCGAAGCCATTGCGGCGAGAAATCAGGAAATGGCCGCCGATATCGTTCGTGGGCCGCATAAGGATCTTCTGGTCATCTCGATCCTGAAGGGCTCCTTCATCTTCGCGGCCGATCTGATCCGCGCCATGCATGCCGCGGGCCTTGCTCCGGAGGTCGAGTTCATCACGCTTTCGAGCTACGGAACCGGGACCGAATCCAAGGGCGTAAAGATCACCAAGGATATCGACAGCGATGTGCGTGATCGCGACGTGCTCCTCATCGACGACATTCTGGAGTCCGGCCGCACCCTGCGCTTCGCCAAGGAGCTGCTTCTGGAGCGCGGCGCACGAAACGTCACGATCGCGGTGCTGCTCGACAAGCGGGTGAAGCGCCGCGTCGACCTCGAAGCGGATTATGTCGGCTTCGAGTGCCCGGATCATTTCGTGGTCGGCTACGGAATGGATGTCGCCTACGCGTTCCGCGAACTGCCGTTCGTCGGAGTGGTGACGGGCGACGCAACCTAACTTGGCTCGTACCTTTTCTGCTGTGCGTCTGTCACGGGCACCGTCTCGGCGCCGCCGAATGATTAAAATGCCTCCTATCGTGTTTACCGGAATCAAACGAAAAGCTGTTTGTTTGGATGACGTATCGCGGTCGCATGAGGCGGCGGACGATACGGAGATCCAACGGAGCGTCCATGGCATCCAATCGCCGCGCCGCTCCCCGCAGAAAAAATACGGGAGGCCATGATGGCGAAAATCCTGATCACCGAGGACGAAGATGGCTTGCGCTCGTTCGTCGCGCGCGCTTTGCGGCTCGACGGGCACGAAACGGTTGAAGCCGGGGACGGAGCCGATGGGCTTGCCTGCCTTCGCGATCAGCCGTTCGACCTCTTGCTATCCGATATCCGGATGCCGGTCATGGACGGCATCGAGCTTGCGCATCAGGCGGCCGCCGCATTTCCGGCATTGAAGATCCTGTTGATGACCGGCTACGCCGAACAACGCGAGCGTGCCGACGACCTCTCCGGCAAGGTCGTCGACGTCATCGAGAAGCCATTTTCACTGCCCGACATCCGCAAGGCCGTAGCGCTCGCGCTGGCCGCCTGACGCCGCCGTCGAGAGGGACGCGGTTGATGTGTCCGCGCGGCCCCTCATCCGGCTGCCGCCACCTTCTCCCCGCAAGCGGGGAGAAGGGATATGCCGCGCCCGCTCGCTCCCTCGAACGGGCGGTGAATGCAGAGTTCAGTTGGCGCCGCTTGTCCCTTCGCCCCGCGTGCGGGGAGAAGGTGGCCGGCAGGCCGGATGAGGGGCTGAAACGCGCGTAAGCGCCGAAGGGCCCATCCGCCCTTGCCATCACCGCATGTCGAGCAGCCGCTCGAGATACTGCCGCTCCAGCTCGGGCGACAGGCTGTCACCCAACTTACGACGGATCTCTTCCAGAATCTGGCGGGCGCGTTGCGTGTCGATCTCGTCGGGCACCTTCACCTGATCGCCGAAATCGGGGCCGGCGTTCTGCTGGCGGCGTCCGAGCGGGTCACGTCCGTTCTGACCATATTGCGGAATGCCTTGTCCGGGACCTTGCCCCTGACCCTGGGCCTGCATCTGGTTCATCATGTCCTGCGCGCCCTCGCGCAGGGCCTGCAGGGCCCGGCCCTGGCTGCCGACCGCCTGCTCGCCCTGGCCCTTCCCGAGAGCGCCGGCGGCACCTTCCATCTCGCGCTGCGCCTGACCGAAGCCCTTGCCGGGCTTGATCCCCAAATTCTCGAGCCCCTTCTGCAGGTCGCCGAGTTGCTTGCCGAGCGATTCCTGCTGCTCTCTCAATTGCTTAAGAGCCTCCTTCAATTGCTCGGCGGTCATGTCGTCCATCGGGTTGGGTTGGCCATTGGGGTCACCCCGCTGCCCCGGCTCCTGGGGCATGTCCTGGCCGAAGAGTTCCTCGTCCTCGCCTTCGAGCGGATCGCCGCGCTGCATCCGGTCGCGCAGTGCCTGGTCCAGCTTGAAGGTTTCGTCCATCAGTTGCTGCTGCTGCTGCATCAGCTCGCCGAGCTTGTCCATCTGCTGCCGCATGGCGTCGTTCTGCTCGCCCATCTGCTGCTGCATGCGTCCGGCCTGGAGATTGTTCATCATCCTCTGCAGCTCGGAGAGCATCTGCCGCGCCTGATCGCGCGCGCCGGAACGGGCCAGATTTTCGATCTGGTCCATCATCTTCTGCAGGTCCTGCTGGCGCAGAACGTTGTTCATCTCGGGATTGGCGGCGACAGCCGGGTTCTTCGCGGCCTGCTCGGCGAGCGCCTGCATATATTCCTGCATCGCCTGGCGAAGCTCGTCCATCAGCCGGGCGATTTCCTCGTCCGAGGCATTGCGTTCGAGCGCGTCCGACAGGGCCTGCTGTGCGTCGCGCAGCCGCCGGTCAGCGAGCGACAGGTCACCGTCCTCGATGCCGAGAGCGATTTCCCACAGGTGGTCGGCGGCATCGCGCAGCATGTCGTCATTTCGGGCGAGCTGCATGCGCGTGCGTGCCGACTTCAAGAGCAGGAAGTGGGTGGCATTGGGGATCGTCTCCTCGGCATAGAGCGTCAGCGCATCATTGAGATCGATCGCGCGCGGCAATTGGTTGGCGTCGAGCGCGAAGACCTGGCGCTGTTCTGCGACGGCAGCGGCGAGGGGTTCGAAGAACCGGCGCGCCGGCAGAACGATCTCCTGCGGCACGCTTCGTCCCTCCTGGCCGGCTGCATCACGAGCGACGAGCGTGATGCTCACGCGCTTTCCGGCAAGCGGATGCTCACTCAGATTGCGGCTCGTCGTACCCTTTGCCTCACGGGCATTGCGGCGCGGCAGATCGAGGCGATATTCGGGAGGGGCGTAGAGCGGATGGGCATCCTTTGCGGGCTCCTCGAGGGGCTTGATTTCGGCCCAGGCCTGGGCGATGCCGTAGTCGTCATGGGCCAGGTAGCTGATATCGAGCGCTGCATTGACGGTTGGACGCGGTGCGCCGTCGAAAGCGATGCCGGGCACGCTGTCGGGCGTGATCTTGAAGCTCCAGCTCTGGCCGCCGACGGAGAGCGTTCCGTCCTTGGCGATCTTGTAAACATGATTGCGGACCGCATTCGGAGTTGCCTGGGGCGTTTCAGACCGGGGCGTTTCAGGTTCGGCTGTTCCCGGCCTGGATGTCGCCTCCGCCTTGGCGTCGGACGGCGGGATTGCCACCGGCTCGTTGCCCGCCTCGGCGTAGCTGACCGTTTCCTCCGTCCCGGCCCCGGTTATCCGCACCGTAAGATCGCTGAACTGCGGTATCGTTATCTGAGCCTTCTCCTGCGGATCCTTCTCCTGTGTTGGGTCCGTCGCGTCCTGACGGCCCGTGAGAAAGATCGGCGCGCGGCCGGTATAGGCGGGCGGCGTCACCCATGCATCGATACGGATGTCGGCAGCCGTTACCTCCTGCTCGGGCAAGCGAAAGGCGTCCGAAATCAGTCCGGCGCGGTTCGAATAGGAATAGGCGAAGGCGATGCAGGCAAGGAGGACGGGGATGGCCCGCAGCGCCCACGGGTCATGCCGTGCGATATCGGGGCGCGGCAGACCCGTATCGAGTTCCCTGACCATGCGCGCCATACGCGCCTGATGTTCGCGCCAGAGTGCGGCGCCGAACGCTCCTTCCGTCGCGGGCGCATCGTCCTGGACGCGGATCGCCTGATGGGGCAGCCGGTTGCGCTCTTCCAGCATTCGGTCCGCCTCGGGCGTTTCCGGCCAGCGAATGCGGGTCAGCGGCAACAGGGAGATGAATAGCCCTACGACGAAGACAAGAAGAAGGGCGGCATGCAGCCAGAACGGCGCGGCCCGAAAGAGGCCGACCCAGCCGGCGGAGAGAAACAGAAGAACGAGCGAGGCCGGGACGAGCATGCGTGGCAGCAGCTCTTCGGCCAAAAGAACAGAACGGGCGAGGAATCGCTTCGCCGCCAGCATCCTGGCGAACGACTGCGGTTTTGGCGTTTCATCCTGCCGGAATTGCGTCATCCGCCGAAACTTCCTTTCGATCCTTCGACCGCGGGCGGTCGATGGTCAGGATAACATTCTTTGTGGCGAAGACGAGGGCGGCCCGTAAAACAATGCGTGATCGCCGCCGGCAACCCCGATCGTGAACGCGTCGCTGGAGCTCAGTCGAGCCAGTCCGGCACCGAGTCGAGGCCGATCAGCTCGTCGTAGTCCCGGCGCGGGCGGATCACGTGGAAACGATCGCCCTTGACGAGCACCTCGGGCACCAGCAGGCGGCTGTTATAGGTTCCCGCCTGTACGGCACCGTAGGCGCCGGCCGAGCCGATCGCGAAAAGATCGCCGGGCTTCGGCATCGCCATCTCCCGGTCGAGCGCCAGATAGTCGCCGGTCTCGCAGACCGGCCCGACGACATCGGCCTTGATGCGCGGCGCGCTTGCGGCGGAAATCTTCACCGGCCGTATCTCGTGATAGGCCTCGTAGAGCGTCGGTCGGATGAGATCGTTCATCGCTCCATCGACGATGACGAAGGTCTTGTCGCCGCCGTCCTTCACATAGACCACTTCGGTCACGAGAATGCCGGCATTGCCGACAATCAGCCGGCCCGGTTCGGTGACGATCTTGCAGTCGAGGCCCTTGAGCTGGTTCTTGACGATATCGGCATAGGCGTCCGGCAACGGCGGCGGATTGTTGTCTTCACGGTAGGGAATGCCGAGACCGCCGCCGATATCGACGTGCTCGATGACATGCCCGTCGGATCGCAGCGTATCGACCAGTTCGCGCAACAGCTTGAAGGCATCGTCGAAGGGCTGCAGCTCGGTGATCTGGCTGCCGATATGCATGTCGATCCCGGTCACTTCGATGCCGGGAAGCTCGGCGGCATGAGCGTAGACGCCACGTGCCCGCTCCCAGGAAATGCCGAACTTGTTTTCCTTCTTGCCGGTCGAGATCTTCGCATGGGTGCGGGCATCGACGTCGGGATTGATGCGGAAGGAAACCGGCGCTCGTCTGCCGGCGCGAACGGCCCTCTGGTTCAGGACCTCCAACTCCGGCTCGGATTCGACATTGAAGCAATAGATGCCTGCCTCGAGAGCAAAATCCATCTCGCGCGCTGTCTTGCCGACGCCCGAGAACATGATCCGGCTTGCCGGAATGCCCGCTGCAAGCGCGCGGCGCAGTTCGCCCTCGGACACGACGTCCAGGCCTGCGCCGAGACGGCCGAGGGTTTTCAGCACGGCCTGGTTCGAATTGGCCTTCATCGCATAGCAGACCATGGCGTCCACATCGGCAAAGGCTTGCGAAAAGACCTTGTAATGGCGCTCCAGCGTGGCGGTGGAATAACAGTAGAACGGCGTGCCGACGGCGCGCGCGATCTCGGTCAGGGGCACGTCTTCGGCGTAAAGAATTCCGTCGCGGTATTGGAAATGGTTCACGGTCTTTCCTCGGCTCAGAGGAGGGGGTCAAGCAGGAATGGGCGGTCGTCGACGGTTTGCTTCGGCGCGACAGTACCGGCGGGCGTTTTCGTGTTGATCGGTGTGCTGGCTCCCGGCCGGTCGAGGTCGCCCTTACGCCCGCAGCCGGCGAGAACCAGCCCCGGGATTGCCAGAAGAAGCGCGATTCGGGCGGCCTTCCTGAATGTCATCGTCATTTCCCTTTGCCAAAGCTGAGAGCCGGTTGATCTTGGGAGCGCGGGGGCGGCAGGAACCTGTTCCCTGTACCGCTCCGGTGCGATGTCTTACCGATTTTTCAGCTCCTTGTGCACCCTGTTTCTGCGAAGGGCAGGGAGCCTTGGAGCCGACGCATTTTCCCACGGAAAACCGCTACACACTTTTCCTGAAGCGCTCTAGTTGCGCGCCCGCCACCAGGCGATCTGCTTGCGGACCTCGGAGGGCGCAGTGCCGCCGAAACTGGTGCGGCTTGCCACGGAGGCCTCGACCGTCAGGACGCCGTAGACCTTGTCCGTTATCGCGGAATTGATCGCCTGCAGCTCGCCAAGCGGGAGGTCGGCGAGGTCGCATCCCTTCTGTTCCGCAAGCGCGACGACGCGGCCGGTCACATGGTGGGCGTCGCGGAACGGAAGGCCCGCCTCGCGCACCAGCCAGTCGGCGAGATCGGTGGCTGTCGAGTAGCCGGAGCCTGCTGCGGCCTTCATCCGGTCGGCGCGTATCGTCACGTCGCGGATCATGCCGGTCATGGCCGCGATTGCGAGTTCGAGGCTCTCGGCCGCATCGAAGACCTGTTCCTTGTCTTCCTGCATGTCCTTGGAATAGGCGAGGGGCAGACCCTTCATCACCGTCAGAAGTGCAACCAGCGAGCCGTTGACCCGGCCGGTCTTGGCGCGCACGAGCTCGGCCGCATCCGGGTTCTTCTTCTGCGGCATGATCGACGAACCGGTCGAAAAGGCGTCCGACAGGCGGATGAAGCCGAATTGCGGCGTCGACCAGATGACGATTTCTTCCGCGAGCCGCGACAGATGGGTCGCCGCGATCGCGGCGATCGACAGGAATTCAAGCGCGAAGTCGCGGTCGGAGACGGTATCGATGGAATTGCGCGTCGGCTCGCGGAAGCCGAGCGCCTTGGCGGTCATGTGCCGGTCGATGGGGAAGCCGGTGCCGGCAAGCGCGGCTGCGCCGATCGGGCTTTCGTCCATGTGCTCGATCGCGTGGCGAACGCGCGCGCGGTCGCGGCCGAACATTTCCACATAGGCCATGCAGTGATGCCCGAAGGTGACCGGCTGCGCCGTTTGCAAATGGGTGAAGCCGGGCATCACCGTTTCGGCATGCTCCTCGGCGCGGTCGAGAAAGGCAGCGATGAGCCCGGTCAGCGCCTTCTCGGTCTTCTGCAGCTCCTCTTTGACCCACAGGCGGAAATCGAGCGCGACCTGGTCGTTGCGCGAGCGCGCCGTGTGGAGGCGGCCTGCGGCCGGGCCGATCAGGGCCGCCAGCCGCGCCTCGATGTTCATGTGGATGTCTTCCAGCCGCCGCGAGAATTCGAATGCGCCGCTGTCGATCTCTGACAGGATCGTGTCGAGGCCGTGAACGATCTTGTCTTTGTCTTCGGCGGAAATGATGCCTTGATGCGCCAGCATCGTCGCATGCGCTATTGAGCCGCGGATGTCCTGGGCATAGAGCTTCTTGTCGAAGCCGATCGAGGCATTTATCTCCTCCATGATCGCGTCCGGGCCCGAGGCGAAGCGACCGCCCCACATCTGGTTGGAGGATTTCGTCTCGGAACTGCCGTCAGCCATCAGGATGCCCGCCTTGGAGAATGAAATGCCAGACCAGAAGAAACGCCCTCCGGCCCTAAAATTGTTCGCGCTCGCCGCCCTTCTGGGCGTGATCGCCGGTGCGGCTGCGGTATACGTGAAGGAGACGGGGTCTGGCAATGGCGGCGTCACGCCGACGGCCGATGCGAGCTGCCCGCTTGCTGGGCAAAAGGTGGCTTCGCTCACCCCGCTGATGCGCGGCCAGGTGGCGGCGATGACGCCGGCGGACAAGGCGCGCCCGATCGGCGGCCTCGATTTCGCAGGTCCCGACGGCAAGCCGCTGACGCTTGCCGCCTTTGCCGGCAAGACCGTTCTGGTCAACCTCTGGGCCACCTGGTGCGTGCCTTGCCGGGAGGAGATGCCGGCGCTCAACGCCCTGCAACAGACGCTCGGGGGTGACCGTTTCGAGGTGGTCGCAATCAACATCGATACCGGCGCCGACGACAAGCCGAAGGCGTTCCTCGACGAGGTCGGCGTTCATGCACTCGGCTACTACCGCGATGCCTCGATGGGGGTTTTCAACACGCTCAAGAAGGAGGGGCTCGCCTTCGGCCTTCCCGCTACCTTGCTCCTCGACGAAAAGGGCTGCCTTCTGGGGTCGATGAACGGACCGGCCGTATGGGACAGCGATGATGCGAAGAACCTGATCGAGGCGGCGTTGGCTCCGCCTGCGGGGAGTTGAGGGATCGCCGCAGGAGCCTTCCGCCTTGCCTGAAAGGTCAGCGCGTCGGTACGGGCACCTCGCCCCGGTAGTCGTAGAAGCCGCGGCCGGACTTGCGGCCGAGCCAACCGGCCTCGACATATTTTACCAGCAGCGGACAGGGGCGATACTTTGAATCCGCCAGGCCGTCATGCAGCACCTGCATGATCGACAGGCAGGTGTCGAGACCGATGAAGTCGGCGAGCTGCAACGGGCCCATCGGATGATTGGCGCCGAGCTTCATCGCCGTGTCGATGGCATCGACCGTGCCGACGCCTTCATAGAGCGTGTAGATCGCCTCGTTGATCATCGGCAGCAGGATGCGGTTGACGATGAAGGCCGGAAAATCTTCGGCGACGGTGACGGTCTTGTCGAGATGCGCGACGAATTCCTTTGCCGCCTTGAAGGTCTCTTCCTCCGTAGCGATACCGCGTACGAGCTCCACCAGCTTCATCACCGGGACCGGGTTCATGAAGTGGATGCCCATGAACCGTTCGGGACGATCGGTCGCGGAGGCGAGCCGGGTGATGGACAGGGACGATGTGTTGGTCGCCAGGATAGCATCCGGCCTCATGACCGGGCAGACCTGCCCGTAGATCTTGCGCTTGACGGTTTCGTCTTCGGTGACCGCCTCGATGACGAGATCGGCCTGCGCGAGGTCGTTGATGTCGCCTGAGCCCTTGATCAGGGAAAGCGCCCGCTTGCGGTCCTCGTCGCTCATCTTGCCGGAGGAGACCTGCCGGGCGAGATTGCCGTTGATGGTGGCAAGTCCCGCCTCGATGCGGTCCGCAGCGATATCGTAGAGCTGAACCTTATATCCGGCGGCTGCCGAAACATGGGCAATGCCGCAGCCCATCTGTCCTGCGCCGATAATTCCCACCGTCTTGATCATTGAAGCGAACACCCATGTTCAACAGGTTGCGGCAATGACGCTGCCGCAGATGCAATCATACCGGACCGGCAGGGCCGGCCCGGTATGATTGTTAATGCCATGCCGGCACTTTTTCCAGCTTTTTCGTGCCGGTAGCCGGTGCGTCAAAGCGCCTTTTCGAGTTCCGGCAGGACTTCGAAGAGATCGGCGACGAGGCCGTAGTCGGCGACCTGGAAGATCGGCGCTTCCTCGTCCTTGTTGATGGCGACGATCACCTTCGAATCCTTCATGCCGGCGAGGTGCTGGATCGCACCGGAAATGCCGCAGGCGATGTAGAGGTCGGGGGCGACCACCTTGCCGGTCTGGCCGACCTGCCAGTCGTTCGGCGCATAGCCGGCATCGACGGCGGCGCGGGAGGCGCCGACGGCGGCGCCGAGCTTGTCGGCAACCGGCAGGATGACTTCCTTGAACTTCTCCGAGGAGCCGAGCGCCCGGCCGCCGGAGATGATGATCTTCGCCGAGGTCAGTTCCGGCCGGTCGGACGACGACAGGGCATCGGAAACATGGGCGGAAAGGCCCGGATTCGCCGCGGCGGCAACCGTCTCGACCGGTGCCGAGCCGCCTTCTTGAGCGGCGGCAAAGGAGGCGGTGCGCACGGTGATCACCTTCTTCGGCTGGCTCGTCTGCACCGTCTGGATGGCGTTGCCGGCGTAGATCGGCCGCCGGTACGTGTCGGACGAGACGACCTCGATGATCTCCGAAACCTGGGCGACGTCGAGAAGGGCTGCGACCCGCGGCATGACGTTCTTGCCGACCGAGGTGGCGGCGGCAATAACGGTGTCGTAATTGCCGGCGAGCGAAACGATCAGAGCCGCCAGCGGCTCGGCGAGATTGTTGGCGAGCGAGGCGTCCTCGGCGACCAGCACCTTGGCGACGCCCGAGAGCTTGGAGGCTTGTTCGGCGATGCCTTTGACGTTCTGACCGGCAACCAGCACATGCACGTCGCCGCCGATCTTCGCTGCCGCCGTCAGTGCCTTCGCCGTCTGGTCGGAAAGGTGGCTGTTGTCGTGGTCAGCCAGAAGCAGAATGGCCATGATGATATCTCCCTTTCCTGAACTTAAAGCACGCCGGCTTCGGTCTTGAGCTTCTCGACGAGCTCGGCGACCGTCTTCACCTTGACGCCGGCCTTGCGGCCGGACGGCTCTTCCGTCTTCAAGACTTTCAGCCGCGGGCTGGTGTCGACGCCGAAGTCGGCCGGGGTCTTCTTGTCGAGCGGCTTCTTCTTCGCCTTCATGATGTTCGGCAGCGAGGCATAGCGCGGTTCGTTGAGCCTGAGATCGGTGGTGACCACCGCCGGCAGCTTCAGTTCGACCGTCTGCAGGCCGCCGTCGACCTCGCGGGTGACGTTGACCTTGCCGTCGCCGATCTCGACCTTGGAGGCAAAGGTGCCCTGGGCCCAGCCGAGCAATGCCGACAGCATCTGGCCGGTCTGGTTGGAATCGTCGTCGATCGCCTGCTTGCCGACGATGATCAGCCCCGGCTGTTCGGCCTCGGCCACGCCCTTGACGATCTTGGCGACGGCGAGCGGCTCGACCTGGTCCTCCGTCTCGACCAGGATCGCCCGGTCGGCGCCCATGGCGAGCGCGGTCCTGAGCGTCTCTTCCGCCTTGGCCGGGCCGATCGACACGACCACCACTTCACTCGCCTTGCCGGCTTCCTTCAGCCGCAGCGCCTCTTCGACCGAGATCTCGTCGAACGGGTTCATCGACATCTTCACATTGGCAAGCTCGACGCCCGATCCATCCGCTTTGACCCGGATCTTGACGTTGTAGTCGACCACCCGTTTCACCGTCACAAGTATTTTCATGGATTCTTTCCCTCCAAGAACGTTCGCAGGAAAATGCGCCTTAACAAGGCGGCCTGATTGTCGGTTGGCGACATCGATACGCGTTTTTGCTCCATAGACAAGCCGTTCTTGACGCTAAATCGCGATGAACCAACGCCAATTCGATATGACCGCGCTTATTCGTACTTACGTTTACGTACAGGTAAAAAAATCCGCTGGCAAGCAGAGCCGCAAGGCCGGCTTCTCTCGGGCATCGCCGCCAACGAAGCGCGTGCAATCCATTGAAAACTTGACGTTAATTTCTCGACCTTGCCTCGAGTTCAAGTCGGTCGGCCCCAATGCGGAGCGGGCTTGGAAGCTCCGGCGGCCACAGGCGATGTCTCATCAGGCGTTCTCTCCCGGTGCTCGACGGCGCGTGGAGTGACGATTGTGCGATCGAACAGCGGCACACCGGGGCGTCGCAAAAGGACCACGAGCACAAGGCCCGCTACGATCCCGCCGACATGCGCGCTCCAGGAAACGCCGCCGCCGGGATCGGCCAGGAACATGAAAAACTGCTGGCCGATCCAGAAGGCGAGCGGAATGGCGGCGGGGAGCGGCAGGGGGATGCGGAAAAGCACGAGCACCCAGACCCGCACCTTCGGGTGCAGGAGGAAATAGGCGGCCACGACGCCGGATATGGCGCCGGAGGCGCCGATCAGCGGCGCCTCCGAGGCCGGCTCGAGGAGCCCATGGGCCAGCGCTCCGGCGGCCGCGCACAGAAGATAGAACACGAGAAAACGGAAATGCCCGAGCGCGTCCTCGACATTGTCGCCGAAGACCCAGAGGAAAAGCATGTTCATGGCGAGATGCATGAAATCGCCATGCAGAAAGGAGTAGGTGACGAAGGTGAATTCGTCCGGAACGATCACCAGCGAGGGATCGAGGTCGGCATAATCGAAGATGATCGCGGGGATATAGCCTAGCCCGAGGATCGCAGCATTGGCGAAATCCTCGGTTGCGACGGGCCCGATAGCGAGCCAGGCAACGAAATCGATGACGATCAGCGTGATCGTCACATACTGCATCCTTATGTGCTTCAGCTCGTTCCTGTCATGCAGCGGTATGAACATGTGATCCCCGAGACGACACGCGCCGAAACAAAAATACGTTATCTGTTGTTGCCGGGGACCCAAAGGACGTCGGCGCGCCCCTTGTCATTTGCCCAGCGGGCCGCGACGAACAGGAAATCCGAAAGGCGGTTGACATAGGCAATCGCCTCCGTGCTGACGGCCTCGCCTTCCATCGATGCGAGTGCGACCATTTGCCTTTCGGCGCGCCGCGCCACGGTACGGGCCACATGGAGGGCGGCCGAAGCGGCGCTGCCGGCCGGCAGGACGAATGAGCGCAGCGGTTCGAGGTCGGCATTCAGCCGGTCGATCTCCCGTTCGAGGCGCTCGACCTGGGCAGCGACGATGCGAAGCGGCTCGTATTCGGGCTTCTCGCCCTTGTCCGGCGTGGCGAGATCGGCGCCAAGATCGAAGAGATCGTTCTGGACGCGCATGAGCATCGCGTCCAGATCCGGGATCGCATCCGTGTGCTGGCGGGCGAGGCCCACAAAGGCATTCGCCTCGTCTATCGCGCCGTAGGCCTCGACCCTGAGATCACTTTTCAGGCGCCGCGGGCCGGAGACGAGGCCGGTCGTGCCGTTGTCGCCGGTCCGGGTGTAGATCTTGTTCAATTTTACCATGATGCTGTCGCTTTACCTCAGCTCGGGCGGCCGCCGCCGGTCACCCAGAGCGTCAGCATGATCAGCACGATGGCGACGGCCTGGAACAGCACGCGGGCCTGCATGAGTTTGTTGGAGGTGTTGCCGCTGCCGCCCTTGGCCATGTTGAGCAGGCCGCGGATCAGCACGATCGCTACCAGGCCCATGACGAGCAGGGTCAGACCGGTAAGGAAGCTGTTCATGGCGTAAATCCTTGTGGTTCGGTCAGCCGAGGCGACCGATGATGCGATAGAACAGTGCCGCCGGCAGGAGCTTTTTGAGAAGCGCTCCCTGCCTGGCCGGCCTTGTCACTATATAATGCGGCCTCGGACGGCGTGCCGTCAAAGCGTGTTTCAGTGCGGCGTAAACGGCGTCGGGGCCGAGCTTGCCGGGTGCCGGTTTGCTCTCGCCGCGCAGGCGCCGCATCTGCCGCTCGTATTCCGCACGATGGACGGAATTCTCGAGATCGATGAACCGCTCGATATAGGCGATCGCATTGGTCGTGAATTTCGAGGCGATCGGACCGGGCTCGATCAGGCTCACGCCGATGCCGCTGCCGGCGAGCTCCATCCTCAATGTGAGCGAGAGCGCCTCGAGCGCGAACTTCGAGGCATTGTAGGCGCCGCGCCAGCGATAGGGCACGAGGCCGAGAATGGAGGAGCACTGGACGATGCGGCCATGCCCGCGGGCGCGCATCGCCGGGATGACGCGCCGCGTCAGGTCGTGCCAGCCGATGACGTTGGTTTCGAGCTGGAGCCGCAGGGCCTCCGTCGGCAGGTCCTCCACCGCGCCGGCCTGGCCGTAGGCGCCATTGTTGAAAAGCGCATCGATCCGTCCGCCGCTCAGCGCCATCACGGCTTCCACCAGTGCGGCAATCGTCTCCGGCCGGGTATAGTCCATGATGAAGGTCTCGATGCCTTCGGCCTCCAGCGGTGCCTGATCCTCAGGCCGGCGCACGGTCGCGAAGACCCGCCAGCCGTCCCGCTGCAGCGCCCGGGCGCAATAGGCCCCGATGCCTGAGGAGCAACCGGTGACGATGATGGTGGGGCGATCCGGCATCCACGCGATTCCTGTAGAAATCCAAGCCCCATTTCCCATATTCATCGTTGGGATACAATTGAATTGCAAAGGCGATGGCTGGGACCCGAACGTGACGTCAAGGCCGGTCGCAGGTGCCGCGCCGGCTGGTCCTCATCAGGAGCGGGATTGGTGAAAGAGTGGGAGACGGAATGCCGGCATTCGTTCGCATCATCTGGAAGGTCGTGTTCGATGCGCTCTGGCATTTCAGCGAGGACGATGGCTGGGCGATGGCCAGTCACGTAGCGCTTTCTTCCCTGATGGCCGTCTTTCCCTTTCTGATCTTCGGCACCGCGCTCGCCAGTTTTCTGGGCGCCGATCAGTTCGCGCAGACGGCAGTCCATCTGATCTTCGACACCTGGCCGGAATCGATCGCCAAGCCGGTCGCCGACGAAGTCGTGCGCGTATTGACCATCCCGCGCGGCAGCCTGCTTACGATCTCCGTTCTTGCTGCAGCCTATTTCGCCTCGAACGGTGTCGAAGCATTGAGGATCGCGCTCAATCGCGCCTACAGGGTTGCCGAAAGCCGCTACTGGTATGTGACGCGGCTCGCGAGCCTCGGCTTCGTGCTCGGCGCCGTGCTCATTCTGGCCGCCCTCAGCATTCTTCTGGTCGCGGTGCCTCTGGCGGTCCGCAATGCGGATCAGTGGTTCCCCTGGCTGGATGCGCTGATGGCGGCGGTGGACGATTGGGGCTTGCCGCTGACGCTGACCATGCTGACGGCAGGCTTGCTCGTCGCCCATCTGTGGTTGCCGGCCGGCCACCGCAATGTCGTAGACGTGCTGCCCGGCATCTTCCTCACGCTCGTGCTGTGGTCCGTGGGCGCCTACGCCTTCGCCTCCTATATCGCGAATTTTTCCAACTACGTCACGACCTATGCCGGGCTCGCTTCCATCATGATCGTCCTGGTCTTCCTCTACATGCTTGGCGCGATCTTCATCATCGGTGCGGAAATCAACGCCGCCATCCTGAAATACAAGGTGAAGCTCATGGTCAGGCGCAGTTTTCAGGGAGGCCGAGGAGAATAAGAACGCGGATTCCTCTCCTCATCGCTCGCCAAGAACCATCGCCCTGACATCCGCAGGCCTGTGCCCGGCGGCTCGGAAGGCGGCAATGCCCGTGTCGCTGTCGCTCTTCGACAGTTTCCGGCCGTCCGGTCCGAGCACGAGGTGATGATGGTGATAGACCGGCTGCGGCAGATCGAGGAGCCTCTGCAGCAGGCGATGCACCGATGTCGCGTGGTAAAGGTCGCGGCCGCGCACGACGTGGGTGATGCCCTGCAGGGCATCGTCGACCACGACCGAGAGATGATAGCTCGACGGCGCATCCGAACGCGACAGGATGACATCGCCCCAGGCGGCCGGATCGGCGACGATCGACGCGGCTTCGCCCGATTGGCTCAACTCCGTTTCCCGCCACGTGAGTGGCCCGCCCGCGCACCGCACGGCCTCTCCCATGTCGAGACGCCAGGCATAGGGTCGGCCGCTCGCCAGGAGAGCCGCCTGCTCGTCCGGCGTGAAGCCGCGCTCGCGGCCGGGATAGAGCGGTGTTCCGTCCGGATCGCGCGGCCACGCTTGCCCCTTTGCCTCCGCCGCGGCCACCGCCGCCCGTATTTCACCGCGCGTCATCACGGCGGGATAGACGAGACCCATCGCTTTCAAGCGCTCGAGCGCAGCGGCATAGACGCCGAGATGTTCGGATTGGCGCCGCACCGGCTCTTCCCAATCGAGGCCGAGCCAGGCGAGGTCCTCGAAGATCGCGGCCTCGAATTCCGGCCGGCAGCGCGTCCGGTCGATATCCTCGATCCTCAACAGGAAACGGCCGCCCATGGCTGCCGCCATGTCGTGATTGAGGATCGCCGACAGGGCGTGGCCGAGATGCAGGAGACCGTTCGGACTCGGCGCGAAACGAAAAACCGGTTGTTCTGGTCGTGAAATCGGCATTCTTTTCCTTTGCCATGGAAGCGTTGTAAAGATCACCCGCTTTCTACAGGGCCGTGTGCGTGTCAGACGCAAGGGGACGCTGCAGCACTTTGGTTTTGCTGCAAGTGTCCTTCAATCGGCGGCGATTCAAGGACACTTTCAGTGGGAGGATGCATGCGGATTATCCGGACACACGAGGATATAGAGGCCGGTCTTGCCGGTCTGGTGATGCTCGATGCCCGGCTCGAACACGTCATCGACAAGGCGGGGCCGGTACCCTTGAGGCGCACCGACCCCGGTTATCGCGGCCTCGCCAACATAATCGTCTCCCAGATGGTTTCGAAGGCGAGCGCGGCGGCGATCTGGAACCGGATGGAGGCCTCGCTCGGCGAGATCACCGCAGACGCGGTGCTTGCGCTCGACGACGACGATTGCCGACGCTTCGGTTTGTCCCGGGCCAAGGCCGATACGCTGAGAAGGGTCGCCGCTGCCGCGACCGCGGGCGAGATCGATCTCGACGCCATCTGCAACGCGGAAGCGGTTAAGGCAATTCACGAACTGACGGCGATCAAGGGTATCGGCCGCTGGACCGCCGAAGTCTATCTGCTCTTCTGCGCCGGCCATCCGGATGTGTTCCCGGCCGGCGATGTCGCCCTGCAGAATGCCATCGGCCATGCGCTCGGGCTCGAACTGCGACCGACGGCAAGCGAGGTCGATTCGCTCGCGGGCGGCTGGTCGCCATGGCGCAGTGTCGCCGCGCGGCTATTTTGGGCCTATTATGCGCAGGAAATGCGCCGCGATGCGCTTCCCGTGACGCCCTGAAGAAAAAAGCGGATCCTTTACTCCCTTTTCTTTGTGGCTTCACAATCCTGTCGCAACGCGCCTAATATAGAAGAGGCAGATGCCGAATCGCTCAGGAGAATACGCTTGACGATTGCAGTCTCACCTCAGGCCCTGCCGGCGCTCGTGTTGAACGCCGACTATAGGCCGCTGAGTTATTATCCCTTGTCGCTCTGGTCCTGGCAGGACGCGATCAAGGCGGTCTTTCTCGACCGTGTGACAATCCTCGCCGAATACGAACACTCCGTCTCGTCGCCGAGTTTCTCGATGCGGCTGCCGAGCGTCGTCTGTCTCAAGAGCTATGTCCAGCCGTCACGCCACCCGGCCTTTACCCGGTTCAACGTTTTCCTGCGGGATAAATTCGAGTGCCAGTACTGCGGCTCACCGGACGACCTGACCTTCGACCACGTGGTCCCGCGTGCCCATGGCGGCCAGACCACCTGGGAAAACGTCGTCGCCGCCTGTTCTCCGTGCAATCTGCGCAAGGGCAGCAAGCTGCCGAAGCAGGCAGGCATGTTCCCGCATCAGAAGCCCTATCATCCGACGGTCCAGGATCTGCACAATAACGGCCGGCTTTTTCCGCCGAACCATCTGCACGACAGCTGGATGGACTATCTCTACTGGGATGTCGAGCTGCAGCCGTAAGGGCGTCGGTGCCGCTGCCGGCGCTGCGGGCTTACGCCTTCAAGGCACCACGCAAAGCGATCGCTGCAAGAACGAGGCTCGCTATAACGTTCCAGCCTGCGAAAGAAAGCCCGAGCACGCGCATTGCCGCGTCGCTGCAGGAAGGCGCGTGTTTGGCGTCGAGATCGCCGAGCAGGTCGCCGACGTCGGGAGAGATGCCCTGGGCCGTGGTGGCGCAGGTCGAGGGTCCTTCCCAGAAATGCCACTCCGCGCCGGCATGATAGACGCCGAGGCCGGCGCCGACCAGCATCAGGATGCCGACGGCGAGCAGCAGCGTGCGCGTGGTCCAGGCGGGCAGCTTCAGGACACTGGCGAGGATGGCGAGAACCCCGAGCGGTATGCCGTAATAATAGGGATCGCGCTGGAGCAGGCAGAGCGCGCAGGGTATGTAGCCACCGATGTGCTCGAAGCCGAGCGCCCCACCGACGGTCGCCACCATGCCGATGGTGACGAGCACGGCGCAAAGAAACTGCCGGCGCTGAGCAAACGAAGCCTCGATCATGCACACCTCTCGCCGCGCGCAGAGCGGCGAACATGTCGCCCGGGCGCCCGTTAAATCGAATTCCGGCTTCTTAGGCAGGATTGCTCCCTCTGTAAATCGCCTCGTGCGTTCAACCGCTTGCACGCTTTTGTGATCGGCCGGAGCGGGGCGGAGAAGAACGGAAGCGGGTTTGTGCGCTTGCGGTTCCCCGGGGCGACCGCTGCCGTTCGTGCCGCATCGGACCAAATTCATGCGATCGACGAAAATCGCAAACTTCGCGGTTGACCGGCGCGAAAACGATCGTGTAAATCCCAAGCGCTGATATCACGCAAGCCTCTAGCCCCATTGGCGGAATTGGTAGACGCGCTCGACTCAAAATCGAGTTCCGAAAGGAGTGCTGGTTCGACTCCGGCATGGGGCACCATCCTGCTACCGCGACCTTTGCGCGTCTGTACGGAGAACGGCACAGACTTCGTGGAAGTGCTCTAACGGCGCTTGCCCTTGAGCGACAACACCAGCGTCATGGGATGGTTGGGTGAGCACTGGAAGCCGTAATGTTCGTAAAAGGCTTTCGCCTCGCCCGAGATGGCATGCACGAGCAAGCCCCGTATTCCCATGATGTCGGCCGCCTGCGAGGACCGCAGGACGGCATCTTGCAATAGCGCCGCGCCCAACCCTTTGCCCTGCCAGTCGCGATCGATAGCAAGGCGACCGAGCACCGCCATCGGGATGGGATCCGGCATGTTGCGCCGGACAGAGCTCGGCGCGTCGGCCAGATCGAGGGCACCGGATGCAAGGCAGTAATAGCCGACCACGCGCCATTCTTCAGCGATAACATAGGTGCGCGACGCGCCACTGGCCTGATTAGCGTGCGCACGGCGGCGCAGCCAGTCATCGAGCGTGTCGTTGCCGCTCTGGAAAAGATCGAAGTCGTGGGCTTCACCAAGAGGCGTCGGCGCCGACAGCATCAGGACTGCCAGGGTTTCGGCGCATTCATCAGGCGTTCGAAGCCGTCGCCACTTGGCGGCTGGTCAAGAATGTCTAGGTAGTGCCGATAGCTGTGCTCATCGACCCGCACCAGCGTCTGATCGAGCAGCGTGTCTTCGGCCGCGCGGTAGGCTGCGTCGATCATAAAATCGGAGCGGGTCTTGCCGCGAATGCTCGCGGCGCGATCGATCACCTTGCGTATATCCTCTCGGATTCGCAGGTTGACGGGCTTCGCGTGGGTGTCAGTCGACGATTTCGTGGCCATGAAGGACTCCTTCCACGGCGCATGATAGCATATCCAGATACACAATGTGTATCCGCCCCGGCGAATTTTCGTGCGGGACGCTTCTGAAGCGCAGTGGAATCGTGATGAGGCCTGCGTCTGTTCCGCTTCCCCGTCGGCTGCCCCATTGAATTCGCCCGCCCGCAAATGTTAGCTGCGTTGCAGCAATCTCAGTGCAGCAGGCCCATGCTCCCGAAGATCCAAGACTACGACGAACTCTATCGCGAATTCCGCTGGCGGATCCCTGAGAGGTTCAATATCGGCGTGGCCGTGAGCGACGCCTGGGCCGCGCGTGATCCGGAGCGCATCTGTCTTCAGCATTTCAGCCCGGACGGCGCGCATCTTGCGCTGACCTATGGCGACTTCGCCGCGCGTTCGTCCGCCTTTGCCGGCGGGCTTGCCGCGCATGACGTGGGCTCCGGCGAACGCGTCGCCATCCTGCTGCCGCAGGGTTTCGAGGCGGCGATCGCCCATGCGGCGATCTATAAACTGGGCGCCATCGCGCTGCCGCTGGCACTGCTCTTCGGCGTCGAGGCGCTTGCCTATCGGCTGAAGGATGCGGGCGCGGCAGCAGTCGTCACCAATCGCTTCGGCTATGAGCGGCTTGCGGCGATCCGCGGCGAGCTGCCGGAACTTCGTCTGGTCGTGCTGGCCGAGGAGGACGAGAAGCCCGGAACGGTTCGTTTCCGCGACCTTGCGGCAGGGCAGGGCCGCTTCGACCCCGCGGAGACGAAGCCGGACGATCCGGCGCTGATGATCTACACCTCGGGAACGACCGGACCGCCGAAGGGGGCCTTGCACGGGCACCGCGTGCTGCTCGGCCATCTGCCGGGATTTCAGTTCCATCATCATTTCCTGCCACAGCCGGGCGACCGCATGTGGACGCCCGCCGACTGGGCCTGGGCAGGCGGTCTCCTGAACGCTCTGCTGCCGTCGCTTTTCTTCGGTGTGCCCGTGGTTTCCTCGCCCGCGCAGAAATTCGATGCGCATATGGCGTTCCGGATCATCGAAGAGATGGAGGTGCGCAACGCCTTCATCCCGCCGACGGCGCTCAGGCTCCTCAAATCCGTCGAGCGGCCGCGCGATCGCTACGCGCTCAAGCTCCGCACCGTCGGTTCGGCGGGAGAGGCGCTCGGGCGGGAGACCTTCGAATGGGCCAGGGCGGCGCTCGGCGTCGAGGTGAGCGAATTCTACGGCCAGACGGAATGCAATATCGTCATCTCCTCTGCGACCGATCTCGGCGTGGCGAAGGCCGGCTCGATGGGCAAGGCGGCACCGGGTCATCAGGTCGCGATCATCGACGGCGAGGGGCGGGTGCTGCCGCCCGGCACGGTCGGGCAGGTGGCGATCAGGCGTCCCGATCCGGTGATGTTCCTCGGCTATTGGCGCAACGAAGAGGCGACCGAGGCCAAGTTTATCGGCGACTGGATGACCACCGGCGACCAGGGCGTCATGGACGAAGAGGGCTATTTCACCTTTTTCGGCCGTGACGACGACGTCATCACGTCGTCAGGTTATCGCATCGGCCCGGGCGAGATCGAGGATTGTCTCGCCGGCCACCCGGACGTCCAGCTCGCCGCGGCCGTCGGCAAACCGGACCCGCTCCGGACCGAGATCGTCAAGGCCTATGTCGTGCTGAAACCCGGCGTCGCTGCCGGCGACGAGACCGCGGCAGGGATCCGCGACTGGGTGAAGAACAGGCTGTCGATGCATGAATATCCGCGCGAGATCGCTTTCGTCGACAGCCTGCCTTTGACCACCTCGGGCAAGGTGATCCGCCGGCTTCTGCGGGAGAAGGCGGCGGCAGAGGCGCGCGCCGCATCCGGCGGCTGACGGCCGGCTGCAAGATCAGCGGCCTGCCAGCGCCCGGATCTTTTCACGCAGCAGCCGGGCCATGTTTCGGGTATTGCGATAAAGATGGAGCTGCGCGGCGACCTGGCGCACGTCGCGGTCGCGGTTCTGTGCCAGCCCGATCACGAGCGTGCCCATTTCCTCCCGCTCCTGCCACAGGCGGCTCATCACCGGATGATCGGGCACCGCGCAGGAGTCGGAGCGGATGATATTGGCATCGTCGAGATGCCACTCCGTGAGCTCCGCGACAAGCAGCTTGCCCGCGGAGTATTTTGCGTAGCGCTCGTCATAGGCGGTCTTCCAGGCAAAGGCTTCGCCGGCCATCAGCAGAACGATGACGGTCGCGATCGCCTTGCCGTCCAGGTCGAGCGTGTGAATGCGCACGCTGTCAGCCTCGGCGAGATTGTTTACCGCTTCCCTCGCGAAAGCGGCGCGGAACCGGTCCATGATCATGGCGCTGCGTTCGCGGCCTTTCCAGCCGGACGCTTCGAGGACCAGGAACTCCTCCATGCGCAGGCGGATCTCATCGGGTTGGCGCGCGACATTGTAAACCAGCGCCCCCTGCTTCGCGAGATTGTTCCACTGCCGCTTCAGCTCCCTCAGGTGCTGGGAGCTCACGGCCTCGCGCAAATAGGTGGGGCCGTCCAGCAGGCTTTCGAGCATCGGCCGGCTGAATGTATCCGTCACCGTCAGCGGCAGGTTTTCGCCGATCGCAACGGCACGGGCAAGCTGCGCAAATTTGCCGTTCAACCTGATATCCGGAAGCACGAGCACCGGCGGCAGGCCGGCGGAAGGTGCGGCCAGCGCTTCATAAAGATTGCTGATCGTTTCGGCCGCGTCCTCCGCATCGAGGAGAGGCGTGCCCAGCGGCCCGAAGGGATTGGACCAGGCGCGAATGATGGTCGCGCCGATCGAAAAGCCCGGCTTCTCTATCGAGAAAGGCATGAGAAAGCGGATGCGGCTTCTCTGCTCGCTTTGGTCGCGGATGACCGCAAGCCGGATCACCCGATCCTCGAGGCGCGGCATGGCGGGCGCGAGAAAGCGCCCGGTAAAGAAGACGTTCTGCTCGACGGCGCGATTGGAGAGAAAGTCGAGCTCCCGCTGCAGGTCGTATCCGGCTCTCGCCGGATAGACCGCGAGGTGCCGTCCGGGCCTTCCGACCATCAATGTCCGTTCGGACTGCAACGTATCGGGACCGGACTGCGCGAGGCCGCCAAGCAGGCGGTTGGCGCTTCCGTTCACGTCTGCGGGAAGGACATTGCCGATCATGGCTCAAATCGCCTCGTTCTTGTTGTTCATGCGCCCCGCGCCGGCAACGGCCAGCAGGGGAAAGCCGAAAGTGCGCCTGACGGCGAAATGCAGGATGGCTGCCTCCACGAACATCGCGCCGGCAGTGGCGGCAGCTGCGCCCGTCAGGCCGAAGACCGGGATGAGTGTCACGTTCAAGGCGATGTTGGCTCCGAGCGCAGCCGCATAGAGCAGGACGCAGAGCTTTTGCCGCCCCGCCATCGTGAGCAGCGTTTCGGCGGGCCCGACAAAGGCCTTGGCGAGAATTCCCGTCAGCAGGATCGCCATCAAGGGGGCGCCGGTGGTGAAGGCCGGGCCAAACAGCGAAAGCAGCATGTTGCCGGCTGCCAGTACGCAGCCGCCGATCACCAGGGACGGCCAGAAGGACCAGCGCGCGCTTTCGACAGCGATTTCCGCCAGCTGCCGGCGGTCGCCTGCGGCCATTGCCGCGGAGAAACGCGGACCTGCCGCTGCCTTGACGGCGAACATGACGAAATGGACGAGTGCCATGGTCTTGGCCGCCGCAAAATAAACCGCCACATCGTCGGGTTTCAGATAGAGGCCCACGATGACGACGTCGGAATTGGTGAGCAGGAACCCGAAACCGTCGACCAAAAAAATGGGAAGGGAGACGCTGAGCCACCGCCCGAGCTCGATCTTCATCGGTCCGCGCACGTAATGGCGGCCGAGCCGCCATGCCATCGTCACGAATTGTCCGAGCGTGGTGACATAGGCCGCCGCCAGCGCAGCGCCCATGGCTGTCGTCGCGTCGCGCGGAAGCCCGGCGGCGATCGCGATGACCATGAAACCGAGGATCAGCAGCGGCCGCACGAGATAGGTCGGGCTCATCGCGACGATGGGCCAGCTATGCGCCCGCGCGGTGCCGTCCAGTACATCGCCGAGCGCGATCATCGGCAAGGTGAACAGGCCGAGATAGAGGGGAATCACATAGTAGCTTTCGATGGCGGAGCCGAAGAGCCAGAGGCCGGCTCCGCCGACGGCGGCGAGCACGGTCGCGGAAAGCATCGCAAAGACGCGCGCCGTCGTGGTCAGGCCGCGGATATTCGCAAGCGCGGCGGTCGTATGGTATTCCGGCAGAAAGCGGATCACGGTCGCATGGAAGCCGAGGCAGGACAGGTTTCCGAAGAGGACGACCAGCACCCAAACGAAAATGAAGATGCCGTATTCGAACTCGCCGACGAGGCGCGCAAGGACGATTTGCGAGACGAAGGCGATGGCTGCGCTGACGATGCGGATCAGAAAGGCGATGAGCGCCACGCGCTGTGCACGGTTCCTGGGATCGTCCCCCGCAAGAAGCGGCGCGAGGCCGTGCAGGAGACGAGGCAGGCGATATCTCAGCGCCGACGGCAGCATTCGTCCGGCCGATTGACATACCGCCATGAACACGAGGACACCCTGACATTACGCAATACTGGGCTTCACTTCTGTCAGATCAGCGTTAACAAAGGGTTCAGCACCCTCGCTTGAGAGCGGGGAAGCCGGGCTCTTGCCCGACTTCCTCTTCAATCATGCCTGCGCATGCCTTCTGGAATGCAACTGCCGGCGCGCGATCAGCACGACAACGGCCATAATCGAGGCATAGACGACAAGCGGCCACGCGCTGTCGCCGGGCAGTCCGATCACGAGCAGTGTCCCCGCCGTCCCGACAATGAGGCTTTGGACGCAGAAATAGACTGCGACCGCCGAACCCGCCATGTCTCCAAAATCCTCGAGAGCGCCGTTTGCGGTCACCGATACGGTGAAGACGATGCCGACCGCCATCACCCACATCGGCATGACGAAGGTCCAGGACGAAGGGACGCCGAACGTTTCCCCGGCAATCAGGAGCGCTGCCCCGAGAAGCAACATGCACATGCCCCGCAGGAGGCTGCCCGAAGTTCCCCATCGGGAGACGAACCGCTCGGCAAAGCGCGCCGTGATGATCATCACGATTGCTACAGTTGCAAAGGCGAGGCTGAACTGCAGCTCCGAATATCCTGCCTTGTCGATCAGCACGCGCGGCGAGGTGGAAAAGAACACGAAGAACGTGCCCATGGCGGCGCTGAAGCCGAGGGTATAGGTCCAGAAGGCGAGGCTGCGGAAAAGGGGGCCGAATGCGTGCCGCGACAGCGCTGCCGCCGAAGGGCGGGATTCATGCCAGCGAGGCAGTGCCTGCAGCAGCGCGATTATGGCTAATGCACCCAGCGTAACGAAGATCCAGCGCCATCCGAACCTCTCCGCCAGCATGGCACCGGCTATCGGCCCCAAAGCGGGAACGAAAGCCAGAATGGAACTGAACAGGCTGTAGATGACCACGCTTTCCGGGCGGTCGGCATATACATCCCGGATCGTTGCAAAGGTGGCCACCAAAGCCGCAGATGCGCCAACCGCCTGCAGGAAGCGGAAGGCGACGAAAGGGATGGCGCTGGAGGAAGCCGCGAGGCAGAACGATGCCGCGGCGAACAGCATCGCTCCGCCGATCAGGACTGGCCGTCGTCCGATGCGGTCGGAGACGGGTCCGAAGACGATCTGGCCGAGGCCGAGCATAGCCATATAGAGGCTCAGCGTGAGCTGGACCACGGCAGGGCTGGTGCCGAGAATACCGGGCATCGCAGGAACGATCGGGAGATAAATATCCATGGCCAGAGAGGCGAGGATATCGAAGGGCGCCATCAGCAGCAGCGCTGCCGGCAGCGAATAGCGCCAGACATGGTTTTTTGTAGGCATGGAAAGACATCCGCTCAAATGAGGAACATTCGGCGGCGGTCTGCCTTCGGCACGGGGGTCGGCTCGACAGACGCCGCAACAACAAGGAAAGCGTTGTTGCGGCTTACTTGTCCGACGACTTTTGAGCTCCCATGCTACGGCTCCGTGCACATCTTGAGGTGAAGTTGCCTGCCATGTCAGTGGCAGACCGACAATCGTCCGCGCGCCCGACGGGACGCGCAGCGCCGTGCGGTCAGGCTTCGTAAATGCCGTGGCAATGCTTGTATTTCTTGCCCGAGCCGCAGGGGCAGGCTTCGTTGCGTGCGACCTTGCCCCAGGTGGAAGGGTCGGCCGGATCGCGGTTCGCAGGGGCGACCGCCAGCAGCGTCTCGCCGGCCTGCGCGAAGTCGTCCTCGCCTGTCAGGGGATCGATATGATGCGCCTGCATCGGCGGCAGCGGCTGCGGTTCCTCCGGCGCCTCGCGGACCAGCTCGACGCGCATCAGCTGTGCCGTGACCGCCTGGCGCAGATTGCCGAGGAGGGCCTGGAACAGCTCGAAAGCCTCGGACTTGTATTCCTGCAGCGGATCGCGCTGGGCGTAGCCGCGGAAGCCGATGACGGACCGCAGGTGGTCGAGGTTGACGATATGCTCGCGCCAGAGATGGTCGAGCGTCTGGAGAACGACCGAGCGCTCGACATATTGCATGATTTCGGGGCCGAAACGCTCCGCGCGCTCGGCAGCCGCCTTGTCCACTGCGGCGGTGATGCGCTCGCGGATATCGTCCTCGGCGATGCCTTCTTCGGCGACCCATTCGGCGATTGGCAGGTCGAGATTGAAATACTGCTGGACGTCGGCCTTCAGCCCCTCGGCATCCCATTTTTCGGCATAGGCCCGCTCCGGGATGCGCTTGGCGACGATTTCCTCGATCACTTCGTTGCGCATGTCGGTCACCGTATCGGTGACGCTCTCCGCGTCCATCAGTTCGATGCGCTGCTCGAAGATGACCTTGCGCTGGTCGTTGAGCACATCGTCGTACTTGAGGAGATTCTTGCGGATGTCGAAGTTGCGCGCCTCGACCTTCTTCTGGGCGCGTTCGAGCGCCTTGTTGATCCAGGGATGGACGATCGCCTCGCCTTCCTTCAGGCCGAGCTTCTGCAGCATTCCGTCCATGCGGTCGGAGCCGAAGATGCGCATCAGATCGTCCTGAAGCGACAGGTAGAACTTCGAGCGGCCCGGGTCGCCTTGGCGGCCCGAGCGGCCACGCAGCTGGTTGTCGATGCGGCGGCTTTCGTGCCGTTCGGTGGCAAGGACGTAGAGCCCGCCGGCGGCGAGCGCCTTTTCCTTGAGTTTCTGGACCTCTTCGCGGATCGCCTTTTCGCGCGCCTCGCGCTCCGGCCCGGGCTCGACATCGGCCAGCTCCTGCTGGATCCGCATGTCGGGGTTGCCGCCGAGCTGGATGTCGGTGCCGCGGCCGGCCATGTTGGTGGCGATCGTGACCGCGCCGGGGACACCGGCCTGCGCGACGATATAGGCTTCCTGTTCGTGATAGCGGGCGTTCAGCACCTGGAACTTGGAGAAGCCGCTCTTCTTCAGCATATCGGCGAGAAGTTCTGACTTCTCGATGGAGGTGGTGCCGACGAGCATCGGCTGGCCGCGCTCATGTGCGGATTTGATCTCGTCGATGATCGCCTTGAATTTTTCGCCGACGGTGCGATAGACCTCGTCGTCCTCGTCGATGCGCTTGATCGGCAGGTTGGTCGGCACCTCGAGAACTTCGAGGCCGTAGATGTTGCCGAATTCCTCCGCTTCCGTCGCTGCCGTACCGGTCATGCCCGCAAGTTTGTCGTACATGCGGAAATAGTTCTGGAAGGTGATCGAGGCGAGCGTCTGGTTCTCGGGCTGGATCTGCACCTTTTCCTTGGCTTCGAGCGCCTGGTGCTGGCCTTCGGAATAGCGGCGGCCGGGCATCATGCGTCCCGTAAACTCGTCGATGATGACGATCTCGCCGTTGCGTACGATATAGTCCTTGTCGCGGGTGAAGAGTTTGTGGGCCTTCAAGGCGTTGTTGACGTGGTGAACGATCGCCACGTTCTCGATGTCGTAGAGCGATTCGCCCTTCAACAGGCCGGCCTCGCGCAGCATGTTCTCGAGCTTCTCGGTGCCTTCTTCCGAGAAGTTGGCCGAGCGCTGCTTCTCGTCGATTTCATAGTCTTCCGGCGACAGGAGCGGAATGAATTCGTTGATGGTGTTGTAGAGATCGGAGCGGTCGTCGAGCGGGCCGGAGATGATGAGCGGCGTGCGCGCCTCGTCCACCAGGATCGAGTCGACTTCGTCGACGATGGCGAAGAAGTGGCCGCGCTGGACCATCTGCCCGCGCTCGTACTTCATGTTGTCGCGGAGATAGTCGAAGCCGAGCTCGTTGTTCGTCGCATAGGTAACGTCGCAGGCATAGGCGTCGCGGCGTTGCTCGTCGGAAAGACCGTGGACGATGACGCCGGTGGTCATGCCCAGGAAGCCGTAGATGCGGCCCATCATGCCGGCGTCGCGCTGGGCGAGATAGTCGTTGACGGTGACGACATGCACGCCCTTGCCGGCGAGCGCATTGAGATAGACGGGAAGGGTTGCGACGAGCGTCTTGCCTTCACCGGTCTTCATTTCCGCGATGGCGCGCTCGTGCAGGATCATGCCGCCGATCAGCTGGACGTCGAAAGGGCGCAGCCCGAGGACGCGAAGCGCAGCCTCGCGAACGACCGCAAAGGCCGGCACGAGAATATCGTCCAGGGTCTTGCCATCGGCGAGCTCACGGCGAAATTCCGCCGTCTTCGCCGCCAAGGCCTCGTCGCTCAGCGCCTTCATTTCCGCTTCGAGAGCATTGATGGCGTCCACCCGTCCCTTGTAGCCGCGGACGCGGCGATCGTTGGCGGAACCAAACAACTTGCGGGCAAAGCCGCCGAGACTGACCATGCAAATGGTCCTTTCCTTATTTGTCGCCTGGGGTTTCAGGCGCGCGGTCGAAAAACCGCGTCACGCCGCGAAACGCCCGGAAACTGTTCTGGACGCGAGGTTGCGTGACAGATAAGAGGGGGGTCGGATTATGTCAACGCACTTGCACGGCCGGACGGCTACAGAACCGCCACATTCTGGTTGTTGTGCAGCCCCTCGGGGCCGGAGGCAATCGCGCTGGCGGCCAATGGTGAAAGGTTAGAAACATGTCTAGATACAAGACCCTTGCGGCCGCGGCACTGGTCGCGATGATCGCGGCGGGTGTCGCCCGCGCCGAAGGGACCGATCCGGTCATCGCGAAAGTCGGCGACCAGGAAATCCGCCAGTCGGAACTTGATCTCGCAATCACGAGCCTCGATCCGCAGCTCCAGCGGATGCCCGACGAACAGAAGCGCGCGGCAGCACTTTCGGCCGTCATCGACGTCAAGCTTCTTTTGAAGGACGCCGAGAAGGAAGGACTTCAGAACGACGAGGCGTTCAAGCAGCGCGTCGCCTTCCTGACCGAACGCGAATTGCACAACGCATTCTTCAAGAAGCACGTGGTCGATGCCGTAACTTCCGAAGAAGTGAAGGCGCGCTACGACAAGGAAGTCGCAGCGATTCCGCCGCAGGAAGAGGTCAAGGCCCGCCATATCCTCGTCAAGACCGAAGACGAGGCGAAGGACGTCATCAAGGAGCTCGATGCGGGCAAGAACTTCGCCGATCTTGCGAAGGCCAAGTCCACCGACCCGAACAAGGAAGAGGGCGGCGATCTCGGCTACTTCACCAAGGGCCGCATGGTGCCTGAATTCGAGACGGCCGCCTTCGCGCTCGAAAAGGGCGCCTATACGAAGACGCCGGTCAAGACGCAGTTCGGCTTCCATGTGATCCTCATCGAGGACAAGCGTCCCCAGGCTCCGCCGACGCTCGAACAGGTCGAGCCGCAGGTTCGCCAGCTCGTCATGCGTGACAAGTACCTCGAGCTTCTGAATTCCGCGAAGGAGAGCACTGCGGTCGAAATCTCCGATCCGGCGCTCAAGAAGGCCTATGACGAGGCCGGCAAGCCGCAGGAAACCAAGTAATTACGGTCGGGCGGCCCCTTCGTGAGGCGCGCCCCGAGCGGAGGCTGAGGTCGCTCGCATTTGCTCCGCTCTGCCTTCAAAGATCCGGATGCCCGACGGCTGAATGCCGTTCGGGCATTTCGCACAACATCCGAGGCTTCTGAAAAGCAGGTTCAATCCCATGTCCGGTTCCGTCTCTCCGCTTGCTCCGAAAACCTTTGCCGAAATGCCGGCCCTTCGCGGCGTACGCATGGCGACCGCTGCCGCAGGGATCAAGTATAAGAACCGGACCGACGTGCTGATGATGCTCTTCGACCGGCCGGCATCCGTGGCCGGCGTGTTCACGCGGTCGAAGTGCCCCTCCGCTCCCGTCGATCATTGCCGGCAGAACCTGCCCGGCGGCATTGCGCGCGCCGTCGTCGTCAACTCGGGCAATGCCAACGCGTTCACCGGCAAGAAGGGCAGGGAGGCGACCAGGCTCACGGCCGAGGCCGCGGCAAAGGCCGTCGGCTGCAGCGAGGCGGAGGTCTTCCTGGCGTCGACGGGCGTCATCGGCGAGCCGCTCGACGCCACCAAGTTCGCCGGTGTTCTCGATGAGCTCGCCGCGTCCGCCACCCAGGACTTCTGGTTCGAAGCGGCCAAAGCGATCATGACGACCGATACCTATCCGAAGGTTGCCACCCGCAGCGCCGAGATCGGTGGTGTCAAGGTCGCGATCAACGGGATCGCCAAGGGCGCCGGGATGATCGCGCCCGACATGGCGACCATGCTCTCCTTCGTCGTCACCGATGCGGACATTGCCCCGGCGGCGCTTCAGGCACTGCTTCAGGCAGGCGTCGAACCCACCTTCAATTCGGTGACGGTCGACAGCGACACGTCCACCTCCGACACGCTGATGCTGTTTGCGACCGGTGCGGCGGCAGGCGATGGCCAGGCGAAGGTCGAGGACGCGGCCGACCCGCGTCTCGACGGGTTCCGCGCCGCGCTCGACGATCTGCTGCGTGATCTGGCGTTGCAGGTCGTGCGCGACGGCGAGGGCGCGCGCAAGATGGTCGAGGTGACGGTCGAGGGCGCGGAAAACGATGCCGCCGCCAAACGTATCGCACTTTCGATAGCCAATTCGCCGCTCGTCAAAACGGCGGTTGCGGGCGAGGACGCCAATTGGGGGCGCGTCGTCATGGCCGTCGGCAAGTCGGGAGAGATGGCCGAGCGCGACCGGCTGGCGATCTGGTTCGGCGATATCCGCGTCGCAGTCGAGGGCGAGCGCGATCCGGCCTATTCGGAAGCGGCCGCGACTGCGGTCATGCAGGGCGAGACCATTCCGATCCGCGTCGATATCGGTCTGGGTTCGGGCCGCGCCACGGTCTATACCTGCGACCTGACCAAGGAATATGTCGAAATCAACGGCGACTACAGAAGCTGATACGGTCGAGGAGTTGAGAGAGCGGGTTGCGGCCGGAAAGCCGCGCGCTCTTTCCGGCCCCGCAGCATTCAAGGCTATGGACATGACATCGAACGGCAGAGAGCCGCCCGGCGACGGGGCGGGGAACGGGGAAACGGTCGCGGTCGACCTACCGAGCGTGCGGCGGCTGGAAGCAGTGGGTTTTCGCGCCTGGCCGGCCTCGTCGGTGCAATATGACGGCAGCTGGCTTATCCGTCTGACGGCGGGGCACCCTTCCAAGCGCCTGAATTCCGTCAACCCGCTCGATCCGTCCGACTATCGCGACATAGCCATCCGGTTGGAGAAGGCGCGCAGGCTTTTTGCCGAATCGGGCCGCACGCTCACGGTTCGCCAGACGCCGCTGACGCCGCCGAAGATGATCGACCATATGGATGGCGAGGGCTGGACGTCGTTCGCGCACAGTCTGGTTCTGGCGCTCGATCTGGCGGAGCGCGATTTCAGCGAAGGCATCGACCATCTGCCGATCAAGGATGTCGGCCGTTTCGTGGATGCCCGCATCCTGATCGGCAGGGATCCTCCGGAAGCCAAGCAGGCGCTGACCGGGATCATCAACGCCATCAAGCCCGAATGCGGCCTGTTCCTGTTCGAGGACCGAAAGATCGGGCCGACGGCGGTGTCGCTCGTCGTGCACGACAATGATCTTGCCGGCATCATGCAGTTCGCGGTTGCCGAAGCGGTTCGCCGGCGCGGGGTCGGCAGTGCTCTCCTCGACGCCTCGCTCCGTTGGGCCCGTCTCAAGGGCGCGAAGAAGGCCTGGTTGCAGGTGGAGGCCGACAACGGGGCTGCGATCGAGCTTTATCGCAAGGCCGGTTTCACCGAGGTCTACCGCTATCTCTATCGAACGCCGAAGGTCTGACGGACATGCAGGGTAAGAAGATCGTGCTCGTTGCCGCCTGCGCGCTCGTCGATGCCGATGGACGCGTTCTGCTGGCGCAACGCCCGGAAGGCAAGCCTCTCGCGGGCCTGTGGGAGTTCCCGGGCGGCAAGGTCGAGAGCGGCGAGACCCCGGAGGAGACGTTGATCCGCGAGCTCGAAGAGGAGCTCGGCATCCGCACCAAAGTCGCCTGCCTCGCGCCGCTGACATTCGCGAGCCACAGCTACGACGACTTTCACCTCCTGATGCCGCTTTACATCTGCCGTCGCTACGAGGGGTTTGCCGAAGGCTGTGAAGGCCAGGCGATCAAGTGGGTGCGCCCGAAGGCGTTGCGCGACTACGCCATGCCACCCGCCGACGAGCCGCTGATCCCGTTCCTGATGGATTTGCTTTAGGAGCACGTCCATGAAAAGCGTATAACGTTTTTACGTGCGGAAGGGCTGTTTCAATGAATCAGTGAAACGCCTAACAGAGCGGTGAAGAACTTCGCCCTGGGCGCGCAATCCCGCTAAATTCGATAATTCGTTAATCGAACGTTTATCAACCTCGGGGCATGATGGGGTCAGTTCCGGCGCGCGTCACCTCGACGGCGCCGTTTTCGGGCAGTTGTGGTCAGGACGAGGCTTTGGGAAGGGTGCTTCGCCCGCCGCTCTTTACGTGTTTCATGAGGCTGGGATGGTGGACGAGGATTTCTGGAGGACGGTTCAGGACAAGGATCTGGTGACGAGCCAGTCCCGCCGGACAGGCGTGCTCAATCTGTCGCTGCTGTTCGGCACGGCGGTCATTGCGCTGACGCTCATCCTTACGCCGATGCTGTCGTCCAAAAGCGACAAGCGAATGCTTGCGAACACGCCGATCGACTATGACAACATCTCGACGGGCTCCATACCCTCGGGCGGTACGGCCAAGCGCTACACCGTTCGGCGCAGCGTGCTTCAGGAGATGCCGGGTGCCGTCTGCATCATCGATGCCGATGGCAGCAGGAGTGGATGCTGAGCGCAGCGGAGCGCCGAAAGGCGACGCTGAGCTTCAATCTTTTGAAACTACGCACGTCCTGAGCGGCTGGAGGACCAATGGAAACGCTGAGACGCCTGCTTCGAGACCACGACGGCGCTACGGCGGTGGAATACGGACTCCTGGCCGCGCTGATCTCGGTCGGCCTTCTCATCGGCCTGCAGAATTTCTCCGGCGCACTGCTCGGCATGCTGACCTTCGTCACCAACACGATCGAGGCAGCCTGGATCTAAGAGCCTGGATCACGGCTCGCCTTCATCCTTGAGCTTGTGCTCGCTCGCGCCAAGCGCGTCGGACAGTCTCTGCTTTGCCGAGCCGGGTTTGAGCGGCTTCTGCTGACTCTCGTGCGGCGCCCAGCCCGAAAGATAAATGATCGAGAAGGTCGCGCGGATGCGCCCGTCCGGATCGGAGAATCGCTGCGCGTAGATTTCTGCGGCTCTGAGAAAGAAGCGCCGCGGCATCGGCTTGCGATTGCGCGAAGCGAGCGGGTTCGTCATGCCCATTGCGCGCAAGTCGCGGATGAGGCCGAAAAGCGAATCGTAGCGGACGGTGTAGGTCTCGGTATCCGCCACCGGCAGCGCAAAGCCCGCCCGCTGCAGAAGGGCTCCCATGTCGCGCACGTCGGCGAAGGGGATCACCCGGGGGCTCGCCCCGCCCGTCAGTTCCGCCTCGGCTGCGAGAAGCGCCTCGCGCAGCTCCTGCAGCGTGCCGCTGCCGGGTATTGCGGCAAGGAACAATCCGTCGGGCTTCAGCACGCGGCGCGCCTGGATGAAGACGCCGGGCGTATCGTTGGTGAGATGGAGCGACAGTGGCGACACAAGGAGATTGAGCGACGCCGGTTCGTCCGGGATGCGCTCCAGAGGTGCCTCCGTCACCGGCTCGCCGGCCGAACCGAAGGCGCTGTCGGTTTCCACCCGCTCGATCGTGCCGACCTTGCCGGTCGTGGCAAGGCTGCGCGCGGCGGCACCCGTATAGCCGTGCAGCTCCATGGCCGTTTCGAACTGCCGTTCGACGACGCTCACGCGCTCGGCAAGTTCCTGTGCGACGATGTCGAGCAGGAAGCCTGCCTTCTCGTCGCCCTGGCGCAGCGCGCGCCGGCGATGCGCCTCGACGAGGCTCTGGTCAAAGATGATTTCCACGACAGTCTCTCCGAAATCGCGGGGTGCGACAGAAACCCTGCAGCGCCGCGCGTCTTATCGGACGCGCAGAGGCCGCTGCAGCGCATTAAAACTTGCTGCACCCTCCGTCCTCTGCTCAGTTAGGGTCTAACGCGACAGACAGCAACACGAATTAAGTCAAGCGCATGAAACCGGGCGGGCAGGAAAACTGGGCGATGGATTGGGTGGGCATCCTCCGCCGGATTTCGGCCCAGGCGGTCGATCTCGTCTTTCCGCCAGTCTGCTCGGGATGCGGCCGGCTGACCGGATATGCCCATGCCGTCTGCGCTTCCTGCTGGGCAGGCATGCCGTTCATCGAGCGGCCCTATTGCGAGGTCCTGGGCTTGCCCTTCGCCTACGATCCGGGCGAGAGCGCGGTTTCGCCCGAGGCCATTGCCAATCCTCCGGTCTTCGACAGGCTGCGATCGGTGGCCATTCACGAAGGGATCGTCCGCGACCTCGTGCATGGCCTGAAATACCGTGATCGCACCGACCTTGCACCCATGATGGCGGAGTGGATGATCCGCGCCGGCGACGGTGCCGTGGCAGCGGCGGACATGATCGTGCCGGTTCCGCTCCATGCGCTCCGCCTCTGGAGACGCAAGTTCAATCAGGCGGCGGAGCTTGCACGCGTCATTGCCGAGCGTTCCGCAAGAGCCTATCGGCCGGATGTCCTTCGCCGCATCAAGCGCACGAGCCGGCAGGTCGGACTCGGGGCCAGGGCACGCGAGGACAATGTCCGCGGCGCCTTCGCAGTACCCGAAGGCGCGAAGCGGGAACTCGCGGGCAAGCGCATCGTTCTCGTCGACGACGTCTACACGACCGGCGCGACCGTCGCCGCCGCGACCCGGGCGCTGAAGCGTGCGGGCGCCGGAGACGTCACGGTTTTGACCTTTGCAAGGGCCATGTCCGGTCCTATATGACAAGAAGATGTCCGGCGATCGATGCCGGTGAAGGAGCAGTTGGAGACCATGGCTTCGGTCGTCATTTATACGCGTCAGTTCTGCGGCTATTGCACGAGGGCGAAGAAACTTCTGGAAAGCAAGGGCGTCGACTTCACCGAGTATGACGCCACTTATGCACCTGAACTTCGCCAGGAGATGATCGAAAAATCCAGGGGCGGCAGGACCTTCCCGCAAATCATCATCAACGATGTTCCCGTCGGCGGCTGCGACGATCTGCATGCGCTCGATCGTGCCGGCAAGCTCGACGATCTGCTCGCGGCCTGAAGTGAAATGCCACGACTGGCCTTTCCATCCGAAAGAGATGAATGCTGCGATGCCGGATCGGTTTGATCCAAAGTTCCGCTTGGGAGAAAGAAGGCGATGACGTTCAAGGCTGCCGCCGTCCAGATGTGCTCCGGTGTCGACCCCGCAGGAAATGCGGAGACGATGGCGAAGCTGGTGCGCGAAGCGGCTTCGCGGGGCGCAACCTATGTCCAGACGCCGGAGATGACCGGAGCGGTTCAGCGCGACCGGACGGGTTTGCGGTCGGTGTTGAAGGATGGGGAGAACGACGTCGTCGTTCGCGAGGCATCCCGACTTGCCCGCGAGCTCGGGCTCCACCTGCATGTCGGCTCGACACCGATCGCGCGCGCGGATGGAAAGATTGCCAATCGCGGCTTCCTGTTCGGGCCTGACGGCGCGAAGATCTGTGATTACGACAAGATCCACATGTTCGACGTGGATCTGGAGAATGGCGAAAGCTGGCGCGAGAGCGCCGCCTATCATCCGGGTAATACCGCCCGTACTGCCGATCTTCCCTTCGGCAAGCTCGGTTTTTCGATCTGCTACGATGTGCGCTTCCCCGAGCTTTTCCGCCAGCAGGCCGTGGCGGGAGCCGAGATCATGTCGGTGCCGGCGGCGTTCACGCGCCAGACCGGCGAGGCGCATTGGGAAATCCTGCTGCGCGCCCGGGCCATCGAAAACGGGCTCTTCGTTATTGCCGCAGCCCAAGCGGGCACGCATGAGGATGGCCGGGAGACCTTCGGCCACTCGATGATCATCGATCCCTGGGGCAGGGTGCTGGCCGAAGCCGGACCGACCGGCGAGGAGATCATCGTCGCCGAGATCGATGTGGTGGCGGTGCACGCGGCGCGCGCCAAGATTCCCAACCTCAGGAACGCGCGCAGCTTCGTGTTGGATGAGGTGGTTCCGGCGGGAAAAGGAGGCGCTGCAGCTTGATCCACTACAATCTTGCCTGTGACAAGGGCCACGCCTTCGAGGGCTGGTTTTCCTCTAGCGACGATTTCGACCGCCAGGTCGCCCGGCGCCTGGTCACCTGTCCCAGTTGCGGTTCCGTTTCCGTCAGTAAGCAGCTGATGGCACCTGCCGTCTCCACGGCGCGCAAGAAGGAAGCACGCCGCGAACTGGTAATGGACCAGGCCCAGAAGGAAACGGTTGCCAAGCTCAAGGAGCTGGTGAAGTCGATTCGCGAAAACGCGGAAGACGTCGGCGAGCGCTTCCCGGACGAGGCGCGCAAGATTCATTACGGCGAAGCCGACCAGCGCGGGCTGATCGGCAAGGCGACCGCGGAAGAGGCGATTGCCCTCATCGAAGAGGGAATCGAGATCGCCCCGCTGCCGGTGCTGCCGGACGACACGAACTGACGACGACAGGGCTCAGATCGGCCGTTTCGCCACGATCATGTAATTGACGTCCATATCCCTCGACAGGTTCCACTGGTTGGCCAGCGGATTGAAGAAGACGCCGGTGCGGTCGGCAATCTCCATGCCGCTCGCCTCGAGCGGTCTTTCCAACTCGTCCGGCCGAACCAGTTTGTCGTATTGGTGGGTGCCGCGGGGCAGCCAGCGCAGCACGTTTTCGGCCGCGAAGATCGCGAGTGCTGCGGCTTTCAGTGTGCGGTTGATTGTGGCGACGAACATCAGGCCGCCCGGGCGCACCATATGCGCACAGGTCGTCATGAAGAATTCGACGTCTGCGACATGCTCGACCACTTCCATGTTCAAAACGACGTCGAAGCTCTCGCCGGCTTCGGCAAGGGCCTCCGCCGTGACGGCGCGATAATCGACGCTGACGCCGCTGCCGGCCGCATGCGTTCTGGCGATGCCGATGTTCTTTTCCGAGGCGTCGGCCCCGACGACGTCCGCTCCCATCCGGGCCATCGGCTCGGAAAGGAGTCCGCCGCCGCAGCCGATATCAAGGACTCGCAGCCCCTCAAGCGGCTGCCGGCTCTTCGGATCGCGGCCGAAATGCTCCGAGACCTTGTCGCGGATATAGGTGAGGCGCACAGGATTGAATTTATGCAGCGGGCGGAACTTGCCGGTCGGATCCCACCATTCGGCCGCCATGGCAGAAAAGCGGTCCACCTCGCTCTGGTCGATCGTGCGCGCCGTCTCGCTCATCAGAGCCTCCTTGCCTCATCCTTCAGCGCCGCGCGTCTCGATCAGGCGCGCGAAGATCGCTGTAGCCCTTCATTCCGATGTTGAAGTCGGACGATCGAAGGGGGATGTCAAGGGCCTGAGGCTCGTCTGACGGTCGATGGGGCTCGGTCGCTCACGCCGATTCCGGCCGGTAATGCAGAATGACGACACCGGACTTGAGAGGGCGGACATGGGTCAGCTCGAGCTTCGTCCGACCTGGAACGTTCTGAAAGAGGGGCGTGCCCTTGCCGAGCAGCACCGGATTGATGCCGAGACGGTATTCATCGACGAGTCCTTGAGCGATCAGCGTGGAAGCGAAATCGGCGCTGCCGAAGATGAAGATCGCGCCGCCTTCGCGGTCTTTCAGGCGCCTGACCTCGTCGGCGGCATCGCCGGAAACGAGGGTAGTGTTGTTCCAGTCGGCACTCCTGAGCGTCCTGGAGAAGACGTATTTCTCGACCCCGTTCATGAAGGCGGCGATATGATCCCGGGACGAGGGCCAATAGGCGGCCATGAGTTCGTAGGTGGTGCGGCCGAAGAGCAGTGTGCCGGCCTCGAACTGCGTCTCGCGGATATAGGCGTCGAGTTCCTCTTCAAAAACGAACCAGCCGATGTCATGCCCCGGAGCTTCGAAAAACCCGTCGACACTGACCATGTCCCACATGATGACTTTGCGCATCGTCCTTCCTCCCGTTGGGCGGCCGCCCTGCGTCTGGAGTGAGATTGACAGAACTGATATTGTTATGCAAGTGGTTTTTAATTGAGAGCAGTGTCATGTCCAGCGCGATTGGGCCGCCGCTCTGACGGCCATTGCACGCAGCCCCCTGATCCGCTAAGAGACGCCGCGACTTTCCGCTCCCCGAGGCGGCGACTTGCTGATGTCCGAGAAGTCTCCTCAAGCTTTTTGATCGTCAGGCGCCGGCGGGGGCGTTTTCCTGTCGCGTCTACGGCGCCGCGCGTCTTTTTGGACGCTCCAAGGTCGCTGTGGCAGGCGCGCAAACATGTTGTTACGGTAGAGGCGAAATGGCACGCATCGTGATGAAATTCGGCGGGACCTCCGTCGCAGATTTGAACCGCATCCACAATGTCGCCCGCCATGTGAAACGCGAAGTCGATGCCGGCCATGAGGTTGCTGTCGTCGTTTCCGCCATGTCCGGCAAGACCAACGAGCTGGTCGGCTGGGTCGAAAACATGCCGAAGGTCGCGGGCTCGAACGCCCCCTTCTACGATGCGCGCGAATATGACGCGGTCGTCGCCTCAGGCGAACAGGTGACCTCCGGCCTGCTTGCGATCGCGCTGCAGTCGATGGGCATCAACGCCCGCTCGTGGCAGGGCTGGCAGTTGCCGATCAAGACCGACAACGCCCATGGTGCGGCCCGCATTCTCGAAATCGACGGCGCCGATGTCATCCGACGCATGGGCGAGGGTCAGGTGGCGGTCGTCGCCGGCTTCCAGGGTCTCGGTCCGGACAACCGCCTGGCGACGCTCGGCCGCGGCGGCTCGGACACCTCCGCCGTCGCAATCGCAGCCGCCGTCAAGGCCGATCGCTGCGACATCTACACCGACGTCGACGGCGTCTACACGACCGACCCGCGCATCGAGCCGAAGGCCCGGCGATTGAAGAAGATCGCCTTCGAGGAAATGCTGGAAATGGCGTCTCTCGGCGCCAAGGTGCTGCAGGTACGCTCGGTCGAGCTCGCCATGGTGCACAAGGTACGCACATTCGTGCGTTCTTCTTTCGAGGATCCCGATGCGCCGGGCATGGGTGATCTCATGAACCCGCCCGGAACGCTGATTTGTGATGAGGATGAGATCGTGGAACAGGAAGTCGTAACCGGCATCGCCTATGCCAAGGATGAAGCACAGATCTCGCTGCGCCGCCTGGCCGACCGGCCGGGCGTTTCCGCCGCGATCTTCGGGCCGCTTGCGGAAGCCCACATCAATGTCGACATGATCGTCCAGAACATTTCGGAAGACGGCTCGAAGACCGATATGACCTTCACCGTGCCGTCCGGCGACGTCGACAAGGCCCTCAGGGTTCTGGGCGATAACAAGGAAAAGATCGGCTATGACGTCATTCAGTCGGAGTCGGGCCTCGTCAAGGTCTCGGTGATCGGCATCGGAATGCGCAGCCATGCGGGCGTCGCCGCTTCCGCGTTCCGGGCACTTGCCGACAAGGGGATCAACATCAAGGCGATCACCACCTCCGAAATCAAGATCTCCATCCTGATCGACGGACCTTACGCCGAATTGGCCGTTCGCACTTTGCATTCCGTCTACGGTCTGGATAAGAGTTAAACGGCAGGCATTTGATTTGGGATTCGCGACCCGGCGCCGCGCGTCTGAAAAGACACGGAAGACGTCGCTGTAGTGATTGGAACTGCTGCATGGTCTTGTCCTCGGATCGATTTCGCTTCGAGGATGCATGCAGAGGCCGCGGCGTCCCGCATGGGCCCGACGTTTATTCTTATTCAGGAGACCCCACGCGATGAGAGACCTTTCCGCAGGTCCGCGCGTTCTCCTCAAGCGGTTGCGCGAGCTCATGGCGGAACCGCTCGAGCCGCAGGAGCGCCTTGACCGGATCGTTCGCCAGATTGCGCAGAACATGGTTGCGGAAGTGTGCTCGGTTTACGTGCTGCGCTCCGATGGCGTGCTCGAACTTTACGCGACCGAAGGTCTGAACAAGACGGCGGTGCACCTGGCGCAATTGAAGATGGGACAGGGTCTCGTCGGTACGATCGCCGCTTCGGCACGGCCGCTCAATCTCTCCGATGCCCAGTCGCACCCCGCCTTTACCTACCTGCCGGAGACGGGCGAAGAGATCTATCACTCTTTCCTTGGCGTTCCGATCCTGCGCACGGGACGCGCGCTCGGCGTCCTCGTCGTGCAGAACAAGGCGCAGCGCAACTATCGCGAGGACGAGGTCGAGGCGCTGGAAACGACCGCTATGGTGCTCGCCGAGATGGTCGCGACCGGCGAGCTCAAGAAGATCACCAAACCCGGGCTCGAGCTCGATCTGTCCCGCCCGGTGACGATCGAGGGCAACAGCTACGGCGAAGGCATCGGGCTCGGTTACGTCGTCCTGCATGAGCCGCGCATCGTCGTCACCAATCTGCTCAACGAGGACACGGAGCACGAACTGCAGCGGCTTGCGGAGGCGCTCGGCTCGCTGCGCATCTCCATCGACGACATGCTGTCGCGCCGCGACGTTTCGATGGAAGGCGAACACCGCGCGGTGCTCGAGACCTACCGCATGTTCGCCCATGACCGCGGCTGGGTGAGAAAGCTCGAGGAGGCGATCCGCAACGGCCTGACGGCGGAAGCGGCGGTGGAGCGGGTGCAGAGCGAGACCAAGGCGCGGATGATCCGGCTGACCGATCCGTATCTGCGCGAGCGGATGCACGATTTCGACGATCTTGCGAACCGGCTGTTGCGCCAGCTTTCGGGTTATGGCGCCAAGCTTTCGGCTGCCGATTTCCCGAATGACGCGATCGTCGTCGCGCGCGCCATGGGTGCCGCGGAGTTGCTCGACTATCCGCGCGAGAACGTGCGCGGCCTCGTGCTGGAGGAGGGGGCGGTCACCAGCCATGTGGTCATCGTCGCCCGCGCCATGGGCATCCCGGTGGTCGGCCAGGCGGCGGGGGCAGTGGCGCTCGCCGAAAACCGCGATGCGATCATCGTCGACGGCGACGATGCGAAGGTGCATCTGCGGCCGATGGCCGATCTGCAGCGCGCTTACGAGGAGAAAGTGCGCTTCCGTGCGCGCAGGCAGGCGCAGTTCCGCGCTCTCCGGGATGTCGAGCCGCTGACGAAGGACGGCAAGCGCATTACGTTGCAGATGAATGCCGGTCTGCTGGTCGACTTGCCCCATCTGAACGAGGCGGGTGCCGAAGGTATCGGTCTCTTCCGGACCGAACTGCAGTTCATGATCGCTTCAACCATGCCCAAGGCCGAGGAGCAGGAAGCCTTCTATCGCAACGTCATGAAGCAGACGGCGGGGAAGCCGGTCACCTTCCGGACGCTGGATATCGGCGGCGACAAGGTCGTACCCTATTTCCGTGCCACGGAAGAGGAGAACCCCGCCCTCGGCTGGCGCGCCATCAGGCTGTCGCTCGATCGGCCGGGTCTGCTGCGTACCCAGTTCCGGGCAATGCTGAGGGCGACGGCCGGCGCCGAACTCAAGATGATGCTGCCGATGGTGACGGAAGTCGCGGAGCTGAAGAGCGCGCGAGAACTCCTGCAGAAGGAGATCGAGCGCCAATCGAAGCTCGGCGAACAATTGCCGCGCAAGCTGCAGTTCGGGGCGATGCTGGAAGTGCCGGCGCTGCTTTGGCAGCTCGACGAACTGATGGCCGAAGTCGATTTCGTTTCGGTCGGCTCGAACGATCTCTTCCAGTTCGCCATGGCGGTCGACCGCGGCAATGCCCGTGTTTCCGAACGTTTCGATATTCTCGGCCGGCCGTTCCTGCGGATTCTCCGGGAGATCGTGCGGGCCGGCGAGCGCAACAATACGCCGGTGACGCTTTGCGGCGAGATGGCAAGCAAACCGCTTTCGGCCATGGCGTTGCTCGGGCTCGGCTTCCGGTCGGTTTCGATGTCGCCGACGGCTGTCGGACCGGTCAAGGCAATGCTCCTGGCGCTCGATGCCGGCAGGCTCAACGAACTCCTCGAGGCAGCGCTCGACGACGTCAAATCCGACACGTCGATCCGCCAGCTCCTGGTCGATTTCGCTGCGGCGAACGGCATACCGGTTTAGATTGAACAAGAGGGCTCTCGTCTCCGTCCGGACGCGATCCGGGCGAGGCGAGTGCATTTGGAGTGAGATTTGGCAAAGCTTCCCGTTGAAAAGATGCGCGAACTGGAGCGGCGGTTCGGCGAAATCGAGGCGCGCATGTCCGCCGGCCCGTCGGCCGACGTTTACGTGAAGCTGGCCTCGGAATATTCCGAGCTGCAGCCGGTCGTCTCGAAGATTCGCGCCTATGAGAAGGCGACTGCCGAGCTCGCCGACATCGCAGCAATGCTTGCCGACCGGGCGACCGACAAGGACATGCGCGACCTCGCGGAGATGGAAAAGCCGGAGGTCGAAGAGAAGATCGAAGCGCTCGAGCAGGAAATCCAGATCCTGCTTCTGCCGAAGGATGCGGCCGACGAAAAGAGCGCGATCCTCGAAATCCGCGCCGGTACGGGTGGCTCGGAAGCGGCGCTCTTTGCCGGCGATCTCTTCCGCATGTACGAGAGATACGCCGCGAGCAAGGGCTGGCGCGTCGAAGTGCTGTCGGCGAGCGAGGGCGAGGCCGGCGGCTACAAGGAAATCATCGCAACGGTATCGGGCCGCGGTGTCTTCTCGCGGCTGAAATTCGAGTCCGGCGTCCACCGGGTGCAGCGCGTGCCGGAGACGGAAGCGAGCGGCCGGATCCATACCTCGGCGGCTACGGTCGCGGTGTTGCCGGAGGCCGAAGAGATCGACATCGACGTCCGCCCGGAGGACATCCGCGTCGACACGATGCGTTCCTCGGGAGCAGGCGGGCAGCACGTCAACACGACCGATTCGGCCGTGCGCATAACCCATATTCCGACCGGCATCGTCGTCACCAGTTCGGAGAAGTCGCAGCATCAGAACCGTGCCAAGGCGATGCAGGTGCTGCGCTCCCGGCTTTATGACATGGAACGGCAGCGCGCCGACAGCGAGCGTTCGGCCGACCGCAGGAGCCAGGTAGGTTCCGGCGATCGTTCCGAGCGCATACGCACCTACAATTTCCCGCAGGGACGCTTGACCGACCACCGTATCAATCTCACGCTCTACAAGCTCGACCGAATGATGGAAGGTGAGATCGACGACGTGGTGGATGCGCTGCTCGCCGACTATCAGGCAAGCCAGCTCGCGCTGCTCGGCGAAAGGCAGAACTGAGTTTCAATGGCCCAAACCCTCGACAGCCTCCTAGCCGAGAGCCGCGACAGGCTCAAGGCCGCCGGCCTCGAATCGGCGGGGCTCGATGCACGGCACCTGATCTCCGGCCTGCTCGACCTTGCGCTTGCCGCGCTCCTGACGCGCGGAAGGGAGCCCATCAGCGACGAGGATGCCGCGCGCATTCGTGCCGCGGTCGAGCGCCGCGCGGCGCACGAGCCGGTCTATCGGATTCTCGGCGAGCGGGAATTCTTCGGCCTGAAGCTCAAGCTCTCGAAAGAGACGCTGGAACCGCGTCCGGACACCGAGATCCTGGTCGACTGCCTGATTCCCCATGCGCGGCGGATCGCCTCAAGCAAAGGGAGTTGTCGCATCGTCGACCTCGGAACGGGCACGGGTGCGATTTGTCTCGCTCTTCTCGCAGCGGTACTTGACGCGCGCGGTCTCGGTACCGATATATCCGAAGACGCCCTGGCGACGGCACTTGAAAATGCTCGCAGGAATGGCTTGGCGGAGCGCTTCGGAACCGTTCGAAGCAAGTGGTTCGAGGCGGTGGATGGACGGTTCGATATCATCGTCTCAAATCCGCCTTATATCCGGTCCAATGTAATACCGGAGCTTGAACCGGAAGTGAGATACCACGATCCGGTCGCCGCACTTGATGGCGGAGAGGATGGGCTTGATGCCTATCGTGCCATTGCTTCTCACGCTGGTCGCCATCTTGAAACAGACGGCGTAATAGGCTTGGAAATCGGTTTCGATCAAAAACGAGCGGTAACGGCGCTATTCGAAGCGCAGGGCTTTCGTTTGCTCTCTGCCGCAAAGGACCTCGGCGGCAACGATCGGGTCCTGGTGTTCCAGCAGGATATTGAGCGCAGCAATAACCGTTGAAAAAATGCTGCACTCGCACTTCTCTTTCCGGAAGAGCAAAGAAAGGGCTTGGAATCCCGAAGGAAGCGGGCTAGTTTCACCCCGCGCACTGGGCAGAAGGTCTTGGATCAAAGATTCGTTCCAGTATGACCTGGCCACGGGGATTGCTCTCAAGAAAGAGTTGCTAGGGTTCGACAGTGCCTTGTGCGGGTACCTGTTAATTTAACGTCGACCGGCGCCGAGATCGCGAAGAGGCGATCTGCCATGGCGCATGTTTTCTCGGGTGCGGACTTCCGCACCGAGAGCGGAACCACATGATCATCATTATCAAGAAAATTCAGGTGAATGGACTATGAGGCCAGGACAGCAAAACAAGCGCGGCCGTGGGCGGAATAACAACAACAGCGGAAACAACAACAACAACAATCGCAAGGGATCCAATCCCTTGACGCGGACCTACGATAGCTCCGGCCCGGATGTGAAGATTCGTGGTACCGCACAGCACATCGCCGAAAAATATGCGGCCCTTGCTCGCGACGCGCAGAGCTCCGGCGACCGCGTGATCGCTGAGAACTATCTGCAGCACGCCGAGCATTACAACCGCATCATCGCGGCTGCGCAGGCTCAGATGCAGGACCGGTTCCAGCGCGACGAACGCCAGGACTATCAGGATCGTGACTCTGCCGATCGCGATCAGGACGATCTGGATCAGGGCTATTCAGAGGAAATGCCGGTCGCTCCGTCGGCCGCAGCGGCTCCGGCCAACGAGCCTCAGCCGGTCATCGACGGTTCGGGTCCTCAGCCCGTGATCGAGGGCATGCCTGCCGAAGTCGCCATGGAAGAGGAGGCGCAGGGCTCGGCCGGTCGTTCGGCCTCCCGTCGCCGCAGCACGAGCCGGCCTCGCCGGCAGCCGCGCCGTGGCGCGCAGGAAGAGGCAGGGGGCGACGCGCAGCCCGAAACCGATGGCAATACCCCGGCGCTCGCCACCTCGGAATAACCCTTCCGCAGCAATTCTTTTAAAAGCCCAGCCCGTAACGGCTGGGCTTTTTGCTTTCGCGGAAGATCTCGACGCGTGCCGCATCCACCGCGCGATCGCATTCGCACGCGATTGTCTCTGCCGCCTCCATTTGCCGCTCTTTAATTCAGAAGTGCGCTGCCCCATATTTCGCTTCGAAGACCTGATCTCGCAATGCGAGGACGGGACAGGAACTCAAATTGTCAGCGCCTCCAAAGAGGCGCGCGGCGATGAATTAAACGGGCTTGCCGAATGCGGGAGCCCGATCCTGAAACACCGGCCAGTGCCACGTTGATGGGCTCGCCGGGCTATGGAGGTAAAGAATGGATATCGGAAAATATTCGGAACGCGTCCGCGGTTTCCTGCAGTCGGCCCAGACCTATGCGCTGGCCGAAGGGCACCAGCAATTTACGCCGGAGCACGTTCTCAAGGTATTGCTCGACGACGATCAGGGCATGGCGGCTTCGCTTATCGAGCGCGCCGGCGGCAATGCGCGGGAAGCCAAGGTCGGTACGGCCGCAGCTTTGGCGAAGCTTCCGAAGGTGACCGGCGGCAACGGCTCGGTCTATCTGTCGCAGCCGCTCGCCAAGGTTTTCACCGCAGCCGAAGATGCGGCCAAGAAGGCCGGCGACAGCTTCGTAACCGTCGAACGCCTGCTCCTGGCGCTGGCGATCGAAAGCTCGGCCGCGACGGCGTCGATCCTCTCCAAGGCCGGCGTCACGCCGACGAAGCTCAACCAGGTCATCAACGAAATCCGCAAGGGCCGCACCGCCGACAGCGCCAATGCCGAACAAGGCTTCGATTCGCTCAAGAAATATGCGCGCGATCTGACCGCCGAGGCGAGGGAAGGCAAGCTCGATCCGGTGATCGGCCGCGACGACGAGATTCGCCGAACGATCCAGGTGCTCTCGCGCCGGACGAAGAACAATCCCGTGCTGATCGGCGAGCCGGGCGTCGGCAAGACCGCCATCGCGGAAGGCCTGGCGCTCAGGATCGTCAACGGCGATGTGCCTGAAAGCCTGAAGGACAAGCGCCTGATGGCGCTCGACATGGGCGCGCTGATCGCCGGTGCGAAGTTCCGCGGTGAATTCGAAGAGCGGCTCAAGGCCGTGCTGAACGAAGTGCGCTCGGAAGGTGGCGAGATCATCCTCTTCATCGATGAAATGCACACACTGGTCGGTGCAGGCAAGGCGGACGGGGCTATGGATGCCTCGAACCTCCTGAAGCCCGCGCTTGCCCGCGGCGAACTGCACTGCGTCGGCGCGACGACGCTCGACGAATACCGCAAGCATGTCGAGAAGGACGCAGCCCTTGCCCGCCGGTTCCAGCCGGTGATGGTCGAGGAACCGACGGTCGAGGATACGATCTCGATCCTGCGCGGCCTGAAGGAAAAATACGAGCAGCACCACAAGGTGCGGATCTCCGATTCCGCGCTGGTTGCGGCTGCGGCACTTTCCAACCGCTACATCACCGATCGTTTCCTTCCGGACAAGGCGATCGACCTCATGGACGAGGCAGCCTCGCGCCTCAGGATGCAGGTCGATTCGAAGCCGGAAGAACTCGACGAACTCGACAGGCGCGTCATTCAACTGAAGATCGAACGTGAGGCCTTGAAAAAGGAGACCGACGTTTCCTCCAAGGATCGCCTTGCCAAGCTCGAACTCGATCTGTCTTCGCTCGAAGAGGAGGCAGCCGCACTGACTGCGCGTTGGCAGGCCGAGAAGCAGAAGCTCGGGCAGGCCGCCGATCTCAAGAAACAGCTCGACGAAGCGCGAAACGAGTTGCAGATCGCGCAACGCAAGGGCGAATTCCAGCGGGCAGGGGAGCTTGCCTACGGGGTGATCCCGAATCTCGAAAAGGAACTGGCCGAAGCGGAAAGCCAGGATGGTGCCAGCGCCAACCCGATGGTGCAGGAGGTCGTGACCCCTGACAACATCGCCCATATCGTGTCACGCTGGACCGGCATTCCGGTCGACAAGATGCTGGAAGGCGAGCGCGACAAGCTGCTCAGGATGGAAGACGAGCTGGCGAAATGGGTCGTCGGTCAGGGTGATGCCGTGCAGGCCGTCTCGCGGGCGGTTCGCCGTTCGCGCGCAGGGCTTCAGGATCCGAACCGGCCGATCGGCTCCTTCATCTTCCTGGGTCCGACCGGCGTCGGCAAGACGGAGCTCACCAAGGCGCTTGCCCGCTTCCTCTTCGACGACGAAACCGCGCTGATGCGGATCGACATGTCCGAGTACATGGAGAAGCATTCGGTCGCCCGCCTGATCGGCGCGCCTCCCGGCTATGTCGGTTACGAGGAGGGTGGGGCGCTGACGGAATCGGTCCGCCGCCGGCCCTATCAGGTCGTGCTGTTCGACGAGATCGAGAAGGCGCATCCGGATGTCTTCAACGTGCTTCTGCAGGTGCTTGACGATGGGCGTCTGACCGATGGTCAGGGGCGCACGGTCGACTTCAAGAACACGATGATCATCATGACCTCCAACCTCGGTGCGGAATACCTGACCGCACTCGGCGAAAACGAGGACAGCGATGCGGTTCGCGATCAGGTCATGGAAGTGGTGAGAGCCGCTTTCCGTCCGGAATTTCTGAACCGCGTCGACGAGATCATCCTCTTCCACCGGCTGCGCCGCTCGGAAATGGGCGCGATCGTCGACATTCAGCTCGAAAGGCTGCGCAAGCTCCTCTCGGATCGCAAGATCACGCTCGAGCTCGAGGACGATGCCCGCGTTTTCCTGGCGGACAGGGGCTACGATCCGGCCTACGGCGCTCGCCCCCTGAAGCGGGCGATCCAGAAATACGTTCAGGACCCGCTGGCCGAAAAAGTGCTGCAGGGCGAGTTCCCGGATGGCTCGGTGATCAAGGTCGTTGCCGGTTCCGACCGTCTGAACTTCAAGCGCGGGGCAGGGGCGAACAAGGAAGCCGCGTAAGCCTCGCATTCCGACAGCCACGAAGGCCGCCCTCAGGGCGGCCTTTTTGTTACGAGTTCGCGATACCGTTGCTGTGTGGCTACTTGCTTGCGACCTCGTTCGCATCGTCGCCGAGAAGCTCGTCGATGCGTTCGCGTTCCTTCTCGAACTTCGCCAGCGCCTCGCCGCCGAGCGATTTTCCTCCCGGCAGCCGGATACGCAAGGGATCCACCTTGTTGCCGTTGACGATCAACTCGTAGTGGAGGTGCGGGCCGGTCGAAAGGCCGGTCGTTCCGACCCAGCCGATCACCTGACCCTGGACGACCTTCGTTCCCGGCTTGACGCTTTTGGCGATCGCGCTTTGGTGGTTGTAGGACGACACATAGCCGTTGGCGTGGCGGATCAGCGTCTGGTTGCCGTAGCCGCCGGAGTCCCAGCCGGCCTTCTGCACGACGCCGTTTCCGGCCGCGATGATCGGCGTGCCGCGCGGAGCGGACCAGTCGACGCCGGTGTGCATGCGCGAGAAGCCGAGGATAGGGTGGCGGCGCATGCCGAAGCCGGAGCGGAAATGGCCGTTCGGAACGGGATTGCGCAACAGGAACTGGCGGATGCTCTTGCCGTCCTTGTCGAAATAATCGATCGAATTGTCGTCCGGATCCTGGAAGCGATAGAACCGCGTCTCGGCGTCGCCGAACTTGGCGTTGACGTA